>NZ_JBEXGX010000024.1:0-141879 GCF_040607495.1 Streptomyces sp. NPDC005281 | reverse complement strand
CCTTTCGGATCCAGGTAAGTCATCCGGCCCAGGAACCTCCTTCCGAGTTCCTCCCGGCTCAGCCGGGGATACAAACAGAGCGCCTCGTGGCGCACTTCGTCCGCTCGACCACCCAGCGGACCGAGCCCAGGGCGGAGCCGGCCGGAACTCCGCGTCGGGCGATGACCGGCTTGATACCGCGCTTCCACCGGAGCCGACGGTACTTGTCGAAGCGGTAGCCCCGGTCGGCGAACAACTGCCGCGGCCGGTGGGCCCCGAAGCCGAGCTCCTGCGGCAGCCACTCCCACTGGATCCCGGTGTGCAGCACGAACAGGATGCCCGGCAGGCAACCACGGTCGTCCAGTGGCAGCCGGCCGGGATGGCGCGGACGCCGCTGCCTGACCGGCAGCAACGGCTCGATCCGCCCCCACAGGTCGTCCGGCACCATCCACGGAGGACCGTTCCCCATCCCCATGACTCGTTCAACGAGCCGGCCAGGAAGGGATATGGCTACGACCAGGCTTTCTATCAGGTGCTCCGACTCTCGCAGCTGACGGCCTGGAAAATAGGGTGCGGTCGGCTGAGCTGGGGTGATAGGTAAGCGATGTGACAGACAGTCTTGAGTTTTCCGCCCTGCTGCAACTGATCGACGAGCGGTCGGCCGCGTTCCGGAGTGCGGTTGCCGCCGCGCCCAGCCTTGACGCGCCGGTGCCGTCCTGCCCCGAGTGGACGTTGTTCGATCTGGTGCAGCACCTGGGTAGGGGCCAGCGTTGGTGGGCCGCGATCGTCGCCGCGGGCCCGGCCGAGGCTCCGCCGGCCAAGGATGCCGCGGAGGTGCCGCGCGAGCTCGAGGCGCTGCTGGCCTGGTACGCCGAGTCGAACGAGCTGCTGTTGAGTGCGCTGCGCGAGGCCGGCCCGGAGCGCGAGTGCTGGGCGTGGTGGAGCGCCGGCGTGTCGCCGGCGAATGCCTGGGGCGTTGCCCGGCGCCGGGTGCACGAGGTGCTGGTGCACACCTACGACGCCCAGCTCGCCGCGGGCGCCGTGCAGCCGATGCCGGCGGACGTCGCGATCGACGGCGTGGCCGAGTTTCTCGACACCTGCAACTCCACCCCGGCGGCCTGGCCGCACGAGGCCGCCACCGTCCACTACCACGCCACCGAGGGCCGCTCCTGGCTCCTCGCGTTGGACGGCACCGGCGCCTGGCCCGCACCCCT
Source organism: Streptomyces sp. NPDC005281 (assembly GCF_040607495.1). Classification (NCBI taxonomy): domain Bacteria; kingdom Bacillati; phylum Actinomycetota; class Actinomycetes; order Kitasatosporales; family Streptomycetaceae; genus Streptomyces; species Streptomyces sp. NPDC005281. The sequence continues at coordinate 140,686 of NZ_JBEXGX010000024.1, read as the reverse complement.
CACGGACGACGCCGCGCCCGCCTCCGCTTCGGCCGAGGGCACGGCCGAGCAGCTGCTCCTCTTCGTCTGGGGCCGCCTCACGCTGAGCGACCTGAAGATCGAGGGCGACCAGCAGGTGTTCGAGCAGCTGATCGCCTGGGAGCCCGAGGAGTAGCCGGTCAATACCGCCAGCGGACGGCCTTGATGACGTCCGCGTCGGTGAACATCGCGAACGGCTCCGCCTCCGCGCGGCGGACGGCCAGTACGGCCTCGTACAGCTCGAGCCCGAGCGCCTCCCGCAGCACTGCCGACTCAGCCAGGAAGGGGACATGGCTACGACCAGGCTTTCTCCTAGGTGCTCTTACAGGCGCCAGGCGGGCGGGTTCTCGGGCTCGTAGACGCACAGGGTGCCCGTGTGTACCGCGGTCTCCAGATGGCGTCCGAGCTCCGGGTGGACCGCCGCGACACGGCGAACGGCGGCGCGGACCCGGGCCGTGACGGCCGTACGGGCGCGTTCCGCGGGGGAACCGGCGCGGCGGACGCGGCCGCCGATGCCGTAGGCGGCTGACAGCTGACGGACGAGGGCGTCCCTCTCCTCCGCGATCCGGCGCGACCGTGGCGCGTCCCCGGCCGTGTCGGCGTCCTCGGTCTCCTCCTCCAGTTCCCGCAGGCGTCGCCGGTACGCGGCGCGGGCGGTGGCGTCGATCACCTCACCCAGATCACCGGGGGCATGCAGGTCCGCGGTGCTCGTTCCACGTGCGTCGGCGACGGCACCGGGTGCCGCCAGATCGACCGCGGGGACCGGGGTACCCGGGCGGCCGAGGAGCATCGCGATGTCGTGCAGGCCTTTGCTGTCGGGGAGGCGGGCCTCCCGGCCGGCGTACACCAGGTGCCACAGCGGCCCTTCGCGGCGGAACAGCGGTGCGGGCAGGGGCGGTTCCGGCTGCGGTGCGGTTGCGGCGGGCGCCGTCGCGACGGGGCCCGCCGAGTCCCCGGGCCGCGCACCGGTTCCTGCCGCCCCCGCCGACTCGGCCACCCCGGCTGTCTGTGCGGTCCCCTCCCGACTGGCCGCTTCAACGGTCCCTGCGGTCCTCGCCGACTCGGCCACCCCGGCTGTCTGTGCGGTCCCCTCCCGACTGGCCGCTTCAACGGTCCCTGCGGTCCTCGCCGTCTCGGCTGCCCCAACCGTTCCTACGGTTTTCGCAGGAGCTGCCGACTCGACTGCCTCAACGGTCCCTGCGGTCCTCGCCGCCCCCGTCGACTCGGCTACCCCAACCGACCCTGCCGTCCTCGCCGCCTCCGAGGTCTCGGTCGTTCCTGCTGTTCCGGCCACCCCCGCTGTCCCCGCTGTCCCCGCTGTCCCCGCCGTCCCTGTCGTTCCCGTCGCCCCTGTCGGCCCCGCCGTTTCCTCGGCGATGAGCTCGGCGAGTGCGACCGCGCCCGCGTCCATCGCGGCTCGCACGGCGCGGTCACGGTGGTGGCGGGTCGTGCGGTCGTCGCCCATGGACCGGGCCAGCAGCGCCAGATGGCGGTCGACCGGGCCCCGGATCGCCGCACCGATGCCCTCGACGACGAACAGACCCGCGTACGGCGCCAGGGCGTCGTAGAGCGAGGACGCGGAGGTATGGGTGCCCACCGTGCCGACGGTTTCCGCGGCCTGCGCCATCATCGGCAGCCACTCGCTGTCCCGCGGTGCCCGGACCAGGGACGGCATCACCCCGGACAGGCGCCGCGAGGCCTCCTCATGGCACCCCAGCTGCGCCGCGAGCAGAGCCAGCGTGACACGCGGCCACACCCCCGGCATCCGTTCCAACGGCGCCCGGTCGCGCAGCAGTTGCAGCTGGTCCCGGTCGCCGGTCGCCGAGTAGAGGCACCAGCGCTGTGTCTGCGCGAGCAGGGTGGCGTTGGGGCTGCCCGCCGCGCCGCCCAGTGCCTCCACCTCGGCGAGCGCGGCGGCACAGTCGTCGTACCGCCCCTCCATCAGTGCCCGGGTGCCGCGCCACAGGGGCACGTACCACGCGTACAGCGGCTGTCGCAGCGGCCTGGCCGCGCTGTCGTACGCCGCCGCCTCGGAGTCCGCCCCGGCGAACGAGCCGGTCTCCATCAGCGCGACCAACCGCAGCCGCCGGCCGAGGAGTTCGAGGGGGAGGTCACGCCGGGCCCGGGCCGAGGCGATGATCTCCCGGGACAGGTCGAGGCGCTCCCGGCAGTGGTCGGGGCCGGGCCGGGCGTCGCACAGCGCGGCGAGCGCCGGACCGAGTGTCGCCGGGTCGTCGGCCTCGCGCGCCGTGGCCACCGCCTCCTCCGCGAGGGCGACGCGGTGTTCCTCGGGTTCGAGGAGAGCCGCCGCGAGGGACAGCCGGGCGGTGACGGCGGCGCGCAGCCCGGCGTGCGCCGGATCGGCCGAGAGTGCGGAACGTGCCTCCCCCAGCAGGTCGACCTGCTCGCGGTCGGCCACATCGACCTCGAAGCCGACGGGACCCGTGCCGAGGCCCAGCGCGGCCCGCGCCAGCAGATCGGGCCGGCCCGCGCGGCGGGCGAGCGAGGCGGCGCGCAGCAGTGCGGAACGGGCCGCCGCCCAGTCACCGGACCCGAACCGCGCCGCCCCGAGCCCGATCAGCGCCTCGACGCGTTCCCCCGCCTCACCGAGCCCCCGACCGACTGGCTCGCCACCCACACCACCCATGCCGCCCACACCGCCCTCGACGGCCGCGGTGGTCCCACCGACCGGGGTACGGCCACGGACCCCGCCACGGAAGTCGTTGCCGCCGCCGGAGTCGTGCCCGTCACCGTCACCGTCGTCGGTCCCCGCGTTCTCCGCCGGGTCGGCACCGCCCGTCGCGTACGCCCGTACGGCTCTCTCGTACCAGCGGGCAGCCTCCTCGAACGCGAGCAGCGCGGCGGCGCGATCGGCGGCCTCCCGGCAGTACTTGGCGGCCTCGTGCGCGTGTTCCGGGCCGGAGAGGAGCAGATGGTGGGCGACCTCGGCGGGACCCGTGTCGCGGCCGCGCCCGGCGTACTCGGCCAGAACGGCCGCCAGCGACCGGTGCAGCGCGGCCCGCTCGGCGGGTGCCGGCCTCCCGGACAGCGCCTCGCGCAGAACATCGTGCCGGAAACGGCCCTCGTTCGCCCCGGCCTCCGCCAGCAGTCCGGCCCCCGCCGCCTCCCCGAGCAGCGCGCGCACCTCGTCCAGCGGCTCGCCGGCGGCATCGGCGAGCACGTCGAGCCGGAACCGTGTTCCCAGCAGGGAGGCGATGTCCAGCAACCGGGCCGTACGGGGCGACAGTTCGGCGGTTCGGGCACGGATCACGTCCCGGATCCGGACGGAGACGGCCGTCGCCTTCGGCCCGGTCCCTTCGAGGCCGGCGCCGGACCGGAGGAGCTCCGTCACGAAGAACGCGTCGCCGCCCGTGTACCGGGCCAGGGCCTGTACGGCCGAAGGCGCGGGAGTGCCGCCCGTAGCGGCGTCGAGCAGCGCCGCCACGTCCTCGTCCCGGAGCGGTCCCACCGGCAGCGCGCTCCCACGGCGCAGCAACTGGGCCCGGGCCCAGGCGCGGTCCTGCCAGGCGGTGTCGTCGTCGCGGGCCGTGGCCAGCAGCAGGACTTTGGAACCGCGCACGGCGTCGGAGGTCTCCAGGAGCAGCCGCAGCGAGGAGGCGTCGGCCGCGTGGACGTCGTCGAGGACCAGCAGCAGTGGCCGTCGCCGTGCCACCGTCGTCAGGATCTCGGTGACGTCGCCCGCGAGCCGCACCCGCGCCGCTTCCGGGTCCGCCTCGGTCCGCCCGGCGTCCGCGGACCCGGCCAGGACCGCGCGCAGCGACGGTGAGGCGGCGACGAGCCGCGCGCAGCGCACATCGTCCACGACGAGCTCGCGCAGCAACCGTGACCAGGGCCTGAGCGCGTGTTGCACGGCGTCCGGCGGGCACCACGTCCACACCGTGCGAAAGCCCTCTGCGCGCCGGGCGGCCTCCTCCGCGACGCGGGTCTTGCCCGCTCCCGCCGCTCCCGTCAGGGTGACGAGTCCGCCCCGGCCCGCGGCGGCGCGCTCCCCGGCATCCCGCAGCTCCCCGAGTACGTCCTCGCGTCCCACGAACGGAAAGCCCGTCACCATGGCGTCGTCCTTGTCGGTCCATCTCCGCTGCGCCCTCCCGTAGAGCGTAGGCAGGGTGGAGGAAGGTCGCGAGGCACGGACACGCCGGGGGAGTCGGGGACCGGGCTCGCGGTGGCCGATGGAGGAGTCAGTTCGCCGCCGGTGTCCGGTAGGGGCGGAAGAACGCGCGCAGTTCCTCCGCGTAGAGCTCGGGCTCCTCGAACGGGGCGAAGTGGCCGCCGCGGGGTGGCTCGGAGAAGCGCGCGAGGCTCGTCGTACGCTCGAGCCACGCCCTCGGCGCACGCACGAGATCGCCCGGGAACAGCGAGAAGCCGGACGGCACCTCGACCCGGCGGGCCAGCTGCGCGGGCGGGATCGCCCCGTTCGCGCCGTACATGCGCATCGAGGAGCCGATCGTCCCGGTGAGCCAGTAGAGCGTCACGTTCGTGAGGATCTCGTCCTTCGTGAAGGACCGCTCGACGTCCCCGTCGCAGTCGCTCCACGCCCGGAGCTTCTCGACGATCCAGGCGGCGAGCGCGGCCGGCGAGTCGTTGAGTCCCACGGCGGCGGTCTGCGGCTTCGTGCGGTGCATCGCGGCGTACGCGCCCTCGGCGGCGCCCCAGGCCGCGACGCCCTCCATCCACGTACGCTCCTCGGGCGTCAGGTCGGCCGGGTCCCCGGCGAACACCGGCAGACCCCCGTCCATGCGGTGGACGGCCACGACGCGGCCGGGGTGGTCGAGCGCGAGATAGCGGCTCACATGGCTGCCGATGTCACCGCCGGCCGCGCCGAACCGCTCGTATCCGAGCACCTCCATCAGCTCGGCCCACAGACCGGCGACGGCGATGGAGTCGAGCGATGGGCCGGTGGGGCGGTCGGAGTGTCCGTAGCCCGGCATGTCGGGCACGATCACATCGAAGGCGTCGGCCGGATCGCCGCCGTGCGCGCCGGGATCGGTCAGCAGCGGGATCACCTTCGTGTACCGCCAGAACGAGTCCGGCCAGCCGTGGCAGAGCACCAGCGGCAGAACAGGACCGGCCGGAGCGACGGCCCGGGCGTGCACGAAGTGGATGCCCAGACCGCCGAGCCCGATGCGGTAGCGGGGCAGCCGGGCCAGTTCCGCCTCCCGCGCCGGCCAGTCGAACCCGTCGGCCCAGTACGCGACCAGCTCGCGCAGGTAACCGAGGTCGGTCCCCAGCGACCACCCGGCCTCCGCCGGGGCGTCCGGCCAGCGGGTCGCGCGCAGCCGTGAACGGAGATCGTCGAGCGCGGACGGCTCGGTCCTGGCGGTGAACGGCTCGGGGCGAGGCGGGAGATCAGGCATGCGTCGCATCCTAGGGAGCGTGCCGGGCGGTTCGCGGACTCCGGCTCCCGCCGGGGCGGCGCGTGCCTCCGGACGGCCGCCGCGACGTGAACCCGAGGGCGTGCGTGTCGGACGACCAGGTGAACGGGGGAGTACAACCATCGGCGTCGGGTGCGGGTCTTGTGGGGCACCGGCCGTCGGGACGTCCCGACGAGCGATCACCGTCCCCAAGGGGTCCGCCTTGTCCTTGCGCAAGCTCCGCCTGCCCGTGGCCGCGACCGCCGTCGTCGTCCTGTCCGCCACGGGTGCCGCACCGGTCGTGGCCGCCCCGGGGAACACCTCCACGAGTGCTCTCGACTCCGCCGCTCCTGGGTCCGCGCGGGCCGACTTCGACGGTGACGGATACCCCGACGTGGCCATCGGCGCCCCCGGCGGCACCGTCAACGGCCGTGCCGGAGCGGGATACTTCACCGTCGTCTACGGCATGGGCGAGGGCCCCGACGGCGTCAAGCGCCAGGTGATCAGCCAGAGCCGCTACGGAATCCCCGGTACGGCGGAGGCGGGCGACCGCTTCGGCAGCGACCTCACCGCGGCGGACCTCGACGGCGACGGCTACACCGACCTCGTCGTCGGATCTCCCGGCGAGGACATCGGCGCCGCCCGTGACGTCGGCCGTCAGACCGTGCTGTGGGGAAGCGCGGGCGGGCTCATCACCGCCGCCGTCGCCGGCGAGGGCCGGTCGGCGACCCGGGCGGGCGACGTCGACGGGGACGGTCACCTGGACCTCGTGACGGCGTACGAGACGCGGTACGGGCCCATCAGCCGTACCGGTGTCCCGGCCCGCACCGGCCCGCTCGTCGACCCGGGCGTCCGCATCCACGGAATGGCGGCGGGCGACGTGGACGGCGACGGCAGGACCGACCTCGTCATCAGCAGGGGATCGTGGGACTCCGACGGAGACGGGACGGTGCCGCCGCCCCGCCTGCAACTGCTGTGGGGCACCAGGAACGGTCCCGTGGAGGGCCCGCTCATAGCCGCCGCCGACACCGTGTCCGCGGACAGCATCGCCCTCGGGGACATCGACCACGACGGCCACCTGGACGTCGTCTTCGGTCGCAGCACCGCCCCGGGCGGCGGGCTCGTGGGCGTGGTGCGGGGCACGGCCGGCGGATTCGCGGCGCGGGCCACCCTCATCGGCCAGAACACCCCGGGCGTCCCCGGGACGGGGGAGAGCGGCGACCGCTTCGGCACCGACGTCTCCGTCGGTGACGTCACCGGTGACGGATACGCCGACGTCGTCGCCGGGGTCCCCGGCGAGGACTACGCCGGACGGACCGACGCCGGCACCTTCGCCGTCCTCAGGGGGAGCCGGACGGGCCTGTCCGGCAGCGCGGTCCAGGTCTTCGGCCAGAACACGGCCGGGGTGCCCGGCACGGCGGAGAACGGCGACGCGTTCGGCGGCCGCACCGCCGTCGTCGGCGGGTACGTCGTCGTGTCGGCGCCGAAGGAGAACAACGGCTCCGGGGGCGTCTGGGTCTTCCCCGGCACCGCCTCCGGCATCACCGCCACCGGATCGGTGAGTTACGGACCCCACACACTCGCCGCACCCGAGACCGGCGCGCAGCTCGGAGCCGCCTTCCAGCGCTGATTCCGCCGTCGGCGTCCCAGGCACCCACCGACATCAGCCCGTCCGCTCCCCGAACGCGGCCCTGCTGGCCTCGATCTCCGCGATGTGCTCGATCGCCCAGCCGGCCAGCGCGAGGGCGGGCGGGATGAGACTTCGCCCGGTCGGGGTCAGCGCGTACTCGACGCGCGGCGGGACCTCCGCGTACACCGTCCTCGACACCAGGCCGTCCCGCTCCAGATTGCGCAGGGTCAGCGTCAGCATCCGCTGCGAGATGCCGGGAATCTGCCGCTGGAGATCGGTGAAGCGCAGCCGGCCCCCCTCCAGGGTCGTCACGATCAGCAGCGTCCACTTGTCGCAGATCCGGTCGAGCACGGCACGGATCGTCCGGCCGGCGTCCCCGCGGATCATGCAGGTGTGCTCGTACTCCGACACGACAGCTCCCTGTGGGTAGCGCACATCCATGTGCCTTTTGCGGGCCCCCCGACGGTGACTCATCATGGGGCAACTTACGCCTGGTAACCATTGTGCGAGGAGCCGCCATGAACGTCGCCTACTGGATCGTCGCAGCGCTGCTGGCGGCCTTCTACCTCTACGCCGGAGGCCTCAAGATCCTGCGGAGCCAGGAGCAGTTGCGGCCCATGATGGGCTGGGTCGACCGCGTACCCATGCCGGTCGTGAGACTCATCGGGACGCTGGAGGTCCTCGGCGCGGCAGGCCTGATCCTGCCGCCGCTCACCGGGATCGCGCCCTGGCTCGCCGTCGCCGCGGCGACGGGCCTCGTACTGATCCAGGTCGGCGGAACAGCCGTTCACGTCTCGCGCGGCGAGGCGCGCATGACCGGGCTCAACTTCGTCCTGCTGGCGGCCGCCGGGGCGGCGCTCTGGCTGGGCACCGTCCGGCTCTGACCGGCCCGGTCCGCCGCGCCGCTTCCGCAGTTCCGCGCGACGCAAAGGGCGGGAGCCGGCACATCGTGCCCGCTCCCGCCCCGGGAACGCGTCCGCTCAGGTGCGGTAGGCGTAGTACGCGGCGTTCGGGTACGACGCGATGATGCTCGCCAACGACCGGTTGTAGGTGTTGGTCGAGTGGTACGACACGTACGGCTGACCCTGCGGGCTGCGGTACGTGACGATCATCGTGTGGTCCTTGGACCCGTCCTTGTTGAAGTCCATCTGGATGACGTCACCGACGTCGGCCTGATAGACGTTCGCGAGGCTGGTGGTCCGCTTCGAGGACAGGGCGAACCACGAGAACTCGTTGACCCCGACGAACGAGTCCGACTGGATGTCCGAGTTGCCGAACCACTTGTGGAAGTCGTTCACGTAACCGGGAGCGTGCTTCCAGCCGCCGGCCTTCAGGGTCTGGCTGACGAAGTTCGTGCAGTCTCCGCCGGCGCCCTCCCCGTTGAAGTCCGGGTACGCCGGGTTGTAGTTCTTCCAGTACTTCGCGGCGTACGCGGCCATCGCCTTGTAGTCGTAGCCGGTCGCCGTGAAGTTCTTCGGCTTCGCCGGCGCCGGCTGCGTGGTGGCGGCACGGGTCGCCGAAGGCGGCGTGTCGTCACCGGTCATCGGCGTGGCCACGTACGTGGTGGCCGCGACCTGGTTGACCGCGACCCCGTCGTCCGTGTCACGGACCGTGGTGAGCTGCCAGTCCCCGTTGCGGTCGGCCTTGAACGTCAGCGTGTGGTGCGCCTCGAAGCCGGTGGTCTTCGGCTCGGTGCCCTTGGCCTTGTCGTAGGCCAGCGTCGTCGTCTCCGTGACGTCGACCGTGGCGTGACGGCCCTTCACCCGCGTACGGTCCAGCGACACCGTGGTGTTGGCCGAACGGTACTTCTCGCCGAGCTCCGCCAGACGGGCCTTGCGGCTCTCCAGCTTCGCCAGCGCGGACTTCTCGGCACGCGACTGGGTCGAGGACAGGCGTACGTCGCCGGAGAACCGGGACGTCTTCTGCTTCGCTCCGTCGTCGCCGACCAGGGCGTCGGTACGGTCGGTGAAGACCGCGTCCGCCAGCCGCTGGAAGGTCGCCTTCGTGGACGCGTCCACCTTGGGGTCGGCGGTCACACTCGCCGCGCCAGCGGACCAGTTGGGCAGCAGGGCTGCGCCGGCGACGACCGAGGCGGCCGCCGCCGTGACTATGGTTGCGCGCTGCCGCTTACGGCTCAGTTTCCTTGATTTCAATGGGGTTCCCCTCTACACCGGTATTCGATACCGGAGCCGCATCCTCGCACGGCGTATGTGGCTCTTGTGAAGGGGGTTGCCGAAGCGGTATCAAGGCACGGAGGCGGAAAGCCGCAGCTCCGCGCTCGGACGGGCAATCCCGGCAGCCGACCGGTCCCGGCGGCCGCCGGGCGCCGCGTCGCGGGCCGCCCGGACCGACCCGACGGACATACGCCGATCTCGGTGCCGGTGCGTCACATGCGGGCGAGCGCAGACGTACTGGGGAGCGGGCGTTCCGTGGGACCGTCTCCGCACATGCGGGTGAGCGCGGGCGTACCCGGGAGCGGGCGTCTTTGTCGGACCGTCTCCGCCGAGCCGCGCGACAGGGCCGCTCTGCCCGGTGTTCGGCGGGCCGCACTGCCGGCGCTTCGGCGAACCGCTCGGACCACTCCGACCGATCGGACCACCCGCTTCCTCCGGTGCCCGCGCGAGCACGTCGAACGAGAAAGGCCCGCACACCCGCGTACCCTTTTCCCGTGCCGCCATCCCCCTTGCACCGCGTCGCCGTTCTCGTGCTCGAGGGTGCCAAACCACTCGATGTCGGCATCGCCGCGCAGGTGTTCACGACCCGGGCGAGCATGCCGTACGAGGTGAGGGTGTGCGGCGCGGAGCCCGGTCTCGTGACCGGCGGCGACGGACTGTCGTACCACGTGGCCCACGGCCTCGAACAACTCGCCTGGGCCGAGCTCGTCTTCGTCCCCGGATACCGGTCCCCCGACCGCGAGGACCCGCCGCCCGCCGTCGTCGACGCGCTCGTCGGGGCCCATGAGCGGGGCGCGCGGCTCGCGGCCATCTCGACCGGCGCGTTCGCGCTCGCCGCCACGGGACTGCTCGACGGGAAACGTGCCACGACGCACTGGCACTACACCCGGGCACTCGCGGCGAAACACCCGCTCGTCGACGTCGACGAGAACGTCCTGTTCGTCGACGAGGGAAGCGTACTGACCTCGGCAGGCGCCGCCTCCGGCATCGACCTGTGCCTTCACATCCTGCGCGGAGACCTGGGAGTGGCCGCGTCGAACCACGCGGCCCGCCGTCTGGTCGCGGCCCCCTACCGCAGCGGCGGTCAGGCACAGTACGTGCCACGCAGCGTCCCCGAACCGCTGGGCGAACGGTTCGCCGCCACCCGCGAATGGGCGCTGCACCAGCTCGGCGAACCGCTCTCCCTGGAGACACTCGCCCAGCACGCCGCGGTGTCGCCGCGCACCTTCTCGCGGCGCTTCGCCGACGACACGGGGTACACACCGATGCAATGGGTCATGCGAGCCCGCATCGACATGGCCCGCGAACTCCTGGAGCGCTCGCAGTGGAGCGTCGAGCAGATCGCCGCGGGCGTGGGCCTCGGCACCGGTGCCAATCTGCGGCTGCACTTCCACCGGATCCTCGGCACCTCCCCGAGCGAATACCGGCGCACCTTCACCCAGGGCGAATAGCCGGCTCCACCCAGGGCGAACAACCGGCCTCGGACCCTCCGCGACCGGCCGGCGGGCGGCGCCTCGGCCCCCCCCACGACCGGTTGGCGCGATCCTTGCGGACCATGGCGATCTCGCCGCTGTCACCGCCCGGCGCCGCGCGGGAACACTGGAGAGGAGCCGAAGGGACACCACTCATGACTCGTATCGCCATCAATGGATTTGGCCGCATCGGACGCAACGTTCTGCGCGCGCTGCTGGAACGTGACACGGACCTCGAGGTCGTCGCGGTGAACGACCTGACGGAGCCCGCCGCCCTCGCGCGACTGCTCGCCTACGACTCGACGTCCGGCCGCCTCGGCCGCCCGGTGACCGTCGACGGGGACACCCTCGTCGTGGACGGCAGGCGCATCCAGGTGCTGGCCGAGCGTGAACCGGCGCAGTTGCCCTGGGCCGAGCTCGCCGTCGATGTCGTACTGGAGGCCACCGGCCGTTTCACCTCGGCCAAGGCTGCCGGAGCGCACCTCGACGCAGGTGCGCGCAAGGTGCTCGTCAGCGCCCCGGCGGACGGCGCCGACGTGACGCTGGCGTTCGGTGTCAACAACGACGCCTACGACCCGGCCCTGCACACGATCGTCTCGAACGCGTCGTGCACGACCAACGCGCTCGCTCCGCTGGCCGCGGTGCTCGACGACCTCGCCGGTATCGAGCACGGCTTCATGACGACGGTCCACGCCTACACCCAGGAACAGAACCTTCAGGACGGCCCGCACCGTGACGCCCGGCGCGCTCGTGCCGCCGCCGTCAACATCGTGCCGACCACGACCGGCGCCGCCAAGGCGATCGGCCTGGTGCTGCCGAACCTCGAAGGCAAGCTGTCGGGCGACTCGATCCGGGTCCCGGTTCCGGTGGGCTCGATCGTCGAGCTCAACACCACCGTGGCCCGCGACGTGACCCGCGACGAGGTCCTCGCGGCCTACCGAGCGGCGGCCGAGGGCCCGCTCGCGGGCGTTCTCGAATACTCGGAGGACGCGCTCGTCTCCTCCGACATCACGGGCAACCCGGCCTCGTCGATCTTCGACTCGGCCCTGACCCGTGTCGACGGCCGCCACATCAAGGTCGTCGCCTGGTACGACAACGAGTGGGGCTTCTCCAACCGCGTCATCGACACACTCCAGCTCCTCACCGCCGGCTGACCGGCGGCCGACGCCTCGCCTTCGCGCGCGGGCGAGGCGGGACAGGAGTCGAAGTCGAAGGGGTCGTCCGATCGAGGTATCGGACGGCCCTGAGCCTTGGGCCGAGGGCGATGCGGCAGGATGGACCCATGAGCGTAGTCAAGATCAACGTCCTGGCCGTTCCCGCAGAACAGCGGGAAACCCTCGAGAAGCTCTTCGCCTCGCGCGCCGGTGCCGTGGAGAACTCCGACGGCTTCGAGTGGTTCGAGCTTCTCCGCCCCGTCGAGGGCACCGAGGACTACCTGGTGTACACGCGCTGGCGTGACGAGGCCTCGTTCCAGGCGTGGATGGAGGGCCCGATGAAGGCGGCCCACCAGGGCGGCGGCGACCGCCCGAAGCCCGCTGCCAGTGGGTCCTCGGTCTGGTCGTTCGAGGTCGTGCAGCAGGCGGCGCCGAAGAACGCGTGACACCCACCACGAACGGAACGTGCGCCGTACCGAGGATCGGGTGCGGCGCACGTTTTGTCATGGGACGCCGACCTCGAACAGGACGTAGCCGGCGTAGGAGCCGGAGGCGAGCGCCGCGACGGTGAGGACCGTGCACAGGACCGGAGTGCTGAGCCGGCGCATGGCCGTGGCGCAGGGGATGAGCAGGGGGAAGGCCGGGAGCAGGTAGCGGGACACGTTGCCGAAGATCTGCTGGCTGCCCAGGACGAGCGCCATGGTCAGGACGGTGCTGACGGTCAGTACGAGTGGCGGGCGCAGCCGGAACAGCAGCGGCAGGATGATCAGCGCCAGCAGGACGGTGCCGGCGGCGATGACGTCTTCGTGGGGGAAGGCGAAGAGGTAGTCGTAGTGGCCGACCATGAGGGACGTGAACACGTTGACGGTGTGCCCGCCCCAGTCGAACGAGTGGGCCCAGGCCCCGTCCTGGAGCGTGAAGTATCCGCCGTAGTCGCCCATCCGGTGGCCCACCCAGCCGAGGTAGCCGGCCAGACCGATGGGGGCGATCAGGACGGCCGCCACCGGGCGCAGGACCGCGCTCCGGTGCCATGCTCCTTCCGGGGCCGGGGAGTCTCCGCCGCGGCGCGCCGCGCGCCGGTGGCGGACCAGTTCCACGAGCGCGGCCAGGGCGAGTGCGGCGATCAGCGCGGTGGCCGTCGGCCGGGTGAGGCCCGCGGCGCAGGTCAGCAGGCCCGCGGTGAGCCACTTCCGGCGCATGACGGCGTAGCACGCCCAGGCGGCCAAGGCGATGTAGAGGCTCTCCGAGTAGCCGGACCACTCCACGCCGGATCCCGGCCACACGGCCCACAGCCCGGCGGCGGCCAGTCCGGCGCGACAGCCGCTGATGCGGGCGGTCACGGCGTGGATCGCCAGCGCGGCCGCGAACGAGGCGGCGACGGAGACCACCAGCCCCGCGGCGAGCAGACCGAGCCCGGTGCAGGAGGAGACCAGGCGCATCAGGGCGGGGTAGAGCGGGAAGAACGCGGCGGAGTTGCCCTCCAGGGTGATCAGGCCGGTGGCACCGCGCACCGGTACGAGGGCGGGGTGATAGCCGTGGGCGGCGATCTGCTGGTACCACCAGCCGTCCCAGGTGGCCAGTACGTCCCAGGTGTGGGCGCCGCCCCCGAAGCGGGGGTTCTTCCTGCGGAAGTCGCCGGACGAGTCCAGCAGATACATGAAGACGCCGAAGCCGATGAGCTTCATCGTGCCGTAGAGGGCGAGGACCGGACCGTGCCGCCTCGCCGCCCCGTGCAGCCGTTGCCGCCAGGCGTGGCCGCCGTCCGGGTGCGTGTCCCCGAGGTGCGTGCCGTCCGGGTGCGTGCCCTCCGGCGGTATGACCGTGGGCCAATGGGTTCTGATCCGGGGCCTGTTGTCCCGGTGTGCGGAACCGACCGCGAGGCCGCTCTCGTTCATCGCGGTCCGCTTCCCGTGTCGTCGCCGTGGGCCGCGGTGGTGAACACCCAGGTGCGCAGGAGCAGGAAGCGCAGCAGTGTGGCCGCCAGATTGGCGGCGACCAGAACCGTGATCTCGGTTGAGCGTCCGGGCGTGCGGGTCCAGTGGTGCAGTGCGGTCAGTGAGCCGCTGGTGAGTGCGAGGCCGAGGCCGAAGACGGCCAGCCCCTTGGCCTGGTGGCGCAGTGCGCCGCCCCGGCCGCGCAGCCCGAAGGTGAGCCGTCGGTTGGCGGCCGTGTTGGCGAGGGCGCACACGAGCAGCGCCCAGGCGTTGGCGGCCTGAGGCCCTGTCACCGGACGCAGGGCCGCGTACAGGAGGACGTATCCGATCGTGCTGACCGCGCCCACGGCGCCGAATCGCAGCAGTTGTGCGGTCAGGGAGGTTCGTGGCGCGCTGTCCGAGGCGCGTCCGAGCCGTGCCGTGGGCAGCGTGCCACGGGCCAGCGCGCGGCCGATCCTCGCGATGCCCCGCAGGTCGGCGACGGCGGTGGAGACGAGGTCGACCCGGCTGTCCGGGTCGTCCACCCAGTCGACGGGTACTTCATGGATACGCAGCCCGGCGCGTTCGGCGATCACCAGCAGTTCGGTGTCGAAGAACCAGCCCGAGTCCTCCACCAGGGGGAGCAGCCGCTCGGCGACCTCGCGCCGGACGGCCTTGAAACCGCACTGCGCGTCGGAGAAGCCGACGGCGAGGGTGGACCGCAGCAGGGCGTTGTAGCAACGGGAGATGATCTCGCGTCGGGGACCGCGGGTCACTCGGGAGCCGCGGGCCAGCCGGGTGCCGATGGCGATGTCGGAGTGCCCGGATATCAGCGGAGCGACCAGGGGCAGGAGCGCGTTCAGCTCGGTGGACAGGTCGACGTCCAGGTAGGCGAGCACCGGCGCGTCGGAGCTCGACCAGGCGGTGCGCAGTGCCCGGCCGCGGCCCTTCTCGTCGAGTCGTATCCATGTCGCCTCGGGCAGGTCGGCGGCCAGCCGGGCGGCGATGCGCGGGGTGGCGTCGGTGCTCGCGTTGTCGGCGACGGTGATGCGGAAGGGGTACGGGAACGTCTCGCGCAGATGGGCGTGCAGGCGGCGCACGCTCGGCTCCAGATCGGCCTCCTCGTTGAACACGGGGACGACCACGTCCAGAACGGGTTCCGTGTGGTCCGCCGACAGCGGAAGCCGGACAGGCAGGCGGTCCCCAGTCAGCTGTTTCCCGGTCAGGCGCTCCCCGGGCAGGTGGTCCCCGGGCACGCGGTTCCGGGGCACATGGTCCCCGGGCACGGGATCCCCCGGCACATGGCCGACCGGCGTGGCGTCGGCCGGCCGACGCTCGACGGGAAGGCCGTCCGCAGGCCTTCGATCGCCACAACTTCGCCCCGAGGGTGGCCCGCTGCCGGATTCCTCGAAGTCCGGGAGGCCTCCGAAGTCCGTGAGGCTCTCGAAGTCCCCGGGGGCGGACCGCAATGCCTTCGTCATGGTGTGTCCTGTTCTGTGCGCTGTCGCGAGGCAGGCCGAAGACGCTCACGGCCGGACCGCGCTGAGGGAGTACGGATATGGGTGCTGTGCGGGCGGGCCCGGGACCGGCCGAAGCGGTGCTTGCCTAAGGGCTGTCCCGTAATCCCCGGCGGGCGCACGACGACAGCTACGGCTCCCCCAAGCTCTTCGAGCAGGGGGTACCCCCACGCCGCGTTGCCGGATCGCCCGAATACGCCCAGTATGAGGACGACCCTCCGCCTTGCGATGCACCGCATCTGACGCCGCGCGCTGATCCACCGGGGATTACGGGACAGCCCTTAGCTGGAGTTGGATGCCACCGACGAGGACGGTTCTGGTCCTGACGGCGGTGGCGAGGTCGTCGGGGTCTCGCTCGACGTCGCCGAGCCGGTGGCGGGCGCGCTGGTCGTCGCCGTCCCCCTGCCTCCGGGACCGGAGGAGACGGAGCTTGAACTTCCTGTAGCGCTGGGGGTGTCGGGCGGACCCGAGGTACCGGTGGTGGTCTCGGACGTGGCGGTGGCCGGCTCGCTGGGAGTGCCGGTCGACGAAGAGGTCGGCGACAGGGTGGCGTACGGGGAGGTGGGGGTGACCGCGGGCCGCGGGACGGGACCCAGGGGCCGGTCGCGGTCCGGAGAGTGCGGCAGCAGGAACAGGCCGACGCTGATTCCGGCGGCGGCCAGGACGCAGCTCACGGCCTTCTGCGCGGCGCGGATCCGGCGGCGCACGCGCACCCCGGCCCGGAGGCTGTTCTGCTGTGCGGGCTCGAAGGGGGTGTGTTCCTGGGCGTCGCGCATCATCCGCGCCAACTCCCGCTCGAATCGGTCCATTTTTCCCTTCACCCCACCGGCTCGATGACATCCGCCAGGATCTGGCGCAGCCGCGTCACACCGCGTGACGCGTGGGAACGGGCGGTGCCCAGCGGGCAGCCCAGGACCTCCGCGACCTGTCGTTCGGGCAGGTCCTGGTAGTAGCGCAGCACGACGGCCGCCCGTTGCCTGGGCGGCAGTTGGGCCAGGGCCGCCTCGAGGCGGGACCGTTCGACGACGGCCGCGGACTCGTCGCCGGTGTGCGCGAGGTCCGGCAGTGCCTCCACCGGGCGTTCGCCCCACCACCGTCGGCGTGCTGAGCGGGCTGCGGCGCGGGCCAGGACCTTTCGTACGTACGCCTCGGGTGCCTCGTCGGCCACCTTCGGCCAGACGAACCAGAGTTTGACCAAGGCCTCCTGGAGAAGGTCCTCGGCGCGGTGCCGGTCACCCGCGCAGAGCAGGCGGGCGAGGTGGAACAACGCCGACCAGCGGGCCGCGACGAACCCGTCGAAGCCGTCGGCCCCCTCTGCTCTTGCCTGTTCCATCCGCACCGTCCCCGCACTTGCCGGCTCGTACACCTGGAGAAAGACGTCGGCGGGGGCCTGGCTATGCACTTGTGTCACGTGATCTGGGTCACGCGGGGTGAGGGCGCGGGGCGAGGCAGCTTGGTGGGCGTGCGCTGAAAGCCGTTGCCGTCAGGCCGCCGGCTGCCGAGCGCGCGGAATCCTCAGCTGCCCGCATCCCCCCGCCGCACCCGGGCCGCGCCCCTGCGCCGCTCCGCCCGCAGTTCCCGGAGGTACGGCTGCGCGTCCACCTGGATGGTGTGCCGGGTCGAGGTGACATAGCGGCGTGTCAGGCTCGCGCGGTAGGCGCTCGCCTCCTGGCGCATCCGCTCCGGCCCGGGCAGCGCGCAACGGCCCTGAAGGAGATCGGCCACCCAGTGGGACTGCGCCTCCGCGAGCGGCATGATCGCGCCGAGGGGCTGGACCAGTCCGATGAAGTAGAGGCCGGGGCGGTCCGGGGCGACCACCCGGTGGTAGAGCTCGATGTCGTTGTCGGACGGGTCGATCACCTCGTCCTTGAGGAACGGGAAGGCGATGTCGTAGCCCGTGCAGTAGATGACGGCGTCGATCTCCTCCGTGCTTCCGTCCTCGAACGTCACCCGGTCGCCCGCCAGTTGTACGGGAGCGGGTCTCACGGTGAGGTCACCGTGGCCGAGGCGCGAGAGCAGGTCGTCGGAGATGGTGGGGTGCGCCCCGAGCAGGCGATGCCGGGGGGTCGGCAGCCCGTAGTCCTTCAGGCGACCCCGGCTGAGCCGCAGCAGGAGCCGCAGGCCCTGTTCCTGGACGGACAGCGGAGCCCTGGCCAGCCAGGAGCCGGTGAGATGGTCGGTGGGCACGCCGAAGAGGTACTTGGGCAGGATGTGCGCGCCGCGCCGCATGGCGAGAACCGTGCGCCGGGACACGCGCGAGGTCTCCACCGCGATGTCGCAGGCCGAGTTGCCGATGCCGAGGACGAGAACACGCTTGTCGGCGAAGGGCTCCGGTGTCCGGTAGTGGTGGGAGTGTGTCTGGGTGCCGGTGAACTCCTCGGCTCCCGGAAGGGGCGGGCGGGGCCAACGGGGCTTCCAGTGATGGCCGTTGGCGACCAGGACGGCGCCGTAGACCCGTTCCGCGGTCTCACCCGAGTCCAGGTGGCGGGTCGTGACGCTCCACTGTCCGCCGGGGAGGGGTTCGACGCGTACCACCTCGGTGCGGAAGGCGATCGAGGGCCGCAGCCCGAAGTGGTCCACGAAGCTGTCGAAGTACCGGGCGATGTGGAAGTGGCTGGGGTAGACCGGACAGTCCTCGGGCATGGGGTGGCTCGCGTATTCCATGATCTGGCGCGAGGTGTTGATGTGCAGCGAGCGGTAGGCGGACGACATCCCGTTGTCGTTCAGATAGCGCCAGTTGCCGCCGACCTCGGATCCGGTCTCGTAGCAGTCGTACGCGATCCCGCGTGCCGCCAGCACCTGGCAGGCGGCGATCCCGGACGAGCCCGCCCCGATGACACACACCCTGTCCATGCCCGCCCCTTCCTGTGGCCACGCCCGCGACCACGCCTGTGACCACCCGGTCACATGACCGGGTGGTCACAGGCTGCTGTGCGCCGGCCGCCATGTCAATGACCTTGACGATAGGGGCAGTTCGGACGGGCGACGGTCCAACGGTGTTGTTGGCGTGGTCGTTTGCCGTCGGACCGTTTTCCTGACGCACTCGTTGACAGGGCGTGTCCACCGCGCCGACGATGACCCGGCGGTCACATGACCGCCCGGTCACACGCAGGAGCACGCATGCCCACTCCCACCTGGACCCGCCTGTCACCGGTGCGGCGCGAACGGGTCCTGGTCGCCGCGATGGACGAGTTCGGCACCCACGGCTACTCCACCGGAAGTCTCAACGTCATCGCCCGCGAGGCCGGCGTGGCCAAGGGCTCGCTCTTCCAGTACTTCGAGGGCAAGCTCGACCTGTTCGCCTACGTGGCCGAGCAGACCTCCCTGCGCGTCTATGCCGTGATGCGGCCCTGGCTCGACGGATACGACGGCTCCACGCGGTTCTCCCGCCATCTGATCGACGCCCTGGAAGCGTGGTTCGACTATTTCGCCGGCCATCCGCTGGAACGCGGGGTCACCGCGGCCACCAACATGGAACTCGACCCGGCCGTCCGAAACGCCGTACGAGTTCCGGTGCAGGACATCTACCTCGCCGGCCTGCGCCCCTTGGTCGAGCGGGCCGTCGAGACCGGCGACCTGCGCAAGGGCGCCGACGTCGACGCCCTGCTGTCCCTGCTGCTCGTCCTGCTGCCGTACCTCGCCCTCGCGGCCCACACGCCCGGCCTCGAAGGCCCGGTGCGGCTCGCGGGCGAACAGCCGGAAGTCCTCCGGGCGAACATCGCGCGACTGATCGGCCCGGTCCTCGCCGACTTCGTACCGAAGGGGCACTGATGGACACACCCGACTACGACGTACTCGTCGTCGGCTCCGGATTCGGCGGCAGCGTCACCGCCCTGCGCCTCACCGAGAAGGGGTACCGCGTCGGGATCCTGGAGGCCGGCCGCCGGTTCGCCGACGCCGACTTCCCCCGAACCTCCTGGCATGTGCGCGACTACCTCTTCGCCCCGCGCCTCGGCTGCACGGGCATCCTGCGCATGACCCTGCTCGGAGATGTCCTCGTTCTCACCGGCGCGGGCGTCGGCGGCGGTTCCCTCGGTTACGCCAACACGCTCTACGAGCCGCCCGAGACCTTCTACAAGGGCTCGTCCTGGGCCGGCATCACCGACTGGCGCGACGAACTCGCGCCCTACTACGCCCAGGCCCGCCGCATGCTCGGCGTCACCCCCAACCCCCTGCTCACCGACGCCGACCGGCTCCTCAAGGACACCGCCGAGGAACTGGGGTGCGCGGACACCTTCAGGTCCGTACCGGTCGGGGTGCACTTCGGGCCGCCCGGCACGGAACCCGGCGCCCGCGTCGCGGACCCCTACTTCGGCGGAGCGGGACCGGACCGCAACGCCTGTCTGCACTGCGGCGCGTGCATGACGGGCTGTCGGCACAACGCGAAGAACACCCTGCCCAAGAACTACCTGGGCCTGGCCGAACGCGCCGGCGCCCAGGTGCTGGCCCTGCGCACGGTCACCGACGTCACCCGGGACGGCGAGCTCTGGGCCGTCACCTCCGTACGCACCGGCGGTGGTCCGCCGCGCCGCAGACGGATCCTGACCGCCCGGCACGTCGTCTTCGCGGCGGGCGCCCTGGGCACCCAGAAGCTGCTGCACCGGCTGCGGGAGCACGGGTCGCTGCCGCGGGTGTCGCCCCGCCTTGGCCGGCTGACCCGCACCAACTCCGAGGCGATCCTCGGCGTCCGGTCCCGGGACAGGGCCGCCGACTTCAGCCGCGGTGTCGCCATCACCTCCTCCGTGCACCTCGACGAGAACACGCACGTCGAGGCCGTACGGTACGGCCGCGGAAGCAATCTGCTCGCTCTGCTCGGCGCGATGCTCGTCGACCCCGTGTCCGGCCGCTCCCGGCTGCTCACCGGTCTGGTCGCGATGGCGCGAAACCTGCGCGATCTGCCGAGCCTGCACAGCCCGCGCCGCTGGTCCGAGCAGACCGTCGTCCTGCTGGTCATGCAGTCGCTCGACAACTCCGTGACGACGTACCTCCGTCGCACCCTCACCGGACGCAGGCGGCTGACCAGCCGCCCCGGCGAGGGCACCCCCAACCCGACGTGGATACCCGCGGGGCACCGGGCGGCCCGCACGGCGGCTGGACGCAGTGGCGGCCAGGCCTGCGGCACCTGGGCCGATCTGTTCGACATCCCCACCACCGGACATCTGATCGGCGGGTGCGCCATGGGCGAGAACCCGGAGAGCGGTGTGGTCGACCCCTATCACCGGCTGCACGGACATCCGGGTCTGCACGTCATCGACGGTTCCACGATCTCGGCGAACCTCGGGGTGAACCCCTCCCTCACCATCACCGCCCTGGCCGAGCGGGCCGTCGCGCTGTGGCCGAACCGCGGGGACGAAGACCCCCGGCCCGCACCCGGCCTGCCCTACATCGGGGTGGCGCCGGTGGCGCCGAGACATCCCGCCGTGCCCACGGGCGCACCGGCGGCCCTGCTGCTGGATCCCCCCACAGGAAAGGACACCCCGTGACGAGCTACCCCGAGGAGCCCTGGCATCTGGCCGGCCAGATGTATCTGTCGCTGTGGTTCGTGCCGCGGCGTGAACTGCCCCGGGTGGCGGACGGTGTCCGGCCGGTCGTCATCGGCGGGCGCGGTGCGGTCGGAGCAGCCTGGGTCGTCTACGAGAACGACAGCGTCCTGCACTACAACGAACTGCTCCGCGCCGTCCTCGTGCGGGACGGCCTCCGCCCGCGCGTGAGCATCACCGACATCTGGGTGGACAGCGAGGCCTCGATGGCCGGCGGCCGGGAACTGTGGGGCATCCCCAAGGAGATGGCGGACTTCGCCATCGACCGGTCCGCGGGTGTACGGGCCGGAGCCGCGACCGGGAAGGAGGTGCTGGCCACCGCCGCCTTCGAACCCGGCCGCCGGATACCGGGCCGCTGGCCCCTCACCTATCGCGTCACACAGACCCGCGACGGCGAGTTGAAGACCAGTTCCGTGCGCTCGCGCTCGACCGTACGCATGGCGCGAGCCCGCTGGGTCGCACAAGAAGGCAGTCCTTTGGGGGAGTTGAGCCGCAGCCGGCCTCTTCTCAGCCTGGCCCTGAACGACTTCACCATCCGATTCGGGGACGTCCTCGAGCAGGCCGCCCGTCGCTGAGTGTCACGCCGCGCTCATCGAGAGCACGCACGTCGACTGAACTCGCCTGTGGTGGGTGAGAGTTGGACAAGTGGAGGGCGATCAAACCCTGTTCCGGCGGCCTACCGGCCGGTATACAGACCAGGTTGGGTCTGCCGGGCAGGAGCCGTCCGGTCTCCCGCAGCGCAGCGATCCCGTGCGCCGCGAGACGCCGGTACCCGTTCAGCAGGCTGTCATGGTTTCAGGGGAGGGGCACGATGAACGATCACACGGGTCCGGAAAACGCCGTTCCGAGACGACGGGGCGCCACGGCGCTGGGAGCCGCGCTGAGCAGCTGCGCGCTCGTCGCAGGCGTCGCGGCGGCGACCCCCGCCGAGGCGGGTGAAGGGCACTCGGCGCACGGAGTGAACTATGTCGCGCTCGGCGACTCCTACACGTCCGGGCCTCTGATCCCTCAGCAGGTCGACGCGAACTGCGCCCGCTCCGACCACAATTACCCCTCGATCACGGCGGCCGCCCGCAAGGTCGCCTCGTTCACGGACGTCAGCTGCTCCGGCGCGAAGACCGACGAGATGTGGAAGGCGCAGGGCACCAACGGGCCGCAGCTGGACGCGGTGAAGCGTGACACCGATCTGGTGACCCTTCAGATCGGCGGCAACGACATGGGCTTCGGCCCGATCATCGCCACCTGTGCCGGGCTCAGCTCCAAGGACCTCGCGGGCAACCCCTGCCAGCAGTACTACGGTGCCGCGGGCTACGACCAGCTCACCCTGAACATCCTCCAGACGGCTCCCAAGGTCGCCCGGGTGCTGCGCGAGGTGCACGCCAGGGCGCCGCACGCCCGCGTGGTGGTCGTCGGCTACCCCGACCTCCTGCCCGACGACGGCAGCGGCTGCTATCCGACGGTGCCGTTCGCCGCGAAGGACTTCCCGTACCTGCGGGACACCGGCAAGCGGCTCAATCTGATGCTGCGCACCGTGGCGTTCCTCAACCGGGCCGAGTACGTGGACACCTACGGGCCGACCGTCGGCCACGACATGTGCAAGGCACCCGCCGACCGCTGGATCGAGCCGCTGCGCCCGACCTCGCCCGCCGCTCCGGCCCACCCCAACGCCAAGGGCCAGGAAGCCATGGCGGGTGCGGTGCTGGCCGAACTGGGCCGGGGTGCGGGACACCACCGCCACTGACCGGCCTCGGCATTCGGTGGATGAAGGTGTCCCTGTCGGCGAGCGCCCAGCGCGTTCGCCGACAGGCTCCGCGGACCGGCCGCGTCAGGGCGCCGGCACGTCGTCCACGAACGTGGTGCCGGCACCGCGGTAGGCGGCCACCTTCGAGGCGACCTGGGCCGGGCTGAGGACCTGGTCCTTGACGTGCAGCAGGTAGTCGACCTGTTCGTCGTACGCGCGCGCCCCGGTCGAGGTCTGCCCGGCGAGGTCGATCAGCCACTGGTTGAAGTTGATCGACATCGGCCGCTCGGGCAGGTACTGGGCGTCGTGGGTGCCGAACAGCTGCCCGTCGATGTAGTACTTGATGCTGCTGTTGTCGATGGTGAGCACCAGGTCGTGCCAGCCGGCGTAGCTCTGGCGTGACTCGGTGTGCTGGTTGACGGCCTGCCAGGGATCGGGGTTGTACGTCTCCCAGGAGGTCGTGTAGAGGATGTTGCCCGACTCGCCCCAGCCGCCGTTGGGCAGGTACTCGAAGTCGTACTCGGCGTAGTCGTCGGCCATCGGGGCCGTGAGGTCGTTGATCGTGAAGAACGTCTGCACCAGGTGATCGCCGTCGGGGCCCGACACCGGAGCGTCGGCGAACTTCACCCGGGCCGCGTAGGTGCCGTTCTTGAACTTCATGCTCTTGGTGAGGACTTCGGTCTGCCTGGTCGATTCGGCGGTGCCCGCGGTCGAGGTCTCCAGGTTCATGACCTTGTTGCCGGACACGGTGGGGAAGGTGACCTTGGACGGGTCCCAGGTCGCGCCGGGGACCCCGGGACCGCCGGAGTTGGAGCGCACGTTCCAGCCGTGCGCGGAGATCGCGGGGTCGGTGTACGACGAGTAGCTGAAGTCGTCGAACAGGGACTGGCCGCCACCGGGCGGGTCGGTCGGATCGGTGGGGTCGGTCGGATCCGTCGGGTCGTTGCCCTCGGGCGCCGTGCCCCACACGGTGGTTCCGGCGAGCTGGGCGGTGACCTTGTTCCAGTCCGCGTACGAGGTCTGCGCCCCGTTGAAGGAGTAGTCGTCCGCCTGGTTCACGGACTGCCAGCTGGACTGGTAGAAGCGCAGCTGCATGTCACCCGTGTCGGCGCCCGGATCCAGTGTCCCGGCCCCGGAGGTGAAGCCGATGTCCAGGTATCTGTCCGCGGTCCCGGTGGGGTGGGCCGGTGTGCCGAACGTGCCGGTGACGTTCGCACAGCCCTTGACCGCCCAGGAACAGGCGAAGCGATAGGTGGCGCTCGCCGAGTCCGCCTTGAAGTAGTAGCGGATCTTCACCTGGCTCAACTGCACCTGGGCGGAGCCGGTGTTGCGTACTTTGAACCAGGGCTCGCTCTGGTCGGCGGTGGCCCCGCTCGCGCTGGTGCGGTACTGGACGGCGAGGCCGCCTGCCGCGGCGGCGGGGGCGGACATCGGGACGGCCAGCAGGGCGGTGCCGCCCAGGAGAGCCGACAGTGCGAGGGCCACGCGGCGGCGGCCTGTGGGCGGGCGGTTTCTCATGTGAGTTCCTTCCGGTGGGCTCCCGCCGGCGCGGGAGGTGGGGGTTCTCAGGAACACGAGGAGACGTACCGTACTTGACCAGTTGGTCCGATCGGGCTTACCAGTTGCCGTCGCCCTGAAAGTGGCATAGACCAATGCGCCCGTCAACCCCCTTGTATTCAACGGAAGTTGAGCTGAGGGAAGAGTGCGTGTCATCCGTACGGCCGAGCGACCCGGAAGCAATCCCCATGACCTGCGGACCAGTTAGGGTCGGAGGGCATACCAGTTGGCCGGCACCGACGACGAGCGAGGGTTCCGTATGGAGATCGATCCCGCCGCCTCCCGCGCGGTACTGAAGCGTGAAAGAGTCCGGGACACGATCCTGGAACTCATCGAGGAACGCCGTCCCGGCGACGCCATCCCCTCCGAGCGCACGCTCTGCGCCCAACTCGGCGTCTCCCGACCGACCTTGCGCGCGGCCGTGGATCAACTCGTGCTCGCCGGGCTCCTGGTGCGTGAGCACGGACGGGGTATGTTCGTGGCCGCCGAGAAGATCACCCAGGAACTCGTCCCGGACCGGCGGACCTTCAGCCTGCCCCGCGCCGCGGGTACCTGGACCAGCAGACTCCTGGAGTTCAGCACGGCGCCCGCAGGCGCCAGGGTCGGTCGCAGGCTGCGTATCTCTCCCGCGGCGGACATCCGGTACGTGGCACGGCTGCGCCTCGTCGACGGCGCGCCCATGGCCATCGAGTACCTGCACGTCCCCGCCCGCCTGGTGCCCGACCTGACCGGTGACGAACTGGAGAACGGCGACCTGTACGAGCACCTCGGTGAACGGCACGGCATCCATGTCGCCGAAGCGGTGCAGTCGATCGAACCCACGGTCCTGACCCGCGACGAGGCCGGCCTGCTCGACGTGCCGGAGCTTTCCCCGGCCCTGCTGTTCGAGCGCCTCACCTCGGACACCTCGGGCCGGCCGGTGGAGTACGTCCACTCGATCTACCGCGGTGACCGCTACCGCATCGTCTCCCGGTTGGCCCTCGGCCCCCGCTCCGGGCATCCGTCGCCTCGCGACGGGCACCACCCCGGCATCCCGCCGGGCGACTTCCTTCCGGGCGAACCCGTCACCTTCTCCACCCGGGGCGTGGTCGCCGGCGGCCTCTTCGGGCAGAGCGGCGGACCCGGCGAGGGCGACCACGTGAAGTGACGCCGGGGCCGCCAAACACTCGTGAGAGCGACGCGCGACGCTCGGCGTGGCACCTGGGCTAGTGCGATGTGGACAACGTGCTCATTCCGGTCATCCGTGCTGCCGGTCGTCCCGCCATCCCTCGTGCGTTCGCCGCCGATCCGCGGCGTGGCGCAACAGCGCTGTGACAGGCGGGACTTGAGAGGTCTTTCGCGGGCAGTCACCGCTTCACGTTCCGCAGGCCAGGCATCGGCCGACGACGTCGTTCCTGATGGCGGACAACGGCTTCCGGGCCGTCGCCCATGACCGGCGCGGCGGCGGACGTTCCGGCCAGCCATGGGACGGCAACGACCTCGACACGTACGCCGACGACCAGATCGTTCCCATCGTGGCCGCCGGTGACAAGTCCTCGAAACTCGTCAAGGGCGCGGTCTACAAGGTGTACCCGGGCGCGCCCCACGGCCTGGCCATGGTGCCGAAGTACGCCGAGGTGTTCAACGCCGACCTGCTGGAGTTCGCGTGCGGTTGAGACCCGGCCGCCTTCCGACGGGACGCACGAAGCGGGCCCCGGGAGGACGGTTCCCAGACCGTCCTCAGGACGCAGTGACAGGGGAACCGGCGGGGCCGTCCCCGTCCCCGTCCCCGTTCGCGTCCGCGTCCGCGTTCGCCGGTTCCGCCGTGTCGGGGAGGGACTGTTCGGTCCAGATGGCCTTGCCGTCCGGGGTGTAGCGGCTGCCCCAGCGCTCGCACAGCGCGTTGATGAGCTGAAGCCCGCGGCCCCCCTCGTCGGTGTCCGTGGCACGCCGGATCCGGGGCATGGTCAGACTCGCGTCGGACACCTCGCAGACCAGCGTCCCGCTGCACAGGAGGCGAAGCCCGATGGGGCCGCTGGCGTGCCGGATGACGTTCCCGACGAGCTCGCTGGCCAGCAGTTCCGTCGTCATGACCAGGTCGTCCAGATGCCATTGGGCGAGCTGCTCCCGTACATGGCGACGGGCCTCACCCGCGGCCTCCGGACCCTCGGGCAGCGCCCACGAAGCCACCAGCCGGTCGGCCACATGGTGCAGTCGCGCGATCAGCAGGGCGGCGTCGTCGGCCGTGGGCCCGCCCGGCAGCAGCCCCGCGGTCACGGAGTCGCACAGTTCCGCCAGATCGGGACGATCCGCTTCGCCGGCGAGCAGACCGGCGAGCTGGTTCATGCCCTGGTCGATCTCCCGCTGGGGTGATTCCACGAGCCCGTCGGTGTAGAGGACCATAAGGCTCTCCGCCGGGAGTTGCAGTTCCGTCGTCTCGAACGGAGGGAACGCGGCGCCCAGCGGAGGGTTGACGGCGACCTCGGGGAAGTGGGCGGTGCCGTCCGGCCGGACGACGAGCGGCGGCGGATGACCCGCCCGCACCACGGTGCACGACCCGTCCGTGGAGTCGTACAGCGCGAACAGGCAGGTCGCGTACGCGTGATCGCCGAGGCCGCTCACGATGTCGTTGAGGTGGCCCATGATCTCGTCGGGAGGCAGTTCCAGGGCGGCCAGCGTGTGCAGCGCGGTGCGCAGGCGCCCCATGGTCGCGGCCTCGGACAGCCCGTGGCCCATCACGTCACCGATGACCAGCGCCACCTGGCCCGCGGACAGCGGGATCAGGTCGTACCAGTCCCCGCCCACGTCGGAGGTCTGCCCGGCCGGCAGATAGCGGGCCGCCGCGGTCGCCTCGGGCACCGTGGGCAGCTCCCGGGGCAGCAACGCCTGCTGGAGTTCCTCGGAGCGGGTGAGCTCCGCCTCGTACAGCCGGGCCCGCTCCAGCGCGTGCGCCACGAGGGCGCTGATGGTGATGAGAAGCGTGCGTTCCTCGGACGTCAGGCGCCGTGCGCTGTCGAAGGCGATGACACACACGCCGAAGGTGTGGTCGGAGGCCGTCAGTGGGAGGAACGCCCAGGCCTCCTTGCTGGTCGGAGGCCTGCTGCCGGGACCGGGGAAGGCTTCGGCCCATTCCTCGCGCGACGAGTGGAAGAGGGGTTCGCCGGTCAGGACCGCCTGCCCCGCGGGACCGGTGTCCGACACCTCCATGCCGTGCGCTCCGTGCATCTCCTTCAGGAAGGAGCTCGGATAGCCGACGGACCCGATGTGCACCAGCTTCTCGTCCTCGAGGACGAGAACGAGCAGGCCCTGGGCGCCGAAGGGGGGCAGGACACGCTGGGCGACGGCCGTCACCACGTCCTCGGAGGTGGTCGCCGCCGCGAGCTGCGTGGTGAGCTCCGCCGTCCGGCTCGCGCGGTCCGCGGCGGCCCGCGCGGCCTCCGCCTGTTCGGCCTCGCGGCGGCGGCGATCGGTGACATCGGTGAAGTACACCGTCAGACCGCCGGGGACGGGGACGATCCGCAGGTCGTAACAGCGTCCGGTGTCGGCCAGCGTGATGTCGAGGCCGGCTGCCGTGTCCTCCGCGGCACCCCGCCGGCACCGCTCCTCCAGGTCGGGCACATGGCGCAGGGCGGGCAGCTCCCACAGGTTCCGGCCGAAGAGCTGCTCGTCGGCCGAACCGAGAATGCGTTCCGCCTCCAGATTGGCGAAGGTGATCCGCCAGTCGCCGTCCACCGACAGGAAGGCGTCGCTCATATGGCGCAGGGCACGGCTGAGCGCGTCGCGGGTGGAGCGCGCCGCGTCGCTCACCCAGCCCTTGCCGACGATGCGCGTGACCTGGCCCTCGTCGTCGAGCACGACATGGCCGGACGCGCGGGTCCAGGTGTAGCCCCCGTCGCTGCGCCGGACGCGGTACTCGGCCTCGAACGGCGCGTGGGTGCGGATGGTGCGCTCGGCGGCGGCCAGGGTGCCGGCCAGGTCGTCGGGGTGCACCACCTTCATCCAGGTCTCGACACCGGGCACGAACTGCCCCGGCTCGGTCTGGTAGACCTTCATCGCCGCCTGGTCCCACAGCAGCTCGCCGGTGTGCACGTCCCAGTCCCAGGTGCCGACCGGAGTGACGTCGAGGTCGGTGCGCAGGCGGGCGGGCGTCGGCACCTTGTCCAGGCGGTTCATGGTCCATTCGGCCACCGAGGTGAGGAACTCCCACTGTTCGGGCGTGGGCTCCTCGTTGTCACCGGTGAGGCAGGTGATCGCGCCGATGGCGCGGCCCTCGTAGACCAGCGGTACGGCGAACCAGCCGGACCGCGACAGCAGTGGCGCGGTGGGTTCGGTCAGGTCGGAGGCGAGCGCGGCCACCCATTCGTGCCGACCGGAGCGTATCGAGCGGGCGGTCGCTGTCGGGCCGTCCTGGTCGACGATCTCCCATGCGCGGGTGACCGACGACGGCAGTCCGGTGGAGGACACCAGACGCAGGGCCGACATGGGGCCCCGCAGGTAGACGGCCCCGCCGACGCAGCCCAGCTCCGCGATGGAGTGCTGAAGGGCGAGCCGGAAGACCTCGCTTTCCGTGATGCCGTCGTCAGCGGTTTCGAGAAGGTCCAGCCGCCTGATCACAGACCCAATATAGGGCGCAATGCCTTAAATGACATTAAAGGGGTGGTGTGCTGGTAAGAGCGCCTCGGCCGGAGCCCTGTCCGTCCGCGGGGCCGGGTGTTCCGCGTCCCGATCGGCGGAAGACCTCGGCGGGTGCCCCGGGTTGCGAGGCGCGGAGCCCGACACCACGCTGGCCAGAACGCCCGCGTGATCGACGGCCCGGGACCGGTCGCCCGTTTCCCTCCAGGACGCGCGGCGGTCAGCGTCCGGGCGCGCGTGGCGGGTGGGCCCGACGACGGGAGGACGGTGGCACACAGGTGAACGCCGGATCACGTCGTCCGCGCCGACGGCCGGGCGGGCCCGGCACCCCTCCGCCGAGTGAGCCCGGCCCGGGGTACGGCGAGCGCAGGATGCGCTACGTGGTGGGGAACCGCTCCTCGCGCGGTGCCCGGGCGGTCGTGCGGGCCCGTACCGATGCCCGGCGCGGCACCGGGGGCCACATGGGATACCCGGTGAGTCACGGACTGGGCGTCGCCGCGGCCTACGCGTGGCGGCTGATCGTCCTCGGAGTCATCGCCTACGTGATCTTCGCCCTCCTCGGCAAACTGCAACTGGTCGCCGTGGCCATCTTCCTGGCGCTCGTCGTCACGGCTGTCCTGCGTCCGCTCGCCGACCTGCTGGCACGGCGCATGCCGAGGACCCCGGCGGTGATCGTGAGCATCCTCGGAACCATCCTTCTGGTGCTCGGCGTGATGGCGATCGTCGGTCGCGTCGTCGCGGGCGAGTCGGGGAAGCTGGGCCATGAGTTCGCCGGCGGCCTGGGGCGGATCGAACGATGGCTGGAGGGCTCCCCCTTCCACCTGAGCCACGCGGTGCTCTCGAACCTCCAGGGCAAGGTGGCCACCTTCGTCTCCGAGCACCGCTCCGTACTGATCAGCAGCGCCCTCAGCGGTGCGGGCCGCGCGGTGGAGTTCGTCACCGGACTGGTCCTCGCGCTGTTCTGCTCGCTGTTCTTCATCCGCTCGGGGGACAAGTTCTGGCGCTGGTTCCAGGAGCTGATGCCGGAGAGCGCCCGTGACCCGTGGGACCGCGGCGGACGGGCGGCCTGGCGGACCTTCGCCGGTTACACGCGCGGCATCATCATCGTGGCGGCGACCAACGCCGTACTCGTCGGCATCGCCCTCTACGTGCTGGGCGTCCCGCTGGCGCTGCCGCTCACGCTGCTGGAGTTCTTCGCCGCGTTCATCCCCCTGGTGGGCTCGCCCGTCGCGCTCGGCGTGGCCACCGTCGTCGCGCTGGCCACCAAGGGGCCGGTAGTCGCCATAATCGTGCTCGCCCTGATCGTCGTCATCGGCCAGTTGGAGGGGCACGTCCTGCACCCGCTCGTCCTGAGCTGGGCCGTCCGGCTGCACCCCGTGGTCGTGGCCGTCTCCGTCATCGCCGGGAGCATCCTGGCCGGTGTGACCGGCGCCGTCGTGGCGGTACCGATGGTGTCGGTCGCCTGGTCGGTGATCACAGAGCTGCGGGCACGCCCCGAGCCGGAACCCTCCGGGCGCTCACCGGGCCACCGGTCCGCCTCGCCGTCACGGCCTCACCCCGACACGAAGTCCGAACGGCCCACCGGGCGGACGGGAAGCGCCGGCGCGGAGGAACGGTAGGGGCCGAGCGCGTCGGCGGGTGCCTCCGGGCCCGCACGGCGTCCCTTTCGGCGCCCCGACGGACGGGCACCAAAAGGGACGCCGCCTCAGGAAGCCTCGACCGCCGCCTTGATCCGCCCGCCGAAGGCGTTCGCGTCCTTGCGGGCCGCACTCAGCGCGAAGCCCACCAGGAGCTTGCCGATGCCGTGGCCCTCGAGGACGTTGAAGATCCGCACGCGGGTTGTCCCGGCGCCGGTGGACTCGAGGTCGTAGCCGCCCTCCTTCGCCATGACGACGTTCTTCGAGATCTCCGCCCAGCGGATCCGGCGGGACGGCTCGAACTCGGTGATTCTGAACTTCCGGCCCGTCTTCATGCCGGCGTCCTTGACCGTGCTGGTGAAGACCGTTCCCACGGCCGTCGGGCCCTCCGGGGTCTTCGTGATCGCCTGCACCCTGGGGCTGAACTCGGGGTCGTTCGTTCCGGCGGAGAGGAAGGTGAAGACCTCCTCGATGGGGCGGTTGATCTCGGTTGTCGCCTCGAACTGACCGGACACGGTTCCTCCTGTGCTGCGATCACGGACCGCCCGCTGGGGGCGCGCGGTGCTTGCCGCGCCCGATCAGCCTAGAGGCCGGGGGTCCGTCGGGCGCGTCGCACGGCTCGTTCAGTGGTCGAACGCGTCCGTCAGCCGCACGGTGTAGCCGTCCTCCTCCATCAGGACGACGGTGACGCCGAACGGGTTGGGATGGTCCAGGTCCATCGGAGTGAAGGCGTAGTCGACGGCGGCCTTGACCGGCGGTGGAAGCTCGCCGTCCGGCCGCGGTGCGAGTGGCTGCTTCCAGTCGAGGGCGGCCGTAGGCTCCGCCGCGTCCCCGGAGCCGACGGGCGGTGCCCCCGCGCTGTAGGGGAACTGGTGCAGCACATGACCGTCCGGGGTGGCGCGGACCATGTTCAGACACGGGGAGGGGCCGGCTGCCGGCAGCTCACAGACGGTGGCGACCTCCTCCGTCTCCCAGGCCAGGACGACCTCGTCCGCGCCGGCCGCCGCCGCGATGTTCGACAGCGCCGCGATACCGGTGAGCGCGTCGGCCCCGGGCTTCGTCGGACGGACCCAGATCAGCCCGACCAGCTCGCCCCGCACGAGCGGCATGATGACCGGCCGGGGCACCGCGCCCTCGCGCACTCCCTTGGCGTAGGTGCTTTTCATCGAGCCGACCAGCGTGTCCCACGTGCTCGTGTCCACGGAAGCCCCCTTTGCCGCTGTTGTCTTCGATCACCGCCGACCCTGTCACGCGGAGTGTCCCCGTGTCAGCGGGATGTCCGGCACACCGCCCCTTCGGTGCTCTGCGCCCACATCCGTGCGCCGCCCGCTCGCACGTGGGTCCCTCAGGCGCGACGAGGTGGCGCGTAGGCTCGATGAGGTGGCGCGCGTGGAGGTCCTTCAGTTGCTGGTCTCGGCCGTGCACCGTTTCGAGGGCCGTCCGGGTGACGGAGTGCCCGCGCTGCCCGAGGCGGAACTCGTGACGACGGCCCGGGTGCGCGCCGGACTCGGGATCGTCGGCGACCGCTACTTCGGCCATCCGGCCCATCGCGACGCGTCGGTCACGGTCATGGCCGCGGAGCGCTTTCCGCCGGGGCCGGCCGCCGAGGCGGACCTCCGGCTGACCCGGCGCAACGTTCTGCTGCGGGGGCTGGACATCGACGCGTTCATCGGCGCGACCGTCTCCCTGGACTGCGGCACCGGCCCCGTGGTGCTCGCCGTACGCAGGGCGGCCAGGCCCTGCGCGTGGATGGACACCACGCTCGGCCCCGGGGCCCGACGGGCGCTGCGCGACGGCGGGGGAGTGCGCTGCCGCCCGCTGACCGACGGCACGCTCGCGGTCGGCCCCGCGGAGTTCGAAGTGGTGGAACCGGCGCCCGCGAAGGGCTGACCGGCGAATGGGTGACCGGCGAAGGGCCGGCCCGGACTGACCCGTCAACTGCTGGCCCCGAAGGTTTGACCGTGAAGTGCTGACCCCCGAATGCCTGACCCGTGGGTGCGGTCGGTCGTGGGGAGGAGCGGGACCCCTCGACTTGTTCAACCGGTTGGTTGACCAAGCCGCGCGACCGTCGTACGGTTATTCAACCAACTGGTTGATTACGTGAGGTGAGAGGTGTCCGACGACCGGCTGTCCCGGGTTTTCTCGGCCCTGGCCGACCCGACGCGGCGCGACATCGTGGCCAGGCTGGCCACGGGGGACGCCACGGTCAACGAACTGGCCGAGCCGTACGACGTGACGGTGCAGGCCGTGTCCAAGCACATCAGGGTGCTGGAGGGCGCCGGCCTGGTCAGCCGCAGCAGGGACGCCCAGCGCCGGCCCTGTCACCTCGAGGGCGAGGTGTTCGACCTGATGACGCGATGGATCGAGCGCTACCGCCGCGAGGCGGACGACCGCTTCCGCCGGCTCGACGCCGTCCTCGAAGACATGGCGGACGAGCCGGGGGACCGCACCTCGGCCAAGGAAGAGGCATCGTGAGCACCACGGACCGGAGCGACCGGCGCGAGACACGGATCGAGGCCGACCCGGCGCTGCCCACCATCCTCATCACCCGGGAGTTCGACGCCCCCGCGGAGCGGGTGTTCAGGGCGTACACCGACCCCGATCTCGTCGTCCGGTGGCTCGGCCCGCGCCGGCTGACCATGCGGATCGACGTGTACGAGGCGCGCACCGGCGGCTCGTACCGCTATGTGCACAGTGAGGACGACGGAACGGAGTACGGCTTCCGCGGCGTGTTCCACGAGGTCCGCCGCGACGAGCGCATCGTGCAGACCTTCTCCTACGACGGCTTCCCGGACGGCGTCAGCCTGGAGACCACCCTCTTCGAGGACCTCGGCGGCCGGACCCGGGTCACCACCACATCGCTCATGGCGTCCGTCGAGGCCCGTGACTCGATGATCAGAAGCGGCATGGGGCGCGGCGTACGCGAGGGCCATGAGCGCCTCGACGAACTGCTCGGCGGCCGCCGGAGCGGGAACCCCTCATGAAGAACCGAGACGGAAGGCTTGAGATCATGACGAGCGCAGCCGACGAGCACCGCACTGTCGCCGGGGTCTTCACGGAACGGGTGCGCGGAGTGCGCCCCGAGGCGTGGAACAACCCCGCGCCCTGCGACGGCTGGGTCGCCCGGGACGTGGTGCGTCACCTGGTCGAGTGGTTCCCCGACTTCCTGAAGGCGGGCGCCGGGGTCGAACTGCCGAAAGGGCCGTCGGTGGACGACGACCCGGTGAAGGCCTGGACGGTGCACAGCGACGGCGTGCAGGCCCTCCTGGACGATCCGGCCACACCGCACAGGACGCTGTCCAACCCGCACATCGGCGAGGTGCCACTGGACCAGGCGGTCGACCGCTTCTACACCGCCGACGTCTTCATGCACACCTGGGACCTGGCGCGGGCCAGCGGCCAGGACGAGCGCCTCGATCCCGGCAAGTGCGCCGCGATGCTCGAGGGCATGCTGCCGCTCGACGACGTACTGCGCGGGAGCGGGCAGTACGGGCCACGGGTCCAGGTCCCGGAAACCGCCGACGTACAGACCCGCCTGCTCGCGTTCATCGGACGCCGGCCCTGAGGCGCGCCACGGGAAGCTTCACCGGTCGGCCGCCGACGGCCGCCCCGGCGGCCCGACCGCCGGACCCGCCGACCGCTTGACGTTCGCACGACCGCCGGACCCATCGACGGCCTGGCCTGTGGCCGACCGCCGGACCGATCGACCGCCTGGCGTGTGGGCGACTGCCTGACCCGCGGACCGTCCCGTCCCCTTTATCCTCCCGATCGTGATGGGGCGTCCTGGGCGGTCGCCGGTCGCGTTCCGTCGCCTCGGACCGGCGGCGGTGGCTCGTCCGGGCCACTCCCGCCCATCGCCGTCAACTCCGCCGCGAGGGTCCGCAGCCAGGTGTCGATGTCGACCAGCGCTGGCAGGACGGGGGCCGGGGCGGCGGCGACGATCTCGTGCGGAAGTGGCACCGGCGCCGCCCGGACGCCCCCGGGCGGGAACGCCGCCGCGCTGTCCATCGCCGTGGCCAGCCGCCCGGCCGACTCCCGCGCCCACCTGACCGCCTCGGGCGGCGCCGGACCGTACGCCTGCCGGGGCAGCCAATGGGACCCGATCACCGCGTGCGAGGCGCAGTTGAGCGCCAGGTGCCAGTCCGGTCCGCTGTCGACGGTGTTCCTGCCGCCCTCCGTCCGGTACTGCGCGTAGGCGCCCTCGGCGATGCGGAGCCGGTGCCGGGTCAGCCGCAGCGCCTCCTCGGCCGCGCCCTGCTGCGAAGCCGGATCGCCGGACGTGCCGAACGTGTCGGGCGTCCCGGACGCGCGGACCACGGCGGACACGGTGACCTGCACCAGGGGCGCCGCCGAACGCAGCACCTCCGCTACACCTCGCCGAACCTCGGCGTGGGCTCCGGCCGGCCAGGCGAGCACGCCGCACAGCAGCCCGATGGTGCAGCCCGCCAGCACGTCGAGCAGCCGGGTCTCCGCCAGCCGCCAGTCCGCCGGTGCGAGCTGGCTGAACGCGGCGGCGACGACGAGGGTGAACAGTCCCTGCGCCCAGGCCGGTCCCGCGATCGGCCCCACCGAGAACGCCACGAACATCGCCGGTATCAGCACGGCGGCGTACACCTCGACGGTGCCGCCGGCCTCGAAGATCAGCGCCCCGGCGGCCAGCGCTCCCAACAGCGTGCCGAGCGCCGCCGAGCGAACCGTGGACCAGGTCGCTCCCGCGGTCGTACGCCCCAGCGTCAGCACGGCCAGCAGCACCCAGAAACCGTGCGAGAGCTCCAGCGCTCCGGCCACGAGACGGGCCGCGCCGAGCCCGAGGGCCGTACGTACGGCGTTCTGGAACAGGACCGAGCGTAGCGTGAGGTTGCCGGTCAGGCGCATTGCGAGGAGCCGCGGCGTGGAAGGCCGCGCGTACCAGAACTGCTCGGGCGGGAGTCCCGCCGAGTCGCGGCGCCCGCCGATCGCCACGGCCACCGCCGCTTGGGCGGTCAGGGCCGAGGCCGCCGTGACCAGCAGGTCGGACCGGCATTCCAGCAGCCGCTGCGACGCCTTGGCGTCCGTGTCGAGCCCGGCACCGGACGGACGCCCGCGGACGGCGACGAACTCGGCGACCATCTCCTCCAGGGCCTCGGGCCCCGGCACGGCGCGTGCGCCCCGCAGAGCGCCCGCCGTCGCGGTGCAGCCGGCGGCGACACCGCGCAGCAGCGCCTCGGAGGGCGGGTCGGCGGCCGTCGCGGAGTCCGGGCGCTCGGCCATGCGGGCGAGCTGGTCCAGCACCCGCCGGGTCGCGGATCCGGCCTGTGCCAGTCCGCGGTCGGTGCGGCCTGCCCCGGTCGGACGTGAGGCCGGTGGCGCCTTCGACAGGCGCAGCGACAGTCCTTCCGTACGCAGACGCCGGGCCCGCTCGGGATCGTGCCGGTGGCCCTGGGCGAACGCGAGCGCCGCGGCCGCCGCGAGATCCAGGGCGGAGGCGATCCGGGCGCGATACGGCTGGACGGACGGGGCCGGCAGGAGGAGCAACTCGCACAGGACCAGCAGGGCGACACCGGCCAGCAGACCGCCGAGCCGCTGCGGCAGGGTGTCCGGCGCGTAGGGCGGGAAGCACGCCAGGACGTAGAAGAGCAGCAGCCCCGGGACCGCACCCGCCGCGGCCGGTCCGTACGCCGAGGCGAAGGAGATGGCGAAGCCGATCACCAGCATCCCCGCGACGGCGGAGGCGGTTGTCACGGCGAGAGCGGTACCGAGGGCGGTCAGCGCCACGGCCACCGGCAACGCGAACAGGATGGTACGAGTCCTGTCCCGACTGCTGCCCGGGATGGGGGAGAGGACGCCGAGCGCGATCGGCGCGAAGAGGGCGTAGACGGCGACGACCGGCCGGTCCAGGGCGTAGAGGGCCGAGTAGAAGCCCGCGGCGGACGCGACCGTGACCCGTGCGGACTGCCGCGCGGCCCGTACGCGACCGGGGGAGCGGGGCCGCTTCGGCATGGACGTTCCTTCCCCGGCGCCTCCCCGGGCCCGTCCCCGCCGTACGCCCATTGTCGTCCGGGACCGCGACGGAGGCACGGGCAGCAGCGTCGGCGGGGCCCGATCCTGCGCGAGGGACACGAGATCGTGGGGCCCGTAGCCGTAGCCGTAGCCGTAGCCGTAGCCGTAGCCGTAGTCGGAGGCGGGGGCCGCACCGCTGTCCGAGCCGCAACCGCAGCCGCCGCAGCCCCAGCCGCACCGGAGCCGGTGAGCGGCACGGTCCCGGGACGCGAACGGCCGATGTCCGGTCGGCCGGGCCCTCAGGGCCAGGATTTCGCGGCGGTCGCATCCGGTTCCGCGACCAGTGCCCCGATTGGGAGCCCCAGATTGGGAGCCCCCGATCGGGAGCCCTCGACAGGGAGTCCTCGGACAGGAGACTCGGACGCGTGGCACACCCCGCCGACGGTTCCACCACGGCCGGGACGACTGCCCTGTCCGGGCTGCCGAACTCTGATCCGCGCGGTCATGCATCCGCCGTCGGGAACGGCACCAACAGGACTTGCGTGCAAGGCAGTTGAACGGATCGGACCCGAGGGGCGGCCGGTTGCCCGCTCGGCCCGCGACACGGTCCGCAAGCGGGTCGTCACCCGGCAGGCGAGAGTGTGCCGTCTGATCAGGGGTTTCGCTACCCAGGAGCCGGGCGAGCGCATAACATCCGGACGGGAAGTCACCCAGAAGGCATGCCCGGGCAACCTGCTGGGACCCGGGCCCCGCCCCCGACCACCCGTCACATCCGCGCCTGCTCAACCGTTCAGTCCCGCACGAAGGAACCATCAGTGAGCGAATCCGGATCCTCCGGAAGAGTCCAGCCGGCCCGAGCCGGCGATCCCTCCCGAATAGGTCCGTACCGGATCGTCGGTCGTCTCGGCGCCGGAGGCATGGGTACCGTCCATGCCGGAGTAGCCTCCGACGGAACGCGTGTGGCGGTGAAGGTGATTCACCCCTCGCAGGCTCAAGAACCCGAATTCAGGGCCCGTTTCAGGCGCGAAGTGGACATGTCCTCCCGTGTCACCGGCCCGTACCTGATCCCCCTGCTCACCTCCGACGCGAGTGCCCCGAACCCGTGGCTCGCCACCGAGTACGTCGCGGGACCGACGCTCGACGAGCAGGTGCTCGCGCACGGACGGGTCACCGGACCCAGCCTGTACGCCTTCGCGGCCGCCACCGCCCAGGCGTTGGCCGCCGTCCACTCCGCCGGCGTCGTGCACCGTGACGTGAAGCCGCAGAACGTCATCCTCACGTCCTCCGGCCCCCGCGTCCTGGACTTCGGAATCGCGCACGCCGACGACGACACGAGGGTCACCCGTCCCGGAGCCACGACCGGTACGCCGGGCTGGATCAGCCCCGAGCAGTACCGGACGGGCGCCGCCGGGTCCGAGGGCGACATGTTCGCCTGGGGGACGCTCGTGGCCTACGCGGCCACCGGGAGATCCCCCTTCGGGACCGGCGCGCCCGACGTGGTCGCGTTCCGCGTGACGTCCGGTGAACCCGACCTGGACGGTGTGCCCGCGCCCCTGCGCGAGATCGTGCGAAGGGCGCTGGCCAAGGAGTCGGCGGAGCGCCCCTCGGCGGCCGACGCGGCCGAGGAGTGCTACGAACTCCTGGCCGCGCAGCTCATCCAGGCGATGCGCGCCGACACGTTGTTCACGCGGGCGGAAGACATGATCACAGCGGTGTGGGACATGCCGCCCGTGGACGATCCGGCGTGGCCGCGTCCCGCGAGACGCGGACGAAAGCCATGGGCGGGCATGGCCGTTGTCGCCGCGGCGGTCATCGGTGGCCTGGCGGGCGGGGTGGTGGTGCTGATGCCGGGCAAGCAGGAGGGCGGTGGCCGTCACGGCACCTCGAACGCGTCCTCCGTTCCCGCTTCTTCCGCTCCCGGCTCGTCCGCCCCCGTTTCCCCGGCTCCCGCTTCCTCCCCGGCCGGATTCCCGCGCTCGTCCGGTACGAGTACGACGGCGAGCACGCCGTCGAAGCCCGAGCGGGCCGCGAGCGACCGTCCCGCGAGTGTGGAGAGCTGGGCCGAGGCGCGCTCGGCACGGGGCCAGGGCGAGCACGACGTGGCGCGTGCCGTCCTGCACGACCAGGGCGTCCTCGTCCAGGTGCTCGGCGACGGCATCGTCCTCGACCCCGGGACCGTGAGGTTCCACGCGTCGCGCGGGGAGGTCTACCTCTCGTACCGGCTCACCGCCGACGAGCCGGGAACGATGTACGCGGAGACTGAGGCCGCCGGGCTGATGTGCAGGACGCTGCGGGAGGTCGTTCTGCGGCTGCACCCTGATCTGCCGTATCGCGCCTTTGTCCTGGTGAAGGAAGCGAAGGGTCATGAGCCGCTCGTGACCTGGGACGACGACTTCCTCACCGACGCGCGGTGCACCTCGGCCGACGACACCTTGACCACGGTCGGCGCCGGGCTGAGCTGGGAGCCGGACGGGCGAGGCCTCGGTCAGGCCATGATTCCCAGTACCGACGGCGACGAGATCGCCGTCGCGGACCGCGCGACCAGGCGGATCATCGAGCGGACCAACGGGATGCGTACGGCGCTGGGCACGGATCGCGCGCTCGGCAACGCGGAGCTCAAGGTGGGCTTCGATCCGGGGCACTCGGCG
The DNA here is from genome assembly GCF_040607495.1 of Streptomyces sp. NPDC005281. Classification (NCBI taxonomy): domain Bacteria; kingdom Bacillati; phylum Actinomycetota; class Actinomycetes; order Kitasatosporales; family Streptomycetaceae; genus Streptomyces; species Streptomyces sp. NPDC005281. The sequence goes on along the minus strand of NZ_JBEXGX010000024.1, from coordinate 101,723 downwards.
ATGTACGTGTGGTCGGACTACGGGACGTGGAACCAGCGGCAGGCCGCGGCCTGGGCGGACATGGCGGCCGGCGAGGCATGCCGGGCCCTGGTGGGGCAGCGTGACAGCGCGGGCGACGCGTGGCCGTACTCCCGTTATGCCGTGGCGGAACGAGGCGGCTCCGGGTATCTGATGATCCGTTGGGGCACGGCGGGATCGCTGGCCGACTGTCCGGCCTGATCCTGGCCCGGTCGAGGGGCGCCCGGACCGAACGGAGTTGACCCTCGACATGGTCGAGGCCGCAGGGTGCCGGGTGTGGAGAGCGAGATGCGCAGCATTGGCGAGATGGCCCGGGACAGCGGACTGAGCGTGAGCGCCCTGCGGTTCTACGACCGTGGCGGGGTGCTGGTCCCCGCCTGGGTGGATCCGGTGAGCGGCTACCGCTGGTACGACCCCGAACAGCTGGCAGAGGCACGGGTGCTGGCCCGGTTGCGCAGGGCCGCCATGCCGTTGGCGGACATCCGCCTGGTGCTCGCGGGCTGGTCCGGGGCGGACTCCGGCCTGGTGCGCCAGCTGCTTCAGACGCATCTGCGTCGTCTGGAGGCGGGTCTGTCCGATGCCCGCGACGAGTTCTCCGCGCTCCGAGCACTTCTCGACAGCAGGGAGAAACCCATGACTTTGCCCCGCACCACCGTTGTCCACCTTTCCGTATCCGCGCCTGAACTCGCCGGCGCCCTGGACGCGGTCCGCTTCGCCGTCGGCGGTGACCCGGGACTTCCGATGCTCGCCGGTGTCCTGTTCGACATCGAGGGCCGGACACTCGACGTCGTGGCCACGGACCGGTACCGGATGGCCGTCGCGCGGGCGGGCCTCGGCGGGGACGCCGGCACCCGCGTGCAGATCGTCGTTCCGACCCCGCTCGTGGACGCGATGCGGGCGCTGTTGAGCGGCGGGGAACAGGTCCGTCTCGCCGTCGACGGTGACCGCGTGACGCTGGAGAGCGGTGCCGGGCAGACGGCCGGGCCCTGCCTCGACCACGACTTCCCCGACTATCGCCGCCTCGTCCACGCGCCGGACGGCCGCCGGGCCCCGGTGGACGCGCGGGCCTTCCGGGAGGCGGTGACGACCGGCCCCGTCGTCCCGGGCGAAGTGAGCGGGCCGGGCGAGACAGCCGCCGACCTCACCCTGCTCAAGGTGACGGACGAAGGAACGGTGACCCTCGGCGACGACCGTTGGAGCGACCAGAACCAGGTCGCCGTCAACCGTGAGTACCTGCTGCACGCGCTCGACGCCGGGGCCGGTGACCGACTGATCCTGGAGGTCGGCGCCCCCGCCGCGCCCATCGCGATCCGACGGCCCGACGACGAGTACACGTTCTCCTTGCTGATGCCGGTCCGTCTGGAGAACTGAGTTCAGGGCCCGGCGCCCGCGTCACCGCCGTTCGACGTGGATCCGGCGCCCTCTTGGCGCGCCGGGATGGCGCGACACGCACCCGGATGCCCGGATCGGACCGGAGGGGCGTTACTCACTTTCGGGTGACATGCGAATGACGTGCGCTGACGCGAGAGATGCCCTGATTCGGCCATAATGCTGTTGGAGTACGGCAGTTGAGCATGGCAGTCCATCACTTTTCAGCTTTCCGTAGTTAAAGGCCATATACAGGCGCCTGTAACTGATATGTCCGTAATTGGTAACAGCGGTCTGGTGTCGCCCGTACTGGGCGGGGATGTGCAGCAAGTTATGAGTCCTCGGCCACCGGGCCGGGACTCGCACAGGGTCGCACCGTGCGGGTTCCCCGTGAGGGGCGCCCGCACGGGGTGTGCCGGCTCTCGAACCTTGAGGAGCTTTCATGTCCCTTTCCACCTCTGTCACGGCCCGCCGCGTGGCGGCCGCGGCGATCGCGGCAGGCGCTCTGGTCGGCTCGGCCTCCGTGTCGGCCTCGGCCGCGGAGCCCCGCTTCGAGCGCACGCACGTCGCGATCAGCCGGGTCCAGGCCGACGCGCCGGGCTTTGACGACCGCTCCGCCCGTTCCCTGAACGCGGAGTGGGTGGAAATCACCAACTCGAGCCGCCACGGCGTGAACCTGGACGGCTGGACGCTGTCGGACCGGGAGGGCAACCACTACACCTTCGACGACTACCGCCTGGGCGGCCGTGCCACGGTTCGTGTCCACACCGGCTTCGGCCGCGACACCAGCCGCGACCTCTACCAGGACCGTCGCAACGAGGTGTGGGACAACCACTCCGACGTCGCCACGCTGCGCACCGAGCGCGGCCGCTTCGTCGACAGCGTCTCCTGGGGCCGGCACCACGACCGCGACCACGGCCGCGACGACCGCGGTCACGGCCGCGACGACCGCGGTCACGGCCGCGACGACCACCGTGACCACCGGGGACACGGCGACGACCGCGGTCACGGCCGCGACGACCACCGTGACCACCGTGGTCACGGGGACGACCGTGGTCACGGGGACGACCGTGGTCACGGGGACGACCGCGGTCACGGCCGCGACGACCACCGCGGTCACGGGGACGACCGTGGTCACGGCCGCGACGACCACCGCGGTCACGGGGACGACCGCGGTCACGGGGACACCCGCGGCCAGGGCCAGCAGGGCCAGGGCCAGCAGGGCCAGCAGGGCCAGGGTCAGCAGGGCCAGGGCCAGGGTCAGGGCCAGCAGGGTCAGGGCCACGGCCAGGGCCAGCAGGGCCAGGGCCAGCAGGGCCAGGGCCAGGGCCAGGGCCAGGGCCAGGGCCAGGGTCAGGGTCAGGGTCAGGGCCACGGTCAGGGACACGGCCAGGGACTGGGGCACCTCCTCGGTCACTGAACAGCGACCGAAAGCACACCCGCTCGGGGTGTACGCGGGTGGCATCCGGTCAGGACGTGGAGATGACCGGCTGTAGTCCCGGGCCCGCCCGGACCCGATGAAGCAGGAACCCGCAGAACGGCACAGCCGCAGAAGACCCGCACCGGCCGGTGCGGGTCTTCTGTTCGCGCTCGCCAGGTTCCGGACCGGGCGAGGCCTTCACAGCACCCGGCGCCTGCGCCCCAGCCAGGTCTGCGCGATGACGACGACGGCCAGGAAGGCGCCGCTGACCACCTGCTGGTAGGCGGAGTCCAGGGAGCCGATCTGGTTGATGACGTTCTGGATGACCTTCAGAAGCAGCACTCCGACCAACGAGCCGCTGATGAAGCCGAACCCGCCGGTGAGCAGGGTGCCGCCGATGACCACCGCCGAGATCGCCTCCAGTTCCATGCCGGAACCGAGGATCGTCACGCCCGAGGCGAGCCAGGCCGCGTTGAGTGCTCCGGCGAGTCCCGCGCACAGCCCGGAGAGCGTGTAGACGGAGATCTTCGTACGGGCCACGGGGGCGCCCATCAGAGCCGCCGCGTCCTCGTTCCCGCCTACCGCGTACACGTACTGCCCGAACCGGGTGCGCCGCAGGACCACCGCGCCGAGCACGAACAGGCCGACGGTGATCCACACGGGCACGCCGACGCCGAGGAACGCCCCCTGCCCGAGCTTCGCGAAGAACGACCCCTTGTCCACGAGATAGGTCTTCGAGCCTTCGTCGGTGACGGAGAGCAGGATCCCCCGCGCGCCCAGCATCGAGGCAAGCGTGACGATGAACGGGGCGAGGCGGGACCGGGCGATCAGCAGGCCGTTGACGAGGCCGATCAGTCCGCAGACCGTGAGGGGCAGAAGCAGCGCGGCGACCACTCCGTACCGGGACGCCCAGGCCGCGAGCACACCGCCGAGCGCGAAGAGCGAGCCCACGGACAGATCGATGCCACCCGTGACGATGACGAAGGTCATGCCGAGCGCGACCACGGCGAGGAACGCCGAGGAGAGCGCCATGTTCTCCAGGTTGTCGCCGGTCAGGAACGTGTCGAAGCTCAGGGAAGCCGCGATCATCGCCACGATCAGCGTGACCAGGGCGCCGTGCTGCTGGGCGAGGGCGCTGAGCCGTTCGGAGCGGCCGGTGCCGGCCGGTTCCTCCTCGGCCGTGTTCTTCGCGTGCACCGGGATGTCCACGTCGGTCGTCATCGCTTTCCTCGTTCCCGTGCCGCGTAGACGGCGAGGACGATCACCACGGCCTGGGCGATCTGGGTCCACGACGGCGGAAGATCGTGCTTGATGAGCGTGGTGGTGAGCAGCTGGATGAGGACGGCGCCGGCGACGGTGCCGCCGATCCGGATACGACCTCCGCTCAAGGGCGTGCCGCCCACCACGACCGCGGTGATGGCCGACAGTTCCATCAGGTTGCCGAGCGAGGACGGGTCGCTCGCGGTGAGTCGGGCGGTGGCCAGTACGCCCGCGACGGCCGCGAGGACGCCCGAGCAGACGTACACGAGGATGAGGACGCGGCGTACCGGAAGTCCGGCGAGCCGGGCTGCGGGGCGGCTGTCGCCGATGGCGAGGAGGCTGCGCCCGAAGGTCGTGCGGCGCACGACGAAGCCGACGAGCAGGGCCAGGGCCGCGGCGATCAGTACGACGTAGGGGACGCCCAGGACGTCACCGGAGCCGAGTTCGGCCATGGCCGGGTCGTGGACGTCCTTGAGCTGGGGCAGGAGAACCAGGGCCAGTCCGCGCCCGGCGACCATCAGGGCGAGTGTCGCGACGATCGGCTGCACGCCCACGAAGGCGATGAGCGATCCGTTCGCGACCCCGACCACGGCACCGCCCACGAGCGCGACCAGGACGGCGATCCCGGGCCCGTAGCCGAGGTAGAGGGACAGCAGCGAGGTGGACAGGGCCATCACCGAGCCCACGGCCAGGTCGACACCCTCGCTGCCGATCGCCAGCGCCATGCCGAGCGCCACGATCAGGACCGGGGCGACCTGGACCGCCTGGGTGCGGAAGTTCTCGGTGGACAGGAAGTGCGGGGTGAAGACGGTGTTCACCAGCAGGAGGACCACGACGCCCAGGTAGACGCCGTACTCCTGGAGCAGGGACAGCAGACGGTCGCGGTCGGCGGTCACCCGGCCGAGTGTCAGGTCAGTCATCGTGGCCTCCCGGGCCGGTGCCCTCGCCGGCGGGCGCGGTCGTGACGGCGGGTGCGGCGGCGATGGCGCGCATCAGCCGGTCCTCGGTTACGGCGTCACCGGTCAGTTCCTCCACGACCGCGCCGTCCTTGAGGACGATCACGCGGTCGCTGCCCTCGATCAGTTCCTCGGGGTCGGAGGAGATGAGCAGGACGCCCAGTCCGTCCTCGGCCAGTTCGTCGATCAGTTTCTGCACCTCCGCCTTGGCGCCGACGTCGATGCCCCGGGTCGGCTCGTCGAGGAGCAGGACCTTGGGCTGCATGGCCAGCCAGCGGGCCAGCAGCACCTTCTGCTGGTTGCCGCCGGAGAGTTCGCCGACCTTCTGGTGCGGGCTCGCCGCCTTGATCCGCAGCCGCTTCATGAACGTGTCGACGATCCGGTCGATACGTGCCTCGTCCACCAGGCCGAAGCGTGAGAGTCCGGGCAGGGCGGCGAGCGCGATGTTCTCACGCACCGAGAGGCCCGGCACGATCCCCTCGGCCTTGCGGTCCTCGGGGAGCAGGCTGATGCCGGCCCGGATCGCGGCGGGCGTCGAGCCGGTGCGTACGCGCACGCCTGCCACCACGACCCGCCCGGAGTCGGTGGGCAGCGCGCCCGCGATGGCCTTGGCGGTCTCGGTGCGCCCCGAACCGAGCAGCCCGCCGAGCCCCACCACCTCGCCGGGCCGCACCGAGACGGACACGTCGTGCAGCTGATGACGTACCGTCAGATTCCGTGCCTCCAGGACGGGTTCGGCCTCGGTGTCGTGGCCGCCCGTGAACCTGGTCAAGCCGTCCTGTCGTACGTCCGCGATCTCCCGCCCCAGCATCAGCGCCACGAGCCTGAGCCGGTCGAGTTCGGCGATGCGGCCCGTGTGCACGACCTTGCCGTCGCGCAGCACGGTGACCGCGTCGCAGATCTCGTACAGCTCGTCGAGCCGGTGGCTGACGTAGATCACCGCGATGCCCCGCTCCCGCAGCATCCGGATCACCCCGAACAGGGTCCGCACCTCGCGTGGTTCGAGCGAGGAGGTCGGTTCGTCCATGACGACCACGCGGGCGTCGACCGAGACGGCGCGGGCGAGGGCCACCATCTGCTGTGCGCCGACGCCCAGTTCGCGCAGCGGCCGACGGACGTCGACGTGCAGGCCGAGGTCGCGCAGTGCCTCCTCGGCCTGCCGGTGCATGCTCCGGAAGTCGATCAGGCCGAGCCGGCCGTGGGGTTCGCGGCCGAGGAAGAGGTTGCGGGCCACGCTCATCAGCGGGACGAGGTTGACCTCTTGGTAGATGGTGGAGATTCCCGCGTGCTGCGCCTGGAGCGGGGTGGCGAAGCGGACCGGGGCGCCGTCGTACGTCACTTCGCCCTCGTCGGGCTGGTAGACGCCGGTGAGGACCTTGATGAGGGTCGACTTGCCGGCGCCGTTCTCGCCTATGAGCGCGTGCACCTCCCCGGCGCGGGCCGTGAAGTCCACGCGGGACAGGGCCTTCACGCCGGGGAAGGTCTTCGACAGGCCGTTCACTGACAACATGTCAGAAGGCCTTGCCCAGATCGGCCTTGGCGTTGTCCTTGGTGTACGCGCTGTCCTGGATGACGATGTCCTGGGAGACCTTCTCGCCCTTGGTGAAGGTGTCCAGGGTCTGGAAGGCGAGCGGCCCGAAGCGCGGGTTGGACTCGATGACCCCGTCGATCCAGCCGTCGACGATGCCCTGGACGGCGTTGCGGGTGCCGTCGATCGTCACGATCTTCACCGCGCCGGGCTTCTTGCCGGCCCCCTTCAGGGCGTTGACCGCGCCGAGGCCCATCTCGTCGTTCTCGGCGTAGATCCCGGTGATGCCGGGCTTGGACTGGATGAGGTTCTCGGTGACCGACTGGCCCTTCTCCCGGGCGAAGTCACCGGTCTGCTTGAAGACGATCTTGAGGCCCGGGGCCTTCTCCTTGACGCGGTCCTCGAAGCCCTTGGTGCGTTCGGTCGTGACGTTGTTGCCCGCGGCGCCGAGCAGGATGGCGATCTCGCCCTTGCCGCCGGTCGATTCGATCATCTGGTCCGCGGCCCGCTTGCCCTGCTCCACGAAGTCGGAGCCGATGAAGCTCACATAGTCCTTGCAGGCGGTGGCGTTGATCTTGCGGTCGATGGTGATGATCGGGATGTGCTTGGCGGACGCCGAACGCAGGACCGGTTCCCAGCCGTCGGAGTTGAGCGGTGCGATCACGAGGAGGTCGGCGCCCTTGGCGATGAGGTCCTGGACGTCACTGATCTGCTTGGAGAACTGCGACTGGGCGTTGGCCGTCAGCAGTTTCACGCCCTCCTTGTCCGCCTCGGCCTTGATCGACGCGGTTTCGGCGATCCGGAAGGGGTTGGCCTCCTTCTCGGACTGGGAGAAGCCGACGGTAGCCGACTTCAGATCGACCTTCTTGGCGCCGTAGGCGTCGATGGCGCAGGTCGGTCCCGAGCCCGTGGAGGGCGAGGCGACGACCTGTCCCTGGTCGGTCCGGCCCGCGGAGCTTTTGTCCTTGCCCGCGGTGTCGTTCTCGGACTTCGCGCATCCGGAGACGAGCGCGAGGCTCGTGATGAGGCCGGTGGCGAGGAGGGTCCTGGCGGAGGTGCGATGACGTGGTGCGAGCGGCTTCATGGAGTCCCCAAACGGCGCGGCCCCGGCGCTGAGAGCGCTCCCGGGGATGATCGGCTCTTGCGGTCAACTCGATGTACTCATCGTTCCGGGGAGGTTTTTACATCGTTGGAAGGAGCCTGTAAAGCCCTCCGTCCGAAATCCCGTCAGCGCCGCCCCAGCGTGCTCTCGCGCTCGATCAGTACGAAATCCGCGGTCAGTTCACGTCCGCCGGGCTCGGTCCGGCCCGACAGACTGCGCAGCAGGGAGGCCACCGCCATCCGCGCGATGGCCTGCTTGTCCGGCGAGATCGTCGTCAGCGTGACCGCGCCGAACCGCCCCTCCTCGATGTCGTCGAAGCCCACCACCGCCACGTCCCACGGCACCCGCAGGCCGCGCTCGTGCAGCACCCGCATCGCACCGATCGCGACCAGGTCGTTGTACGCGAAGACGGCGTCCGGACGTACCCCGGAGTCCAGCAGCCGGGCCATGGCCCGCGCCCCCTCGTCGCGGTCCCAGCCGCCGACCGGCACCACGAGTTCGTCGGGCGCGGGCACCCCGGCCTCCGTCAACTCCTCCCGCCAGCCGACCAGTCGCAGATGTGCCGGCCGGTTGGCCGAATCCGTGCGGGCCCCCAGGTAGGCGATCCGCGAGCGTCCCCGGCTCAGCAGATGGCGTACCGCACTGCGCGCGGCCGACACGTTGTCGATCGCGATGTGGTCGTAGGGCAGTTCGTACTCCCGCTCGCCGAGCAGCACGAGCGGCACGTCGTCGGTGCGCGAGCGCAGGTCCTCGTCCTCGAGCTCCAGCGGGCTGAGGATCAGACCGTCGATGACATTGGCCCGGAACCCCTGGCTGACCAGCACCTCCTGCTCGCGGTCGCCCCGGGTGTGGTCGAGCAGCACGGTGAACTCGTGCTCGGCCGCCGCGTCGATGACCGCCCCGGCCAGCTCCGCGAAGTACGGGTTGCCCAGCTCCGGGACGGCGAGGGCGATGATGCCCGTGCGCCCTTTGCGCAGGTGACGCGCCGTGAGGTTCGGCCGGTAGCCCAGCTCGTCGATGGCCCCCTGCACTCGGGCCCGCATGGCCGGGGTGACGTGCGGATAGTTGTTCACGACGTTCGAAACCGTCTTGATCGAGACGCCGGCGTGCTCCGCGACGTCCTTCAGGCTGACCCGCAAGGGATCTCCTCTTCATCGATGTGCGCTCCTGTCACCTGGGCGTTTGTCATGACCCTGGACAGAGGCCGGGACCCGTGCTGTGATGCCCACTCCCGCTACTTCCAACGTTGTACAGACTGAAGCAACGAGCCGCCACCCTTCCTCAGCCAAGGAGGATCCGTGCGCATCAGAAGCCCCAGAAGACTCCGAACCCAACTCGCACTCCTGCTCGCCGCGGTACTCGGCCTCGCGGGCTTAACCGGCGCCCCGGCCGCCACAGCCGCCGGCGACCCCGTGGAAGTCCACGGTCTGAAGGGCGAGTACTACACACAGTCCGCCCCGGGCGCCTTCGACTTCCATGAGCTCAAGGCCACCGGCTTGGACACCAACCTCGATTTCGACAACCTGGAACCCCGGCTGGCCTTCGCCACCGGACAGTCGGACGACGTCAACGTCCGCTGGACCGGCCGGATCGTCCCCGAGAAGACCGGCCCGCACACGTTCTCGATCATCGGGGACAACGGCTTCAGGCTCTGGATCGACGGGCACCTCGCCATCGACCACTGGGTCGACGACTGGGACCGCGAACAGACCTCCCAGCCCATCGACCTGACCGCCGGACAGGCCTACGACATCAAGGTCGAATACTTCGAGCACTTCGGCGGCTCCAACCTCCACCTGCGCTGGACCCCACCCGGCGGCACCAGGACCGCCGTCCCCCAGTCGGCACTCCGGCTGCCCGACGGATACGCCTACGACGGCGCCGTCGCCACCGCGGTCCAGGGCGACGGCCGCACCCTGCGCCTCGACTTCGCCCAGCCGCTCACCGCACCGCCCGCGGGTCTCACCGACCATGTCGAAGCGGTCATCGGCGGCGCCAAGTGGCCACTGACCACAGCCAAGTTGGACCCCGCCGACCCCAAGTCCCTGATCGTCGGCCTGAAGGAACCCGTCGTCGGCAACAAGTCCGGCACCGCCAGAGGCACCGCCGACCTGCGCTACGACGGCAAGGGCGGCCTCTCCGCGGCGAACGGCAACGTTGTCAACGCCTTCTGGAGCAGCGGCCCCAACCGCTCCACCCACGAGCTGCGGACGAAGTGGGCCGACGCCGTCGACGCCGGCAAGGCCCGCACCGAGTACCCCAGGCCCCAGCTCACCCGGGCCGACTGGCGCGATCTCAACGGCTCCTGGCAGTTCGCATCGGCCAAGGCCGGCGAACAGCCCCCGGTCGGCAGGAAGCTCGGCGAGAAGATCCGCGTGCCCTACCCGGTGGAGTCCCAGCTCTCCGGCGTCGAACGGCACGAGGACCGCATGTGGTACCGCCGCACCTTCACCGTTCCCTCCGACTGGAAGGTCGGCTCCCGCAAGCGGCTCCGGCTCAACTTCGGCGCCGTCGACTGGCAGGCCGAGGTCTATGTCAACGGCGTCAAGGTCGCCGAACACGAGGGCGGCTACGACAAGTTCAGCGCCGACATCACCGCCGCGCTCAAGCCCGGCCGCACCCAGGAACTGATCGTCGGCGTCTACGATCCGACCGACGCGCAGGGCGGCGAGAACCCGCCGGTCGGCAAGCAGCGCCTCGACCCCAGCGGCATCTGGTACACCCCGTCGTCCGGCATCTGGCAGACGGTCTGGATGGAACCGGTGGCGACCGACCACGTCGACTCGCTCAAGCTCACCCCCGACGTGAGGAACAGCCGGCTCACCGTCGAGCCGAAGGGCGTGCGGGACGGAGTGCCGGTCACCGCGACCGCGTACGCCGGACACCGCAAGGTCGCCACCGTGAAGGGGAGGACCGGGCAGCCGCTCGTCCTGAAGATCACCGACCCGCACCTCTGGTCACCCGACGACCCCTTCCTCTACGACCTGAAGGTGAGCGTCGGCGCCGACCGGGTCGGCAGCTACTTCGGCATGCGGTCCATCGCCGTCGAGCAGGTGAACGGAACCCCGCGCACCGTTCTCAACGGCAAGCCCGTCTTCATGATGGCCACGCTCGACCAGGGCTTCTGGCCCGACGGCCTCTACACCGCACCCACGGACGAAGCCCTCGCCTACGACCTGAAGATGCACAAGGAGATGGGCTTCAACGCGGTCCGCAAACACATCAAGGTGGAACCCGACCGCTGGTTCTACTGGGCCGACCGGCTCGGCCTGATGGTCTGGCAGGACATGCCCGCCATGACCGCAGGGGTCAACCCCGGCGCCGCGTCCAAGGCCGAGTACGAGCGCGAGATGAAGCAGATGATCGACGAGCACATCAGCAGCCCGTCGGTCGTCATGTGGGTGACCTTCAACGAGGGCTGGGGCCAGTACGACGAGGCCCGCATCGCCGACCAGGCCAAGTCCTGGGACCCGACGCGCCTCGTCAACTCCATGTCGGGCATCAACCTCGGCGTGGACGGCGGCACCGGCGACATCATCGACGAACACGGCTACCCGAGTCCGGCGCTGCCGCCGAACCCGGACGGGAAACGGGCCCTGGTCAGCGGCGAGTACGGCGGTCTCGGACTGGCGGTGCCCGGACACGCCTGGTCCGTGCAGCAGTCCTACGTGGACGTCGACCCCTCGGCGTACACCGACGACTACCTCGCCCGGCTCGCCGAGGTGCACAAGCTCGCCTGCAAGGGCGGCAACGGCGCCGTCTACACCCAGATCTCGGACGTGGAAGGAGAACTGAACGGCCTGATCACCTATGACCGCGCGGTGGTCAAGCCCGACGTCGCCCGGCTGAAGGCCGCCCACGACGCGCTGATCCACGACGCGTCCCAGGCGACACCGGCCGGCTGCTCCTGACGGCGAGGCGCCCGGCACACGCCTCCCCGCTGTCCCGCGCGCCTCACCCCGGCCCCTGACGGGCGGTCGGCGCGGTCCGCCCTCCCGCGAGGGGAGGGCGGACCGCGCCCGGTCTACGCCGCGCGGTTCCGTCCGGCGGCACGTCGGGCCGGAACAGGGCGGCCCACGACGTTACTGTCGGCGGATGGACGGTGATCGCCAAGGGTGGCGCCAGTGTTTGCTCAGCGGGGCGGTGTTCGCCGTCTGCATGGCCGGCACCACGCTGCCCACCCCCCTCTACGGCCTCTACCAGGAGAAGTTCGGCTTCTCCGAGCTGACCGTCACCATCGTGTACGCCGTGTACGCCTTCGGGGTCATGGGCGTTCTGCTGCTCGCGGGCAACGCCTCGGACTCGGTGGGCCGGCGTCCCGTCCTCCTGTGGGGCCTCGGCTTCGCGGCGGCGAGCGCCGTCTGCTTCCTGTGCGCCACCGGCCTCGGCTGGCTGTACGTGGGGCGGCTCATGTCGGGCCTGTCCGCCGGCCTGTTCACCGGGGCCGCCACGGCCTACGTGATGGAACTGGCACCGCCGGGCGGCGCGGCCCGGGCCACGTTCGTCGCGACGGCCGCCAACATGGGCGGCCTCGGCTGCGGTCCGCTGCTCGCGGGCCTTCTCGCGCAGTACGCCCCCTGGCCGCTGTACCTGCCGTTCGCCGTCCACCTCGCCCTGGTGGCCGTCTCGGCCGCCGTGCTGCTGCGGCTCCCGGAGACCGTACGCGAACGCCGGCCGCTGAGCACCGTACGACCGCAGCGGCCGGGCCTGCCCCCACAGGTGCGGCCGGTGTTCACGCCACCCGCGATCGCCGCGTTCGTGGGGTTCGCCCTGTTCGGGGTGTTCACCTCCGTCAGTCCCGCGTTCCTCGCCGAGTCCCTGGATGTGACCAATCACGCGGTGGGCGGACTGGTGGTCGCCCTCGCCTTCTTCGCCTCGACCGCGGGCCAACTCGCCGTCGGCCGGGTCGGCGCGGGACGATCCCTGCCCCTGGGCTGCGCCGCACTCCTCGGCGGCCTCGCCCTGCTCGCGGGCGCGCTCCGATGGGACCTCATGGTCCTGGTGGTGCTCAGCGCGATCGTCGGCGGCGCCGGCCAGGGCCTCGCGTTCCGCGGCGCCCTGACCACGGTGGCCCAGGCCTCGCCCGAGCACCAGCGCGCGGCGGTGATCTCCACCCTGTTCGTGGTCGCCTACGCGGGCATCTCGGTACCGGTGATCGGAGTCGGCGTACTGGTGGGCCCGATCGGGCTGGAGGGCGCGGGCCTGGTCTTCATCGCGGTCATGGCCGTACTGGTCACGGTCGCTGGTGCCTACCTGCTGCGACGTCCGGCCACGGTCGAGTGACCCAGCCCCTCGCCCCGACTGCGGAGCCCGAGGGCTTGCGGGACTTCGCTGCATACATCTCCGAAAGAATCGGCACGGACCTGCGCAGGTATCTCTACCGGCTTCAAGAGGGCCACTACCCCGGGGAGTTCGGACCACTGCTCGAGTTCCGCCGAGCGGCGGGACCACTCGGTCCCAAGTGCTTCGCCAGACCTTTCCGCGGTCGGACGGCGGAAGTCGGTGTTCCGGCTTCCACGGGATTCCGGATCGCGCGAGACTGCACCATGGCATTCCTGGGAACGCCCTCGCCGCCTCCGTCGAGAGGGCCGGTTGCCGGCCTCACCGGCCATCGCCGGGCGGTGAACGCGGTGGCGTTCGGTCCGGACGGACGGTTGCTGGTGACCGGAAGCAGCGACCGGACCGTGGTCCTGTGGGATGTCACAGACGCATCGCGTCCGACCCGAGTCGTCCGCCTCACCGGCCATCGCCGGGCGGTGAACGCGGTGGCGTTCAGTCCGGACGGTCGGCTGTTCGCGAGCGGAAGCACCGACTGGAGCGTGATCCTTTGGGACGTCACGGACCGGTCGAGCCCGATGCGGGTGGCGACCCTCGTCCATGAACGCCCGAGCTGGTTGTTTCGCGACGGGTGGCGGCAAGGTGGTGTCCACGCGGTGGGTTTTGACCCGGACGGACGCTTCATCGCCTGCGCCGTCGACCGCGCCGTGACCGTCTGGGACCTCTCCGACCCGGCACGGCCGAGCCGGGGTGCCCCTGTCACTCACCACCGGCGTGTCTGGCAGACGGGTCCCGTCGCCACGCTGATGTTCGGTCCGGACGGGCGGTTGTTGGCCACGGGCTCCTCGGGCGACAAGAACACCGGAGTCCTGTGGGATGTCAGTGATCCGATGCGCCCGGCCCGAACCGCCGTCGTCCGACCGCAGGCCCGCACGTGGCCGAAGGCGTTGACCTCGGGCGGTGCGCCTGCTGTCCATTCGGTGGGATTCAGTCGGGACGGGCGGCTGCTGGCCACCGGCAGCGGGGATCTCGGCGTCGTCTCCGGCACCTACGGGTCGTGGCGGCGAGGAGCCGTCATCGTGTGGGACATCACCGACCCGGCCCATCCCGTGGAGATGGGCACCGGCAGCCTTCCTCTGGCCGGTCGTGGGGACACCGGGCAGATGTACGCGGTGGCGTTCAGCCCTGACGGACGGTCCCTGGCCTCCGGATGCGAGAACGCGACCGTGACCCTGTGGGACGTCACCGATCCCACGCACCTGACCGTGACCGCCCAACTCACCGGCCACCGAAAGGCCGTGCGGGGTCTGGCGTTCAGCCCCGACGGACGAGTCCTCGCGAGCGGCAGTGCCGACTCGACGGTGAAGTTGTGGGAGACGGGCTGACGTCCGTGACCGGCGGGCGACCGGCCGGGGGCGGGGAGCGCACCTCGTGGTCTGCTCCCCGCCCCTCCCTTTCCCGCCGCGTGGTGGGTCAGGCCAGTACGGGGTCCAGGAACGTCAGTACGCCCGCGTCCGCGTCGAGACGGGCTCGGGTGCCGACGGGGAAGGTCTGCTGCGGTACACCGTGGCCGATGTCCGCGCCGACCAGGACCGGGATGCCGAGGTCGCCGAGTCGGTCGTGCAGCAGCTCCTCCACGCGTTCGCGGGTGCCGCAGTCCGTGAAGGTGCCGCAGACGATGCCGGCGGCGCCGTCGAAGTATCCGCTGCGGCGCAGTTGGGTGAGGAAGCGGTCGAGTCGGAAGGTCTCCTCGTCGACGTCCTCCAGCAGGACGATGCCGCCGCGGGCGGGCAGCGAGGTGTCGGTGCCCAGCGAGCAGGCCAGCAGGGTGACCGTGCCGCCCAGGGTGACGCCCTCGGCCGTGCCGCCCACCAGCGGGCGGGAGTCCGGGAAGCGCAGCTCCTTCACCGAGGCGGGGTCGGTGAGCAGCGTGGCGAGCGCGTCGAAGTCGGCGCGTCCGGGGTGGAAGCCGCGGATCGCGGGCATCGGGCCGAACAGTCCCGTCCAGCCGAGCTTCACGGCGACCGCCTCCAGCAGGGCCGTCACGTCGGAGAAGCCGATGACGGTCCGCGGGGTGGGTGTGCCGACCGCGTCCCAGTCGACCAGTTCGAGGGTGCGCTGGGCGCCGTAGCCGCCGCTGGCGCAGAAGACGGCCGTGAACGCCGGGTCGGTGAGCGCGGCGGTCAGGTCGCGGGCGCGCAGCGCGTCGTCTCCGGCGAGGTACTCGCCGCCCGTGCGGGCGGAGGCGAAGACCTCGGGCTGGAGACCGAGGCCGCGCAGGGACTCGAGGCCGACCTCCAGGTTCTCCTGGTTGGGCGGGCCGCTGGCGGCGATGACGGCGACACGGTCGCCGGGCCGGGGTGCGGCGGGGCGGACGAGCCCCGCCGGGGGCAGAGTGGGCATGGGACTCCTTGGAGTGGGGCGTGGTGCGCGGATGGTGGCCCGGCGAGCGGGCCGCGGTGTGGAACGCCGTGGGGGTCCGGCCGTGCCGACGGCGGCCGGGCGGATTCGGCGGCGGGACAAGGTGTACGAACGGATTCGGTGATCAGTGCGATTGCAGGAACCCGGCGATGAGCGCCGCCCGCTCCAGCAAGGAGGCCAGCGAGGCGTGCTCGTCCTCGCCGTGCGCGCCGGCGCCCGCGGGTCCGAGCCCGTCGACGGTCGGGATGCCGAGCGCTCCGGTGAGGTTGGTGTCGCCCGCGCCGCCGGAGGAGCCGAGCGGCAGTTCCAGACCCAACGTGCCTGCCAGTGACACCAGTTCGGCGGCCAGCGGGTTGCCGGGATCCATCGCCCAGGCCGGGCGGTGGGACAGAGTCAGCGCGCACAGAGCGGCCCGATCCCGAACCGGCACCGGCGCCAGCAGGGCCTTCATCAGGGCCTGTTCGGTCTCGGGGGTGGCGTAGCGCAGGCCGATCTCCGCCTCGGCGTGATCGGCGACCACGTTCGCCCGGGTGCCGCCGGTGATGGTGCCGACGTTCAGCGCCGCGTCCGCGAAGGATGCGGCCGTGGCTCGCAACGCGGCCAGCTGGTCGACGAGTTCGTCGATCGCGGAGACGCCGAGCGCGGCGTCCAGACCGGCGTGCGCGCTGACTCCGCGCACGCTCAGCCGGACCCGGGCCACGCCGCGTCGGCCGATCTTCAACGCGCCGCCGGGCAGGGGCGGTTCGAGGCCGAGCACCGCGTGGGCGCCTTCTGCGTGCCGGGCCACCAGCCGGCTGCCGTCGGGGCTGCCGATCTCCTCGTCGTTGACCACCACCAGTCGGACCGGTCGTCTTGGTGTGCCGCCGGTGCGCGTCAGCAGGTCCATGGCCAGTTCGACCGCGACCAGGGAGCCCTTCATGTCGAAGACGCCGGGTCCGGTGACCGTGTCGCCGTCCTCGGCGAGCGTGAAGGGCCGCCGGGCGACCGTGCCGGCGGGGAAGACGGTGTCGCTGTGGGCCACCAGCAGCGTGTGCCCGGCGGAGGCAGTGTCGTCCGGTGTCCCTCGGCCGTTCCAGTACGCCACCAGGTGGTCGCCGCCCGGTCCCGGCGGGTGCTCGATCCGGTCCGCGGTGGCGGCGAGGCCCGTGGCGAGTTCCTTGCCGAACACGGCCGCGCGGTCGGCGTCCGCGGAGGGCGTCTCCAACGCGACCAGGCGCTCCCAGCGTTCGAGGACGGTGTCGCCGAACGTGCGGGCCAGGGTGAGGAGTTCGGTCGGCTCAGCCATAGCAGTTCTCCACGGCCGAGGTGACGACCCGGGTCAGCGCGCGGAAGCAGCGGATCGCCTCGTACATCGTCGGCAGTGTGAACCGCACGGTCAGCGGGTCGGTCTGGACGACGCCGGGGATGTAACTGGCCGCGGGCGCCAGGTGGGCGGCGTCGAAGGACACCTCGTAGGTGTAGCCCTCGGCGGGTGGGGCGATCGGACCGGTGGGGGCGGGCAGGGCGGCGAGGCCTTCGCGGGCGGCCTCGGTGATCCGGGCGGCGCTCAGCTCTGGTGGCAGGCAGATCGCGGAGTAGCGGTCCACGCAGGTCTTGACCACGGCGTGCGCGGCGTGCGGCGCCCAGTCGCGGGCGTCCTCGCAGGCCAGGTCGTCGCCGGTGACCAGGACCACCGGGACGCCGTACTCGTCGGCGAGGAGCGCGTTCATGCGGCCCTCGGAGGCCGGCTCGCCGTTGATGCGTACGGCGGTGATGGTGTTGGGCAGATAGGTGTGGGCGAGGACGCCGGGCTGGCCCGCACCGGTGTGGTAGCCGACGAACGCGACCGCGTCCGGCGAGCGGTCGATGCCCTCCATCATGCCGAGCGGCTTGTGCGTGCCGATGAGCAGGG
Source organism: Streptomyces sp. NPDC005281 (assembly GCF_040607495.1). Lineage (NCBI taxonomy): Bacteria > Bacillati > Actinomycetota > Actinomycetes > Kitasatosporales > Streptomycetaceae > Streptomyces > Streptomyces sp. NPDC005281. Next base: position 84,482 of record NZ_JBEXGX010000024.1, on the reverse strand, counting down.
TGGCCCTCTTGTCGAGCCGGTCGAGCAGGAGGTTGCGCTGGTCGGCGTGGGCCTCGTTGACGAGGATCTCCGTGGCGCCGGCTTCGGCGAGACCGGCGATCGCGGCGTTGACGTCCTCGGTGAGGAAGCGCCGGTTGTACTCCCATCTGGGGTGGCCCGGCTCGCAGTCGTCGGGGAAGGTGACGCCGGTGACGCCCTCCATGTCGGCCGAGATCAGGACCTTCATGCTGCCTGCTCCTTCGGGGTGGTGAGGTGGGCGCGGGGACGGATCGTCCAGGTGCGCACGGTGTGCCGCTCCAGTTCGTCGACGTCGACGTCCAGGCCGAGGCCGGGGCGGGAGCGGGGTACGGCGACCATGCCGTCCACGGCGCGGATCGGCGGTGTCACGATGTCGCGCCGGTAGTACTTGTCGGAGCCGGAGACGTCCGAGGGCAGGGTGAAGCCGGGCAGGCCCGCGAGGGCCAGGTTGGCGGCCCGGCCGATGCCGAACTCGTGCATTCCGCCGCACCACACCGGCACACCGGCGTCCAGGCACAGGTCGTGCACGGTCTTCGACGGGCCGAGCCCGCCGAGCCGGGACACCTTGATGTTGACGATGTCCGCGGCGCCGAGGTGCAGTGCGGTGCGCAGCACGTCCGGAGTGGTGACGGACTCGTCGAGGCACACCGGGGTGTCGAGCCGGGCGGCGAGCCGGGCGTGCGAGAGCAGGTCGGTGGCGGCGTACGGCTGCTCGATCATCAGGAGGCCGCGGCCGTCCAGCTCGGTGAGGACCGACTCCTGTTCGGGCCGGTACGCGGTGTTGGCGTCGACCTGGAGGGCGACGCCGGGGAAGGCGTCCTGGACGGCGCGGACCGGTTCGAGGTCCCAGCCGGGGCGGATCTTCAGCTTGATCCGGCGGTAGCCGTCGGCGACGTGCCGGGAGACCTGCGCGAGCAGGGCGTCGATCGTCGGCTCGATGCCGAGGCTCACCCCGGCGGGCACCGCGTCGGCGCGGGCGCCGAGCACGTCCGCCAGCGGTTCGCCCCGGTGCTGCCCGTACAGGTCCCAGCAGGCCATGTCGAGGCCGGCGCGGGCGAAGTGGTTGTCGCTGACCTTGGCGGTGATCCGGGCGGCGTCTTCGGGGTGCTCCCAGGGACGGCCGAGGAGCATCGGGGCCAGGTACTCGCCGAGCACCTGCCAGCAGCTCCACGTGGACTCGCCGCAGTAGAACGGGTCGCTGGGGGAGGCGCACTCGCCCCAGCCGACGCTGCCGTCCTCGGCGGTCGCGCGGATGACGATGTGCTCCAGGTGGGACTTGCGGTGCGAGCTGGTCTCGAAGGAGTGGACGAGGTCGAGCCGGACCAGCGCCAGCTCGATCTCGGCAAGGGTGACGGTCATGTGTGGGTTGTCCTGCCGTGCGGGGCCCGGTCAGGGGCGGGGGATCGTGGCGTGTGCGGCGGGCCGGGGGACGAAGCGGTACGCGGCGAGGCCGTCGGGCAGGCGTACGCAGGAGACGGCCGTGCGGTCGGTGAGCAGCCGGGCGAACGTGTGGCTGAGCCGGCCGCGCAGCCGGGCCGCGTGGTCCGGACCGGTCTCGGCCCGCAGCCGGTGCCAGTCGTCGGGCAGGACCACGATCCGGTCGTCGCCGTCGTCGTACACCTCGCCGGGGTGGTGGCCGCCGGGTGGCGGACCGGGTGCGGGCGCGGCGGGCCGTGCCGGGCCGTTCAGGTCCCAGGAGACGATGAAACGGTCGGTGGGTTCACCGGTGGCGGCTCCGAAACCGGAGGTGCCGTACAGGGCGGGCTTGAAGGCGTCGACGACCGCGCCGAGCACGTCCAGGTTGAAGTGGGCGTTGCGGGTCTGCAACGGGTCGTACGCCCAGCGGATCAGTGTGGTGCCCTGCGCGAGGCAGCGGTCCCGCTGGCCGAGCTTGAGGAGTCGTCCGATGCCGAGGCCCTGGCGCTCGTCCGCCACCACGGCGAGCTGCGAGTACTGGTACAGGCGCGGGCCGTGTCCGTCCGCGCCGTGCTCGAGGGCGAGGAAGCTGTAGGTGAATCCCACCAGTTCGTCGCCGAGATAGGCGCCGATGACCAGCCCGCTGTTGTGCTGGAGGGCGGTGAGCAGACGGGGGTTGAGGCTGCCGTCGTCGGGACGCAGCCCCATGACACGCTCGTACAGCGCGACGCAGTCGGCCATCTCCACGGGGCCGTCCACGTCCCGCACGACCAGCGGCGGGCCCGGACGGGTCCGGGCCGCCGGCCTCGGCGGCGCCGTCGACCTCACGACACGCTCGCGAGGTGACACGCTGCCTGACCGCCTGTCGGCGCCTGCGCCGGCAGCACCGGCAGCGTCCGCCGGTCGCAGCCCGCCTCCGCGCGGCCCGCTTCGTCGAGGCCGGCCCACAGCGGGCAGCGCGGGTGGAACCGGCAGCCGTCGGGAACGGCCGTCGGGTCCGGCGGCTCGCCCTGGAGCAGCTGCGGCCGCCCGCCGCGCGCGGCCTCGGCGGACACCACGGAAAGGAGCGCCTTGGTGTACGGGTGCTGGGGCGCGAGCAGGACCTCCTCGACGGTGCCGACCTCGACGATCCGGCCCAGGTACATCACCGCCACCCGGTCGGCGATGTTCCAGGCCAGGCCCAGGTCGTGACTGACCACCAGGGAGGACAGGCCGAGATCGCGGCGCAGGTCGAGGACCAGCTTCAGGATCTCGCCGCGCACCGAGGCGTCAAGGGAGGCCACCGGCTCGTCGGCGACGATCACGGAGGGCTCGAGCGCCAGCGCGCCCGCGATCACGACGCGCTGCTGCTGGCCGCCGGACATCTCGTGCGGGAACCGCGACAGGAACTGTTGCGGAGGCCGCAGCCCGGCCTGGGAGAGCGCGGTGTGCACCCGCTGTTCGAGGCCGGCCTTCATCCGGTGCAGCCGGGGTCCCTCGGCGACGGCGTCGAAGACGTTCTGCCGCGGGTTCAGCGCGCCGCCGGGGTCCTGGAGGACGAACTGGACCTTGCGGCGGTGTGCCTTGAGCGCGGCGCTCGTGTAGCGCAGCGGCTCGCCGTCGCACAGCACCTGGCCGGACGTGGGTTTCACCAGCCCGGTCAGCGCGCGGGCCAGGGTGGACTTGCCGCAGCCGGATTCGCCGATCAGCGCGAGGATCTCGCCGCGTCCCAGTTCGAGGTCGACGCCGTCCACCGCCCGGGCGGGGCCGCGGCCGGCCCGGGGCGGATAGGCGATGTGAAGGTCGCGGACCTCCAGCGCGGGTGCCGCGGCCGCGGTGGGGGCGGTGACCGTGCCGGTGGTGGTGGCGGTCATGAGCGGGCTCCTTCCGCAGAGGGTTCGGGCAGGTCGGGGGAGGGGGTGGGGCCGTCCGAGGAGCGTTCGAGCCCGCCCGAGGAGACGTCGGGGAAGCCGGGCAGCACCCTGAGGCACGCCGACAGCCGGCCGGGGCCGGCCGGGACCAGACGTGCGGGTGTGTCCTGGCAGACCTCGTGCGCGTCGGGGCAGCGCGCCGCGAACGCGCAGCCGGCGCCGAGGGCGGCCGGGTCGGGCGGGTCGCCGGGCAGGCCGGCCGGCGCCCTGCGGGAGGCGGGGTCGCCGATGGTGGGGAAGGCGCGGGACAGCGCCCGGGTGTAGGGGTGTCGCGGGTCGTCCAGGAGTTGCCTGGACGGGCCGGACTCGACCAGTTCACCGGCGTACATCACGGCCAGCCGGTCGCACATCTGGCCGAGGACGGACAGGTCGTGGCTGATCATGATGACGCCGATGCCCTCGTCTCGCACCAGGTCCGACAGCAGGTCCAGGATCTGGGCCTGCACCATCACGTCCAGCGCCGTCGTCGGCTCGTCCGCGATGATCAGCTTCGGCCGGCAGGCCAGCGCCATCGCGATCATGATGCGCTGGCGCTGGCCGCCGGAGAACTCGTGCGGATAGCTGCGCATCCGGCGCGCCGGGACGCCCACCGACTCCAGCAGTTCGCCCGCGCGGGCGCGGGCCTGCTTGTCGGTGATGCGGCCGCCCTCCTCGCCGGCCTTGCGGCCGTGCAGCAGGATCGGCTCGACGAGCTGGTCGCCGATGGTGTGCACCGGGTTGAGCGCGGTCATCGCGCCCTGGAAGACCACGGAGGCCTCTGCCCAGCGCACCGCGCGTATCCGGCTCCACTTGGCGGTGAGCAGGTCCTCGCCCTGGTAGAGCACCTGGCCGGTGACCTCGGCGGCGGCCGGCAGCAGCCGCAGCAGGCTCATCGCCAGCGTGGACTTGCCCGATCCGGACTCGCCGGCCAGGCCGAGCGTCTGCCCGGCGTCCAGGGTGAGGTTCACTCCGCGCACGGCCGGCACCGTGCGATCGCCGCTGCGATAGGTGACTGTGAGGTCCTTGACCTCCAGCAGCGCGTTCAACGTGTCTTCACCGACCTCGGGTTGAGAATGGTCTCCACGGCGCGGCCGGTCAGGGTGAAGCCGAGGACGACGATCAGGATGGCGACGCCCGGCGGGTACAGGTACCACCAGGCGCCGGAGGTGACGGCGCCGCCGCTCAGCGCAGAGTTGAGCATCGCGCCCCAGGAGATGCCCGTCGGGTCGCCCAGACCGAGGAAGGTCAGGGTCGCCTCGGAGAGGATCGCCGAGGCCACCGTCAGCGTGGAGGAGACCAGGATCAGCGGGGTGACGTTCGGCAGGACGTGCCGCAGCATCACCTGCGGCCCGCCCGCGCCGAGCGCTCTGGCCCGTTCGATGAACGGCTTCGCCTCCACCGCCAGGGTCTGCGCCCGCACCAGCCGGGCCGTGGAGGACCAGCTGGTGACCGCGATGGCGATGGTGATGGAGGCGGTGCCCTGCCCGATCACCGCCGACAGCGAGATGGCCAGCGGCAGGCTGGGCAGCGCGATGAACCAGTCGGTCAGGTGCATCAGCGCCTTGCCGGTCCAGCCGCCGTAGTGCCCGGCGACCAGGCCGACCGTGCTGCCGAGCACCACGGTCAGCACCGTCGCCATCAGGCCGATGGACAAAGAGGAGCGCGCGCCCCAGATGACCAGCAGCAGGATGGAGCGTCCCTCCTGGTCCGTGCCGAGCGGGTAGCCGCCGGTCGGGGCGTGCAGGGAGGGTCCGTCGACCTTGATGACGTCGAGGTCGTTGTCCGAGATGAACAGCGGCGCGCAGACGGCCAGCAGGCCGAACACGACCAGGATGCCGAGGCCGGCCACGCCGGATCGGATGCGGACGAAGGAGCGGACGAAGCCGGCGAGTCCGTTGCGGCGCGGCTTCGACGCGGCCGGTGCGACCGGCGGAGCGGGGTCGGCCTCCGCCGGCGGCGGGGTGACGGCCTCGGTGAGGGGTTCGTGGTGGGTCACTGGGCACGCACCCGTGGGTCGAGGAAGCGGTAGATGACGTCGGCGAGGAGGTTCATGAGGATCACCGACGCGCTGAAGACGATGAACGTGCCCTGGAGCAGCGGCAGATCGGGCACCTTCAGGGCCTGGTAGCTGAGCTGGCCCAGGCCCGGCCAGGAGTACACGGTCTCCACGGTGATGGCACCGCCGAGCACCGTGCCCAGGTGCATGAAGATCATGGTGACCGACGGCAACAGGGCGTTGGGCAGCGCGTGCCTGCGCCGTACGTCGTCGTCACGCAGGCCCTTGGCCCGCGCGGTGAGCAGGTACGGGCTGCCCAGCTCGTCGATGATCGACGAGCGCATGACGGCGACGTACTGGGCGAAGACCACCAGGATCATGGTCAGGCAGGGCAGGACCAGGTGCTTGGCCACGTCGAGGACATGGTCCAGGCCGCCGGTGATCGCCGGGTCGCTCATTCCGCCCGCGGGCAGGAAGCCCGGGAGCGGACCGATGCCGACACTGAAGGTGATCAGCAGGATCATGCCCAGCCAGAAGGTCGGCACCGACCACAGCGTCAGCGAGGCGCCGGTGGCGATCCGGTCGAGCCAGCTCCCCTGCCGCCAGCCGGACCTGACGCCCAGCCAGAGGCCGAGCGCCACCGAGATGACGGTGGCGGTGCCCATCAGCAGCAGGGTCGGCCATAGCCGGTCACCGATGAGGGAGCTGACCGGCTGCTGGAACTCCCAAGAGGTGCCCAGGCGTCCGGAAAGTGTGTCGGTGACGAAGTGGAAGAAGCGTTCCGGCACCGACTGGTCCAGGCCGAGCTGACGGCGCAGCTGCGCCATCTGCGCGTCGCTGGTCGGCCGGCCGCGGGTGATGGACTGCACCGGGTCGGCCGGCATCAGGCTGAACAGGACGAAGCCGATGACGAGCGTGGCCAGGAAGCTGACGGCCGCGGCCACCAGCTTCGTGGCCAGGTAGCGTGCGAATCCCGAGCCGGACCGGCGCCCGCCAAGGGCGCCGGCACTGCTCTTCGCCGCGGTGGTGCTTGCGACGTCGATGATGTCTGACACGGTCTACTCGCGGTCGTCGGAGGAGGAGCGGCGGCGGGCCATGAACACTCCGCCGGCGGCCAGCACGACCACGACGGCCGCAGAGACGCCGATCATGGTGCCGGAGTTGCCGCCCGAGGAGGACGACGATGCCTTGGCCGGGGCCGCGTGCAGGTACTGGTCGAAGGAGAACTGCGCGGGGTAGGCACCGGCGGAGTTCGCCTGGCCGGTCACCATGCCGCCCACGTGGTCGGTGCGGTAGGCCGCGAGGCCGCTGGCGTTGTAGATCATGATGTTCTCGTTGGCCTTGTACAGGATGGCCTGCATCTGCCGGAGCAGATCCGCGCGCTCCTTGTCGTCGAAGGCGCTCTGCTGACGCAGGAACAGGTCGTCGTAGTTCTTGTCGCAGAAGAACGAGTCGGTGCTGCCGCCCTCGCCCTTGCTGTCGGGCAGCGCCGAGCAGGTCTGGATGCCGAGCAGGTACGTCGGGTCGGGGCCGGTGGACCAGGAGTCCATCAGGATGTCCCAGTCGCCCTTCGCCAGGTCGGCGTTGAGCTTCGAGGAGCTCATCGACTCGATGTCGGCCTTGACGCCGATCTCCTTGAACCAGCCGGCGAGATAGGTGGAGACCTTGGCGTCGGCGTCGTCGTCGGAGTGGATGCCGAGCCGGAACTCCAGCTTGCGCTTCGACTTCGGGTCGACCCGGACCCCGTCGGAGCCCTTCTTGTAACCGGCCGCGTCCAGCACGGAGTTGGCCTTGTCGGGGTCGAAGCCGAACTTCTCCGAGTCGGAGGGCTGCCACGCGAACTGCGGCAGGGACTGCGGCAGGTAGCTCGCGCCGACCTCCGCGAGGCCGTTACGGACCTTCTTCACGATCGTGGCCCGGTCGATGGCGAGCGCCAGCGCCTCACGGACCTTGGTGTCGGCGAGGGCCGGGTGAGCGGTGCCGATCTTCTTGCCGTCGCGGGTACGGGCGCCGCCGTTGACCTCGATGCCGCTCCAGCGGTTGCCGACCTGCTCGTACGCCTTGATGCCGGACTGGCCCTTCAGGGCCTGGTACTGCGTGGGGTTGAGGCCGCTGACGTAGTCGAGCTGCCCCGAGCGCAGCGCCGCCACCGCGGCGTCCGTGTTCTTGAACGACTGCTGGATCATGTGGTCGTACTTGGGCGCTCCGAGGACGAAGTCCTTGTTCGCGTCGAACTTGGCGTACTGCTCGGGCTTGTAGGCCGTCAGGGTCCACGGGCCGTAACCGACGATCGGGAAGCTGTCGTTCTTGTAGCTCTTCAGATCCGTGACGTGGGATTCCCATATGTGCTTCGGCACGATCGGGATGCCCGAGACCGGGATGCTGACCGACAACATGGTGGCCTGCGGCTTCTTGGTCTTCACGATCAGCGTGGTGGCGTCCGGCGCGGTGACCGACGCGAAGTTGCTCACCAGGGACCCGTTGGCGGTGGCCGCCGTGGAGTTGCTCATGATCAGGTTGAACGTCCAGGCGGCGTCCTCGGCCGTGATCGGCTTGCCGTCACTCCACTTCAGACCCTTGTGGATCTTGAAGGTCCAGGTGAGCTTGTCGCTGGAGGTCGTCCAGGAGTCCGCCAGGTACGGCTTGACGGTGCCGTCCTGCTCGACCCTGTCCAGCGCCGGGTAGATGCCGGCGAACACGTCCAGGCTGCCCGCGAAGTAGGCCAGGAACGGGTTGAGGGAGTCGATGCCGATGCCGGTGATCGGCATCCGCAGGGTACCGCCGCCGTCGGCGGCCGAGGCGGTCGGCGCGGCGGCGAGGCCCGCGGCGGTACCGAGCAGCAGTGACGTGGCCAGTGCGGCGGCCTTGCGGCCGGTTCTGCGCACAGCGGTGGGCTTGGTCATCGTGAACTTCTCCTGGAGTGCCGGCGGCGCGGGGCCGCGAAGGGGCGGGAGGGTGGTGCGAGGGCCGCTGCGCCGCGGACCCGGGGACGGGCCGTACGGCGTGACGGTGGCTGTGCGGTGCATTTATTGGCGCATACATTGGTTCATGCATTGGTGCATGCATGCATATGGACTTGCGTGTGGTGGGGTGGTAGGGCTCTGGCGAGCGGGGGAGGGGCCGGTCCGCGGCGCCGTTGGCGGCCCGCGAGGGGTTCAGCGGAGGTGCGGGGCGCTCACCGCTCCGCCTTGTGGGGCCCGGTGCCGGTGCGCAGGAAGTCCTCCAGCACCCGTACGCCGAACTCCAGGCTGCTGACGAGGACCTGCTCGTCGACGCCGTGCACATACCGCCACGCGTCGAAGCCGGGCGGGGTCAGGCCGGGGCCGAAGCCGTAGCACTGGATGCCCAGTCGGGCGAACGCCTTGGCGTCGGTGCCGCCCGACATGATGAACGGCAGCACCAGCGCCTGAGGGTCGGCCCGGCGCAGCGCCGCCGCCATCGCCGCGAACTCGGCCGAGGTGTGGTCCGCGAAGACCGGCGCCGCGAAACTGTGGAAGGAGCGCGAGACCTTCTCGCCGAGCAGGGAGTCCACGGTCGCGAAGAAGTCCTCCTCCGCGCCGGGCAGGATCCGGCCGTCCACGCCGGCCGTCGCCTCGCTCGGAATGACGTTGTGCTTGTAACCCGCCTTCATCATGGTCGGGTTGAGCGTGTTGGCGACGGTGGCCTCGACCAGCTTGGCCGCCTCGCCCAGCTGCGCGAGGGAGGCGGGGTCGGCCGGGTCGACCGTGACGCCCAGATGGGCGGAGAGCCCCTCCAGCAGGGCGGCCACCGCCGGCACGATCTGCACCGGCCAGCGGTGCGCGGCCAGTGCGGCGAGGGTGGCGGCCAGGGTGGCGACAGCGTTGTCCGGGCCGGGCCGGGAGCCGTGGCCCGCCGCGCCGTGCGCCGTCAGGTTCATCCAGGCGCTGCCGCGCTCACCGACGGCGATCGGGTAGAGCCGGGAGGCGTCGGGCAGATGGAGCGAGTAGCCGCCGGACTCGCCGATCGCGGTGGTCACGCCCTCGAAGAGGTCCGCGTGCCGGTCGACGAGGAAGCCCGCCCCCAGCTCGCCGGTGTCCTCCTCGTCCGCGACGAACGCCATCACGACGTCGCGCGCCGGCCTGACCCCGCGGCGCGCCCAGGACCGGGCGGCCGCGAGCATCATCGCGTCCATGTCCTTCATGTCCAGCGCCCCGCGACCGAGGATCACGCCGTCACGTATCTCCCCGCAGAACGGGTCGAAGCTCCAGTCGGCGGGCTCGGCCGGAACCACGTCCAGGTGACCGTGGACCAGCAGCGCCGGGGCGTCGCGGTCCTCGCCGGGGATGCGGACCACGGTGCTGGCCCGGCCCGGCGCGGCTTCCAGTACCACCGGCTCGTAGCCGGACTCGGCAAGCAGTCCCGCGGTCCACTCGGCCGCCTCCCGCTCACCACGGGAGTCTCCACCGCCGTAGTTGCTGGTGTCGAAACGGATCAACCGGGCGCACAGCTCGGTGACTTCGGAGATCAGTGCGGCGTCCTCGGCGGGGGAGAGTGCGCCGCCGTCCTGGTAGAGGGAGGGGTCGTTCATGGAGAGGAACCACTTGCTTTCCCGGCGGCAGGGCGTGAGGACGGGGCCTCTGCCGTCGATGGCTCAGCGAGACGGACTCGCGGAAACGGGGAACAGGCGGGACGGGAGAGGACGCAGGGGCGGAGCGGTCACCGCGCGGGCGGGAGCTCGTTGCCGGCTGCCGCGGGTAAGTCGGCGGGGTCCGTGACACGGGCGCCGGGAATCCCGGCGGCGGGTCCTGGGAGATCCGGCGCGCCGCCCGTCTCACCCGCGGCGGACGGCGTCTGCCCGAGGCCGTAGCTGCCCAGGGAGCGGAAGACCTCGGCTCGGCGCCGGCTGCGCCGGGCCGCACCCTTGGCGCCCGCGGCGGCCAGCGCCGCCAGCACATGGGCCACCGCCGCCACCGCCGTGGGCGAGTGGTGCGGCGACTCGCTGCGGGTGTCCACCGCCAGGACATGCGAGGCGAAGGCACAGACCGGACTGGTGTAGCTGTCGGTCAGCGCGATCACCGAAGCGCCCAGCGCGTGGAACTCCCGGGCCACGTCCACCGTCAGCCCGCTGTAGTTGCGGAAACTGAACGCGACCAGGACGTCGTCCGCGTGCGCGTCGCTGATCGCGTTGACCGCCGCGCCCGTCGCCGGCTGCACCAGGAACACGTCCCTCATGCTGCTGGTGAGGTCGCTGGTCAGCAGCGACGCGTACCCGGCCGACTTCAGGTCGCCGAGCACCCACCGCCGCCGGGCCTGGAGCAGGACCGCGGCCGCCAGCTCCAGGGCGCCGTTGGCCTGGAGATCGGCCAGCGTGCGATGGAGGTTGCCCTCCTCCGCGGTGATCATCCGGCGCAGCGCCGACCGCTCCCGCGGCTCTGACTCCGGATCGCGGCTGGTGAACCGCAGATCCGGCTCGGCGAGCCGCAGTCCGCTCTCGCGGGCCGCCAGCAGTCGCAGGTCGTCGGTGGAGGCGACCCCGGCCGCCGCCAGCAGTCCGTCGAGGTCCGCGGCGCTCGCGTCCGCCGCCCTCAGCAGTTGACCGGGGCGGCGCTCCAGCGAGGCCGGGTAGTCCTCCGCCAGCACCTCGAACAGGCGCTGCGCGGCGGGGCCGCACAGAGCGGCGGCCGCACGCAGCAACTCGAGGGTCGGCGTCGGCGCCAGCGGTCCGGTCACTGCTCACCCCTCCTGCTCAGGGCAGCCCACACCCGTGGGTCCGGCTGCTGAACGGCATCTCTGCTGACAGTTAAACGTCGGTGTCAGATTGCTTGATCTAAGCGATGCGTGAGTCTTACTGTCGCCGCATGACCTCGTCAAGAGCCACAGGCGCGGAAAACTCTTCGGCCGATCCCCCCGTCCCGGAAGAGAATTCGCTTCGCGCCACGGACGGTTCCGTGCAACCCGACGGCGAATCGGGCAGAAGGACAGGAAAGACCGACCCCACGGACACGGGCCGTGGCGCGCCGCCCAACTCCGCGGACACCGGCGACGTGCTCGCCGCCTCCGTAGCCCGTGTCCGCCGTGCGGCCGGGCTCACCCTGAGCGCGGTGGCGACCCGGGCCGGCGTCTCACCGGCCTACGTCTCGCAGATGGAGTCCGGGGCCGCCAACCCCACGGTCCGCACCCTCTGCCAGATCGCCGACGCCCTCGGCGCCACCCCGGCCGAACTCCTCGGCGGCACCGGTCCGGTCACCCCCGCAGCCGCCCCGGGCTTCCCGCCGCGCTTCGCCCCGGCCCCGCTGCTCGCCCAGGCGGAAGGCCACCACGGCATCTGGGACCTCACGGCCCCCGGGGCGAGCCGGATCGGAGCCCGGCTGCTCCACGCCGACCTCGGCGACCACGACCACCCGACGGCCCACCCCGGCGAGGAGTTCGCGCTCGTCCTCGCCGGCTCCTGCCGGGTGTCGGTGGGCGGCGCCGACCGGCTGCTGCGCCGCGCCGACAGCTGTCACTTCGCCGCCACCGACGAACACCACTTCACCGACCCCAGCGACGACCTGCTGATGCTGGTCGTCCTCACCGAGGAGTAGTCCCGTGCCCACCGCCGCATCCCTGCCCGCCTCCGCGAGGACCCCGCTGCCCGACGGACTGGCCCCGGCGGCCTCCCCGGAGACCGCCCCCGAGGTGTGGCCGCTGACCGCCCGAACGGTCGAGGGCCGGCTGCACGTGGGCGGCGTCGCCCTGGACGACCTGGCCGATGCCTGCGGCACCGCGCTGTACGTGGTGGACGAAGCCGACTTCCGCCACCGCGCCCGGAGTTGGCGCGCATCCGGCGCGGACCGGGTGCACTACGCCTCCAAGGCGTTCCTGTGCGCGGAGATGGTCCGCTGGGTCGACTCCGAGGGACTGCACCTGGACGTGTGCAGCGGCGGTGAGCTCCAGCTCGCCGCCGACACCGGCTTCGACCCCGCCCGGATCGTCTTCCACGGCAACAACAAGTCCGTCGCCGAACTGGAGGCCGCCGTCGCACACCGCGTCGGGGTCGTGGTCGTCGACTGCCTGGAGGAGATCGACCGGCTCGCGGCCGCCGCCCAGGCGGCCGGCCGGGTCCAGGACGTATACGTCCGCATCACCCCCGGTGTCGCCGCCGAGACCCATGACTACATGGCCACCGGCGGCGACGACGTCAAGTTCGGCTTCCCGGTCCGGGGCGGCCACGCCGAACGCGCCGTGCTCGCCGTCGCCGCACGCCCCGCGCTGCGGCTGGCCGGCGTGCACTCCCACATAGGCTCACAGATCACCGCCACCGAGGGGCTGACACTGGCCGCGGAACGGGTCGGCGCATTCGTCGCCGCGCTCGCCGAGCGGCACGGCATCACGGTGGACGAGATCGACCTCGGCGGCGGCGCCGGAATTCCCTATCTGCCGGGCCAGCCGCGCCTGGAGCCCGCCGACTTCACCACCGCGCTGCGCGCCGGACTGGACCGGGCGCTGCCCGGGGCGCCGGTCCGCCTCGCCGTCGAACCCGGCCGTTCGATGATCGGCACGGCCGGCCTGACGCTCTACCGTGTGGGCCTGGTCAAGGACGGTCTGCACCGCCGGTTCGTCTCCGTCGACGGCGGCATGAGCGACGCCCTGCGGCCCTCCCTGTACCTGGCCCGCTACACCGCGTGGACCGCGAACCGGACCGCCGAGGGCGAGCCCGTGCACGCGGTGGTCGTCGGCCGGCACTGCGAGAGCGGGGACGTCGTGGTGCCCGACCTCGCCCTGCCGGACGACATCGCCGCCGGCGATCTCCTCGCGGTCCCCGCCACCGGCGCCTACCACCACGCCATGGCCAGCAACTACAACGCCCAGCCCCGGCCCGCCGTCGTCGCCGTACGGGACGGCCGGGCCCGCCTGATGGTCCGCCGGGAGACCCCGGACGACCTGCGCCGCCGCGACGCCCACGGCGAACCGGTGCACCTGAACGCCGTCTGACCCGGCCGACCCGGTCCGCCGCGCCCGTGGCGGACCGGGTCCTCGAAGTCTTCGTCCTGACCGGCCCGCGAGCGCAGCGCGGAGTGATCCGAACGTGAGCTCCCGCCCGTCCCGAAACCGGCCAGGCCCCCCGCCGCCCGCCCCGCACTCGGAGTCATCCCATGCCCAGCACGCCCCAACTGCCCTACGGCACTTGGCCATCACCGATCACCGCCGAAGCCGTCGCCGACGCCTCCGGGTCCACCTCCTGGCCCTCCGGCGCCGGCGAGGAGAACTGGTGGTGCGCCTCGGACCCGGCCACCGCCACCGTACGTCTGCTGCGCAACGCGCCCGGCCACGAGCAGACCGTGCCCGTGCTCGCCCCCGGCGTCTCGGTGCGCAACCGCTCCCTCGGCTACGGCGGCAGGCCGTACTGGGTGCGCCCGGCCTCGCCCGGCGCCGACAGCCACCTGCTTGTCTTCACCGACCACCGCGACCAGCGGCTCCACCGGGCGGAGGTGCCCCGCATCGGGACGGCACGGGACGCGGGGTTCCCGGCGGCCGTGCCGCTCACCCCGGCGGACCCGCCCGGCCGGGAGACCTGCTGGGCCGACCCGGTGCCGTCACCGGACGGGACCGAGGTGTGGTGCGTGCGGGAGACCACCCGCGCCGCCACCGGACCGGACGACGCCGACCCGGCCGCCCGCACCGTCCGCGAGATCGTCGCCGTGCCGCTGTCGGGTGCCGCCGCCGACGACCCCGAAGCCCTGCGCGTGGTCGCCCGCTCGCACCACTTCCTCTCCGGGCACCGCCCCTGCCCGGACGGCCGCCGGCTCGTCTGGATCGGCTGGGACCACCCCCACATGCCCTGGGACAGCTCGGAGTTGATGGTCGCCGAGCTGCGCGACGGCGTGGCGTCAGAGCCCGTACGCCTGCTCGGCGGCAGTCACGACGGTACGGAGGTCTCCGTCTCCCAGGCGGAATGGGCGGACCCCGACACCCTCTACGCCATGGCCGACCCGGACGGCTGGTGGAACCTGCACCGCGTCGACCTCGCCGCGGACGCACCGGAAGCGTTGAAGATCACCAACGTCCTTCCCCTGGAGGAGGACTGCGCCGGCGCCGTCTGGCGGGTCGGCCCGAGCTGGTTCGCCGTGTCGCCGCACGGCGTGGTGTTCCCGCACGGCAACGGAGAGCAGAAACTCTCTCGTTGGAGCCCCGACGACGGCAGCCTCACCGAACTCGCCGACGGCTGGAGCAGGTTCAACGGCGACCTGTGGTCGGACGGCGAACGGGCACTGGTCAGAGCTGCCGATCCCGCCCTCGGCTCCGCCCTGTTGTCGGTGCCCCTGGCCCCCGGCGGCGGAGGGGCCCGGCGGGTGAGGCCCAAGTCCGAGGACCCGCTGGCCGCGTGGCAGCCGCTGCCCGAACGACGCACCGTGCACGACGCGCAGGGCCGCCCCGTGCACTACGTGCTGCACCGCCCGAGCAACCCCACCGCCACCGCACCCCGCGGCGAACTCCCGCCGCTGCTGGTGCAGGTGCACGGCGGTCCGACCAGCACCAGCGGTGTCACCGCCGACCTGGAGTACTCCTTCTTCACCAGCCGTGGCTTCGTGGTCGCCGACGTCGACTACGGCGGTTCAACCGGCTACGGCAGGGCCTACCGCGACCGCCTGCGCGGACAGTGGGGCGTCGTCGACGTGGAGGACTGCGTCACCGTCGCCCGTGCCCTGGCCGCCGAGGGCCTGGCCGATCCGGGCCGTACGGCCGTGCGCGGCGGCTCGGCCGGAGGCTGGACCACCCTGGCCTGCCTGGCCCACACCGACGCCTTCTGTGCGGGCACCGTCTACTACCCCATCAGCGACCCGGCGAGCTGGCGGGCCGAGCAGACCCACGACTTCGAGTCCCGTTACGTCGACACCCTGGTCGGCGTCCTGCCCGAGGACCGGGCCCGCTTCGACAAGGTCTCGCCCGCGGGCAACGCCGACCGCATCACCGCACCGCTGGTGATGCTCCAGGGCGCCGACGATTTCATCTGCCGCCCGGACCAGGCCACCCGGATCGTGGACCACCTCGCCCAACGAGGCGTGTGGCACCGCTTCCTCCTCTTCGAGGGCGAGGGCCACGGCTTCCGCAAGGCGGACAGCGTCCGCCGCTCCCTGCTCGCCGAGGTCGCCCTGTACCGCGAGGTCCTCGGCGCCCACATCGCCCCCGACGTACCGGCGGACCCCGACGACCGCTGACCGCCCCGGCGTCGGCCTCCCGCGTTGTCGTCTTCGCGGTCCTTCTCCCAAGGGAACGCGAAACGGTCGCGGCGGCCGTTCGTCACGAGCCCGGGCCTTGGCCCGGGCTCGTGGCCTTGCCGGGCGACCTCCGCCGTCAAGAACCGGTGCCGGGCTTGACGCCCCATACGTGGATGCTGTCGCCGATGCCGAGGAGGTCCCGGAGTGTGGCCGCGTCGGCCACGGTGAGGCCGACGCATCCTGCCGAGCCCCCGCCGTCGTAGAGGTCTCCGGGGTGGCCGTGCAAGGCTTGTCCGCCGTCGAAGAACTGGCAGTACGGCATCGGAGCGCGGTCATGGATCGTGGACACCTGATCCCGGTTGCGCAGGTGGATGGAGTGCCGGCCAGGTCGTGTCTCCTGGGCGTCACGCCCTCAACAGCTTGAAGTTGAGCAGGATCAGCACCGTCAGAGCCACGAACACGCAGCAGGAGACAGCGGTCACGATGATGGTGGCCGGCCCGGTCTGCTCGCGGCGACGCCAGAAGTAGGCGACGATCGCCGCCGCCGCGCCCGCCTGGAGAAGCACGGTGCCCATGGCGCCGAGGCCGGTGGCGATGGTGGCCATGGACAGGTAGCGGTCCAGCCCGAGCAGGGCGAACACCGCCGGCACCACCGCGCTGAACACGGTCTGCACCAGGCCGGCTCGGCTGGGGGTGCGCGGCCGAGGGTGGCTCGCACCGACCCAGGAAGGCAGCATCCGCTCGCGGCCCAGCGCGAACATGTAGCGGGCGGTGGCGTTGTGCAGGGAGAGCTGCGAGGCGAACA
The DNA here is from genome assembly GCF_040607495.1 of Streptomyces sp. NPDC005281. Lineage (NCBI taxonomy): Bacteria > Bacillati > Actinomycetota > Actinomycetes > Kitasatosporales > Streptomycetaceae > Streptomyces > Streptomyces sp. NPDC005281. Next base: position 68,198 of record NZ_JBEXGX010000024.1, on the reverse strand, counting down.
TGCCTGCCACCACGGCGACCGACAGCAGCACCGTCAGCGTGTGCCCGGCGAACTGCTGCGAGATGCCGAACACGAGGTCGCCCTGGGCCTTGGCGGTTCGTCGAGGCCGGGCCGCCGCCGGCCCCTCGCGGCGATCAGCCTTGGGCGGGCGACCGGCTGGCGAGAGCGGCCTGATCGAGTCGGCACACCACATCGCCCAGGATGCTCCGAAGGCCCTCGTCACCGCCACGCGGGCGCTCTGAGGGAAGGGAGTCAGGCAGCCGAGCGGCGCGCGGCGTAGGCGTAGGGGAGGTAGCGCAGCCGCTCCGGGAGCAGCGGGACGGTCCTGCGTACGAGCACCCCGAAGCGGCGCAGCCGGCGCTCGTCCCGGGCGCTCCACGTCAGGCCGAGCCGCTTCCGCGCCGAGGGCGGCAGCAGGCCGGTCGTGACGAAGACGTTCAACCGCGCCAGCGGCGGGCGCAACAGGGGCCAGAGGCGGCGGAGAAGGGCCGGTGATCCGTCCGGGAGCGCGACGGGGCGGTGCGGGTCGAGGAGTTCTTGGACGACGGCCGTCGCCTCCAGCTCGTCGTGGACCATCGAATCGAAGTACCGCCAGTACGCCTCAGGCGTGGGCGGCATGTCACGGCGGTGGATGCCGAGAATGTCACCGAGTCGCAGGAGTTCGTCGTAGAGGCGGCGCTGTTCGTCCTCGTCCAAGGGGCGGGAGAGATACTCCGCCGCCCGCAGGAAGACCGGGTAGGCGGTGGCGTGGACCCAGGCGTAGTAGGCCGGGGTCAGGGCGTGATAGGCCCGGCCGTGACGGTCCGTGCCCGAGATCGTCTTGTGCAGGTGCCGCAGCCGGCGTCCTTCCTCCAGGGACTGCTCGCCGCCGTAGACCCACAGTTGCAGCGAGTCCAGCGAGCGCCGCGCGCGGCCCCAGGGGTCGGTCCGGAAGACCGAGTGTTCGTCGACGCCGGCACCGACGGCCGGGTGCGCGACCTGGAGCACCAGAGCGGCGGGCAGGGCGAACAGCATCCGTACGTCGCCCGTGAGGTCCCACAGGACGGATCCCGGTGCGAACGGGACCGGCTCGGGCGGCGGCGTACGGGCCGCGCCACCGGGTTCGGCTGCTTTCGGCAGGCCTGGCATGGTGCCCCCGTCCTTCGTTCCTCCGGAGTGTCGACGCCCCCGGTGGACAAGCCAGTAGCTTTTGTAGATTCCCCGCACTCGACGATACGCCCCGCACGTCCCCCTCCATCGATGACGTCCGCTTCCGAGGCTCCGACCCCACCGTGGACCCGGACCGGGGCGACCTTCGTCGACCACGCCGTCGGTCTCGGCCGACGGGCCGCTCAGTCCTGGGCCGGCATCACCCGGGTCACCTTGCCCTTCAGGTCGGCGTCCAGATAGCCGGTGACGTGGTCGTCGGCGAGATAGACAGCCAGTCCCAGCGGGGTGTCGAACGTGTCGTCGGCAGGGCGGACAAGGACGTAACGCATGGTCGGCCGCTGTACGTTCAGGTCCTTCTTCGCCCGCTTCAGCAGGGTGGGAAGGACGTCCCAGTCGAAGCTGTCGAGACTGAAGGGGCGTTCGCCGCCGATGATCGCGCTGCTGATGATGCCCTTCTCGACGCCCTGGCCCGGGCGGTAGCTGTAGCTGTCGTACTTGGTGTCGCTGCCCTTGACCATGATGTCCGCGGAGACATACGTCGGATAGACCGTGAGGTCGCAGGCGCGATCCGTGCCGGTCGCGGCCTTGATCTCCTTCACCGCCGTCCGGATGCCGGCGGGGGTGAGCAGATCCGTCTTCGCGTCGGCCTGCGGCGCCGGGGTCGAGCGGGACGGTGTGCGCGTAGTGTCCGTCGTCCTGGTCGAGGAGGTCGCGCCGGCTGAATCGGAGGGCTTTCCGCTGTCTTTGTCGCCTCCGTCCGGCAGCAGGGTCCACACCAGGACTCCCGCCAACACGGTCCCGACGACGGACGAGGCGATCGCGATGCGGCTCTTCGCACGGTTGCCCGGCCGTGCCGACGTCGGCCGGGTGGGGCCCGCCGGGTACGGAGTCGGCGAGCCGAAGCCCGAGGCTGGCCCGAAGCCGGCCGGTGGCCCGAATCCGGGGGGCGGCCCGGACCCAACCGGGGCGGGGGGTACGGGCGTTGGACCCGGCGGAGGTGCCAGCCAGTACGACGTGGCCCCGTCCGCCCCGGCGGGAGCACTTGGAACCGTGCTGCCGCCCTCGATCGCTTCCGCGAGCAGCCGGTCCGCGGTCTTCGCGTCCGCCCGGTCGGCCGGGTTCTTGACGAGGGCGGCGTTCAGGAACCCGGTCAGGACTCCGGCTCGGGCGGGTGGCGGAAGCTGCTCGCTCAGCATGGCCGCCAGCGTGGCGAGCGTGGTTCCCCTGCGCAGCGGGTGATGTCCCTCGACGGCGACGTACAGCATCATCGCCAGCGACCAGAGATCGGAGCCCGGCCCGCCCTCGCCGCCGGAGATGCGCTCGGGTGCCATGTAGTCGGGCGTGCCGATGATCGACCCGGTCGCGGTCAGGGCGGACGAGTCCCTGATGGTCGCGATGCCGAAGTCGGTGAGGACGGGACGCCCGTCGGGTCTCATCAGCACGTTGGCGGGTTTCACGTCCCGGTGCTGGATGCCGACATCGTGCGCGGCACGCAGCGCGGCCAGCACCTCGCGACCCAGCCGGGCGGCGTCGGCGGGCGCCAACGGCCCCTTCTCCAGCCGGTCCTGAAGTGATCCGCCGGTCACCAGTTCCATGACCAGCCACGGGTAGACGTACTCCCCGCCGTCCACCACGTGGTGGATGGTCACCACATTGGGGTGATCGACGCGAGCCAACGCCCGTGCCTCGCGCAGTACTCGGGCCCGGAGCATGGCCGCGCCCTGCGGGTCGTACTCGGCAAGACCCGGATCAGGCGGCCGTACCTCCTTGAGCGCCACGGCCCGGTCAAGGACCAGATCGCGTGCACGCCACACCGTGCCCATGCCACCGCCACCGAGCCGCGTCTCCAGCTCGAAGCGCCCCTCTATGACCCGTCTGCCGGAATCACCCTCGTTCATGGCCGGAAGCCTACGAGATACCTGTGACACGGTCCCACGCAGGTGACCGCAAACACGCGCGGACCGGTGCGATCCGCGCCGCCGGGAAGGAGACCGGCCCTGAGTGGTTCACGGTCGGCGATTCGACCCTGAACGTCGCGCTCGTGTGCCCGATGCAAGTGCCTGCCGGCATCTTCGGTTCCGCGTGTGAGAGGTGCGCGGCGCTGTCCGTCCTGGTCAGTGTCCTTGGGCTGCTGCACCGGTCCGGTTCGGAGCCACGTGCGTCGAGTGCTTCGGCAGGCACGGTTCAGTCGATCGCGGTGTCCTCGGTCTCCCAGCGAAGGAGGTCGCCCGGCTGGCACTCGAGTACCTCGCAGAGCGCGGCGAGCGTCGTGAAGCGCACCGCCTTGGCGCGGCCGTTCTTGAGTACCGCAAGGTTGGCGGGTGTGATCCCTACGCGGTCCGAGAGTTCGCCCACGGACATCTTCCGCCTCGCCAGCATCACGTCGATGTCGACGGCGATCGGCATCAGATCACCTCGTCCAAGTCGGCCTGCATCTGCGCCGCTTCGACGTCGCGGGCGACGGCCTGGGCGAGCAGCGTCCGCAGCACGAGCACGATGAGCGCGACTCCCAGGATGGCCAAGCCGATCCCGCCCATGATGAGGGTGACGCCCGGGTCGTCCCGCTGGCCGGGCGCATTCAGGGCCGTGACGGCGAACCACACGAGAGCAGCCGCGACGATCGCGCCGATGATGATGTCCACGTACCGGAAAGCGGCATGGGAGAACACGGTTCCGCGCCGCACCATCGTCACCAGTCGCCATACACAGGCCAGGGCGACCTGGGCCGCCCCGATTCCCAGGATCGTGCTCACGCGCATCGGGGTCAGCGGGAGCGATCCGTCCTCCGGGTCGTTCCCGCTGACCAGCGCCCACACCATCAATGCCTGGACCAGCACGCTGCCGGTGAGCACCACCACGAGCACGGCGCGCAGCGCGCGCACTGTCAGCTTTCCCATGACCCATCCCTCCATCGACCTACGATGGGAATCTATCGAATCTCGATAGGTGAGGCAAGCGTCGGATCACACGCCACCCAGCGCACCGCGGTCACGGCCGGATGGCGACCGCGCAACCATGGTCGGCTGTGCGGCGTGTGATCCGGTGGGACGGCTCTCGTCCGTCCCCGACCGGAAGGCGAGGGGGACCCGATGGCGCGGGAGCAGACCGGGGACACGGCATCGCGGACTGGACCGGGCACGAGGCGGCCCAGGACAGTGCTGGGCCATGCGCTGCGCTGGGTGTTCCGCCTGGTCATGGCTGCTCTGATCCTGCTGCTCGCCATGCGCACCTACGAGGAGACTGGCGTCGCGCACGCACAGTCGAACGGGACGTTGCACACGACCGGGGCCACCATCACGAGGCTGACGTCCCACACGACGAGTGGGAGGGACGGCGGAGGACAGGGCGGTGGCAGCGGCGACTGGTACGTCACCACCAAGTACACGATCGAACTGCGCATCGGCGACGAGACGAAGACGGTGAACGGCGTCCCGAACGATTCCGCGAACGGCTTCCGGGAGGGGCAGCGGGTCCAGGCGGGCCTGTGGCGGGGGCGGGTTGTGGAGATCGACGGGCGTGACGTGTGGCTCGGCTGGTACCCCGGGGGGTGGGACATGGCACTGTTCATGCTCTACCCGCTGATCATGGGCTATCTGATCGCCCTCGCGCTGGCCGCCGCCGCGTACCTGGCCGGCCGCGGCGGCCGGGTCCGGCTGGAGCGGCAGGAGCGGGCCATCCCCTGGGTGTTCGGGTTCCTCGTCGCGATGGCGGCCAGCTTCGTGCTCATGGGGTGCGCGGCTTTCGGGAACACCATCGCGTACTGGCCGCTTGCTCCCGTCGGAGCCGGAACCGCCACCGCGCTGGCGGGGCTGGGGGGAGCGCTCCGGCGGGCCCGGGCCACGCGCGTAAGGGACTCACCCAGTGGGAGCGCGCCGGCCCAGGTCTGATGGCCGGGCCCGGCTGCGCAGGGGACCACTGTTGGATGGCGTCGTAGTAGTTGAGCATGTGCTGATCGCTCTGTGGCATGTCGTCGAAGGCGTGCTGCAATGAGCAGCCGACCAGGAGTGCGGGAAGGCCGTCTGCTTTCACGCCTTGGCGGGCGTCGGGCCGGTTCGCAACCGAACGACGAAGCAGCTTCTTGGTCGGCACTGCGACGGCAGTCCACCACGCCGCTCCCGGTCAGAAGGAATGACAACTCCCCAGCAGGGCAATGGGCGTTTGGCCGAGAGGGCGCGTGAATCGAGGGACGACCCGGTGGGCCCCTTGGATCACTTGTTGACGGAATACGAGTGTGCGCCGGTGCCGGCCAGGCCGCCGCCGTCGGCGATCAGATCCTCGTCTCCCAGTCCGGGGTCACGGTCATCCGCCCGACCTCGGTGACGCGGCCAAGGTCGACCTGCACGCTCCATGGGGCGCCAATGGTGGACTGTGCGAACGTCGAGGGATCGCCGTCGACGGCGTTCTCGGCGGGCTTGCCCCACTCGCGTGCAGGCGTGCCCGCAGTTGTGCATCCGCTGGTACCTGCACGCACGAAGTACCGGTGACTGTTGCAGCAGCGACCGCAGGGACTGGCCGGGGTGAAAGGCGACACCATGACCGTGTGGGTGGTGCAGCCGGACGGTGGCCGTCCGGAGGGTCCTGGCTGCCCCCATGGCTTCGCCGCAGGGCCGGAGCCGGAGCCCCGCAGCCGTGTATGCCTGAAGTGCGCCGCCCAGGGGCGGGCCGAGACGCGTCTGCGACTTTGCCTGACCTGTGGCCACATGGGATGCAGTGACAGCGCGCCGGGCGCCCATGCCACCGCTCACTTCGAATCGAGCGGTCACCCCCTTGCACGTTCCGCGGAACCCGGCGCCGAGGCATGGGCCTGGTGCTACATCGATGAACGCTTTCTGCGGCCGGACGACGCCCGCTCGCCGGGGTAAGCGGTGGAGGGTAGCTTCACGTTTGCCCGTTGTCGGCGGCGGAACAGGTCATGGGCTGGGGTGCTGTGAGACCTGAAAGCGGGTCGGTCCGACGGCCGAGTTCACTCGCTGTCAGGCATCGTTCCGGGGCAGGGCCGAGAGGAACGCGTCGATCTCCCGTCGGACGTAGCGCGAGGCGTCGGTCAGGGCGGCAAGGGCCTTCTTGAGTTCGTGAGCCGGCTCCGGGGCGGTGGCCCAGACCTCTGGCTCTCTGGTGACGACCGCGTACAGCAGGTCATGGTCGAACCAGCCACCATCGGCCTGCGTCGGCGCGGTGTCCCGCAGAATCTCCACGGCCAGAGGCAGCAGCCAGGGCAGTCCCACATCCTGCCCGATCAGCCGGGCCAGCTCCTGCGGTTTCAGGGTTGAGACCGGTCGACGCCGTAGCTCGTACACGCTCCGGACCATCGGGGTCGTGTCCGCGGGAGGAACCGGCCATCGCAGGCCCTCCAACTCCTCGAGGGAGCTGTCGCGGTCGAACTCTTCGGGCATCGGCGGGTCCTCTCGTGCTCCGCCGCCGCGGTGCGGAGGCGGAGCTACTGGAGTGCGTCTGTGTCCGCGTTGCCCCGCGGGAAGGCGGTGCGCTCCACAAATGCCAGGGAAGGGCTCTGGGGACAGATGACTTTGACTCGTCGTCGACGCGGGCTTCACGCCGGCGGGGCGTGGTGTCCCTGAGTTGGCAGACATCGTCGTTCGCGTTCATGGGCTCGGCGGGCGTGCAAATGCTGCGTGTCCACGGCACCGAGGTGTGTGACCTCGAGCGCACACCATGCGCGGGGTCGCGCCACCGACCGACATCGGCGCGCGTACTCCAGCAGTGGATCGTGATCTTCACTGTGCCTTTGCGCGATAGAGGGCCATTTGCAGGAGTGGCCAGACTTTCCGGGCTTGTTGGCCAGCTGGCCGAGCCGGGACGCGGTAGTGGGAACCGGGTCTTGATTGTTCGCACCGGGCCTTGATGGCTGACGTCGGAGCCGCTGAACCTGGACACGACATGTGGAAGCTGGCCGGGCGTGTTGGAACTACTGGAGACGTGTCGCAGTCCGGATGAGATCGGCGACGGCTGTGGACCGGCTGTGCGGTGGCCAGGCGATCACGGTGGTGACTGTCGGCGCGTCCACCACGGGCACGGCGGCGAGGTCGCCGTGCAGTTGGGCCCGGCACGACTCCGGTGAGACCGCGCAGGCACGGCCGAGCGCGACGAGCTGCAACAACTGCGCGTGGTCGCGGACCTGTGGGCCGGGGCCGGGCGGGTAGGTGCCGTCGGGGTCGGGCCATCGGGGGAGGGGCAGGCCGGGCAGCCGGGTGATGTCGGCCATGTGCACATGGGTCCGGGCGGTGAGCGGATGCCCGGCCGGCAGGATCACGACCTGGCCCTCCGCACTGAGCTCTTCGGTGTGGAAACCGGCCGTCGAGTCGAACGGCCGGTGCAGCAGGGCCACGTCGGCCCGGCCCTCGCGCAGGAGTTGTGCCTGCTCGGCCGGACCGCACAGGATGACGTCGACGGGGACCGCGCCGGGTTCGGCGGCGTACGCGTCGAGCAGTTTCGCCAGCAGTTCTCTGGACGCACTGGCCTTCGTGACCAGGACCAGGCCGGGACGGCCGGTCACGGAAAGTGCGGCGCGGCGGGTCCGGCGCTCGGCGGCCTCGACCGCGTCGAGGGCCGCCCGGCCCTCGACCAACAGCACCGAGCCGGCCTCGGTCAGCGTGACAGTGCGGCTGGTCCGATCCAACAGCACTGCCCCGAGCCGGCGTTCGAGCTGCTGGATCGCCCGTGACAAAGGCGGCTGCGCGATCCCGAGCCGCTGTGCGGCGCGCCCGAAGTGCAGCTCTTCAGCGACAGCGACGAAATAGCGCAGTTCCCGGGTCTCCATACGGCCACGCTATCCCGGATCAATATCCTGACGGTATCGTTGCGCACCCGATCGGTCTTGGACCCCGGCCGAGGTCCGAGGGCAGCATGGCCCCTATGACTGAACGGACGATCGCGCTGGTCACCGGCGCGAACAAGGGAATCGGCTACGAGATCGCCGCGGGCCTGGGCGCCCTCGGCTGGAGCGTCGGCGTCGGCGCCCGCGACGATCGGCGCCGAAGCGTCGCGGTGGAGAAACTGCGCGCCGCCGGCATCGACGCGTTCGCCGTACCGCTGGACGTGACCGACGACGCGAGCGTGACCGCCGCCGCACGGCTGATCGAGGAGCAGGCCGGGCGCCTCGACGTGCTCGTCAACAACGCCGCCATCACAGGCAGCATGCCGCAGGAGCCCACCCAGGTCGATCCCGCCGTCATCCGGACGGTCGTGGAGACCAACGTGATCGGCGTCATCCGCGTCACCAACGCGATGATGCCGCTGCTGCGCCGCTCCGCCTCACCGCGGATCGTGAACATGTCCAGCAGTGTCGGCTCCCTCACCCGGCAGTCAGGAGCCGCTGCTGAGCAGACGGCGGGTCCGGTGGCCGTGGCGTACGCGCCGTCGAAGACGTTCCTGAATGCCGTCACCCTCCAGTACGTCCGGGAGCTGAGCGGCACGAACATCCTGATCAACGCCGGCTGCCCCGGCTACGTCGCGACCGACCTCAACGGCTTCCGCGGCGTGCGCACCCCCGAACAGGGCGCGGCGATCGCCATCAAACTCGCGACCCTGCCCGACGACGGCCCGACCGGCAAGTTCTTCGACGACGCCGGCGTAGTGCCCTGGTGATGTACATGGCGGTCATGGCAGAGCCACCAGCCCCGCCAGCACAGCACCGCCCCGGAGCACGCACCACGTACAGCTGAACATAACTGGGTTCAACGCCGCCCGTACAGCCTGGCCTGAGCTCGTCCCACCAACTCCTCGACCAGCTGGTCATGCACCGCTTTCACCATGTGGTGGCCCATGCGTGATGCGCTCAAAGCCGTGAGCGAGGAACGCTTCCTCCTCCTCGCCGGCCCGCCGGCCCTACTTCTCACGGATCACCGTCCCGCAGGCGGCTGACATCCCAGTCAGCCGCAGAACGTACGGCCCCGTGGGCCCGGCGTGCTGCTCAACCTGCTTCGAGGCAGGGCCGGAACCCCTCATATTCGGAGGGGCTCCGGCCGGGAAGTCCGGCCGACCGCGGCGCGCGCCGTAGCCGCCACTTGCATCCGGAGAGGTTCTCGATGACGGCTGCTGAGGATCAGACGGCGACGATGCCTTCCATGCCGGACTCGCCGAAGGCGAGCAGGCCCTCGTCGGCTGTCGTGACCTTGGTGAGAGAGCCGTCGGCCTTGACGCGGAAGCCGTCGACGGTACCGGAGACGGCGTTCTGGACGTAGACGAACCTCTCGTCCTCGGTCACGGCGAGGTCGATCACACCCTGCGACTTGGCCGAGGGCGGTGCGGCGATGCCCACGTCGTTGGTCAGGGAGAGCCGGCCGTGCCTGTCCATGCGGTACCCGGTGACGGTGGAGTTGCCGGTGTTGCCGCCGTAGAAGTGGTTGCCCGCTCGCTCGAGCCAGCACAGGGTCTCCTGGCCATTGGGCAAGGGCGCCTGGAGGACCTTCAGTGTGCCGTCCTGCCGGACCTTGTAGGTGGTGACCGTGGACTTCGCGGCCTCCGCGACCAGCATCCGCTTGCCGGACGCGTCGAAGCTGATCGCGAACGGAACACCGCCGGCCGACTTGTTGACGACGGGTGCGGCGACGGCCGGCAGGCCGTTCCGCTTCATGGGGAGGACCTCGACGGTGTTGGCGGCCTTGGTGGTGACGATCAGGTCGCGTCCGTCCGGTGTGAACGCGACCTCGCCGGGAGAACTGGAGAACAGGGGGATGTCCTTGTTGTCCAGGCCCAGGGAACGATAGGACCCGGGCAGCGGCCGCAGCCCCTTGCCGGTGATCTCGAAGCCCTGGACGCTGCCCTGCCCACCCGCGTTCATGACGTACGCGACCCTGCCGTGTACCGCTATGGAGGCAGGGAACTTGCCGCCGGAGCTCACGACGTGCCGGTCCTTGAGCTGCCTTCCTTCGACGTGGAAGGAGGTCACCGTGCCGCTGCCGGCGTTGACGGCCAGCAGTGTTCCCGAGGCGTCGTCGTAGACGAGTGAGCCCTGGGAGGCGAGCGAGTCGGTCGGGGCGTCGACCTGGTCACCGCCCTTCCCGCCGGTCGCGTAGGTCCCCGAGGCGCTCAGCGTGCCGTCGTCGCCACGGGCGAACACATGGATGGTGTTGCCGCCCAACTCGTTGCCCTGGACGAAGACGCTGTGGTCGGCCCCGGCCGTGCTCCCGGAGTTCTGACTGGCCGAGGCCGCGGTCACGGCCACCGTGGCCGCCGCTGCGGCGGCCAGAACCCCGCCGCCGATCACGATGCGCCGTGTCCTGGACTTCGCCCGGTGACCGCCCCGGATGCCGGCGGATCGGTTCGTGCGGCCATTGTTCTGGGGGGTGCTGTGCATGTGCGCTTCCCGTCCCTGTAGGTGTGTCCCTGCGGTGCGGTCCACGGGCTGTGGACCGCACCAGAGTGGACGGTGGGAGCCGTGTGGCGACAGGGAACTGTGGGCGCGTCAGACTCTCGTAAGACGGTTCTCTGGCGCGCGGTGCCGTGGCGTCGATCGCCCCGGCGAGAGTCTTACGGAACCCTTACGCGGCCGTATCCGACGGCGTCACGCGCTTACGCTCGCAGGCGTGTTGACCATACGAAACATCGCCCTCGCCACCACCGCCCCACTGGTTCTGGCCGTGGCGGGCATCGCGCATCCGCATGGGCTGTCCCGATCGACGGCCTCGGACTGGACGCAGTTGCACATCGTGCTCCTGCCGGTCTTTCCGCTGCTCACGGTCGGTCTCCTGGTGCCTCTTTGGCACCGGCCCCGACCCGGCCTCGCGGGCTTCGCCACGGTGGTCGCCTGGGCGGGTGCCTTCGGCTACGCGGCCTTCTACACCGGCCTCGACGCGGTCGCCGGTATAGCCGCGGGGACCGCGGTCGAGCACGTCGGCGCGACAGCCGACCTCGGGCCGGTCAAACGCCCGCTGTACGACACGGGGGAGATGCTCGGGCAGGTCGGCGTCTACGCGCTCATCGGCGCCATCGCCGCCACGGCGGTCGCGCTGTTCCCGAAGCACGGCGTCCGGATCCTGCCCGGCACGCTGGTGCTCCTCGGCGCCGGCTGGTCCTTCGTCGACAGCCACATCTTCTGGCCGCGCGGTGTCTGGACGATGTTCGGCTTCGCCCTGGGCTTCGCGCTCCTCGCCTGGGGGACCGCGGACAGCGGACCCACCGGTACGGACGACAAGGCTTCCCGCCGCCAACGATGCTGAGCGCCGCCCCTGCCAAGCAGGTGCGGGCCAGAGGCATCTTGCGTCACCAGCCGGTCAGCCGCAGGTGAGGAGTGCGCGGCCAACCGCGTCTGCAGCATGATCGCCGGGCCTGGCCCATGGGCGGCCACGCCGGCGCAGCCGCCGGGACGGCGGGCGCTCACCGGACGGTCAGGGTGCCGGGCCGGCGTGGCGGCACGAGAGCGGGCAACCCTCCCTCATAGGCATCTGTGACCAGGCGAAGGAGTGTGGCACCAGCAGCGGTCTCGGGCGTTCGTCGAACGCTCTGCTCGATCACCGCGACATGGCCGGCCACGACCGTCATCAGAACCAAGACCGGCTTCATCGTCGGGCTGGCCTACAACGCGAACGCGAACTGGGCGCTGAACATCCTCGCCGCCGACGGTGGCGCGATCAGCCGTGGCGGGCGCCGCTACACACTCAGCCAACCCCGCAAGCGTGGCGCGGAGGCCCGCGCCGACCTGCCGGAACCGATCGGGTTCACCATGCGCAAGCTCGGCATCGACGCCTTCCTCGAGTTCGACGCCACTCGCATCTGAGTCGGCCCGAGCGGATTTGAGTCGGGCAGGCGCTCATCGGCAGGTGGGTCCAGCGAAGTCACGGGCTTGTGGGCCAACGGAATGATCGAGCGATCAGCCAGCGACGTGTTCAGCGGGTACCGCGCCTGGTGGTTCGGCGATTGAGGCCGCCAGCAGATCTCGCCGGCGATCTTGGCGGTCTGTCATGGATCGACAGCTGTCCAAGTGACAACCGGTGTCCGTCACCTGCGCCCTTGGGGCAAGCTGATCTGCCGCTGATTGCGATGCTCTGGCAGCGTTGAGCGGTCGTACCCGAGGCCAGTGCGTCTTCGCAGGTCGCGGGGTTCCGGTCCGGAGGTGAGGAGTTGCCGAGAACCGTCTATCGCCTTCGCCGAGTGGACTACGGAGGTCTTCGTCACTCAGGCTCGGTGAGGGGCTACTTCGACTCGATCCTGCCGAAGGGTTCCGGGCGGGCCTCCAATTCCGCGACTGCCTTGTCCCACGACGGGTCGTCCTCATACAGCGCGGAGCGGAGGTAGGCCCAGGCGAGCGCGCGCAGCGTGGAGACACGCTCCGGGTTCTCGTCGGAAGCCTCGACCGCGTCATAACCGGAGATGCCACCGAACATGTGCTCCGCGCCGAAGACCGTCAGCAGGGTCTTCGGGCCCGGGCTCAAGGTGTACGTGTCCCAGCGATAGCTGAGGCGCTCGGAGAAGTTGGGGTTCAGGTCCTTGTCACCCGCGATCACGAGCGCCTTGCCCGTCATGTTCGAGAAGTTGTTGCCCTTCGTCACCGGGTAGTGTTCCGCTGCCCAGTCGGCCAGACCTTCGGCGCTGCCAGGGGCGCCGAAGATCACTCCTGCCTTGACCCGGGCGTCGGTCAGGTCCACTTCGATCCCGTCGTTCGGGTCGGTGACCCGCATGCCCAGCAGCATCGAGGCGGTCGCACCACCGAGGGAATGCCCGGCAACCGCGATCCGGCCTCGGTCCAACCGGCCCGCGAGGCCCGGAACCGCCGCCTCGATTTCGTCGAGCCTGTCCAGGATGTGGTGCATGTCTTCGCCACGCGTACGCCAGTACAGCGGGGCCTGTGGATCGTCGGCCTCGCGAAGACCGAGTGCGACGGAGTCCAGGTGGGTCGGCTGGATGACGACGAAGCCGTGCGCCGCCCAGAAGTTGGCGAGCGGGCCGTAGCCGTTCAGTGACGACAGGAAGTTGGTCATCCCGTGGCCGTGGGACAGCAGGATGACCGGGAGGTCGCTCCCCGTCTCCGGCGCTGAGACCTTCATCTCGAGACTGACCGCTCGACCTGGGACATCCAGTACCACCGGGCTGTACGTGACGACAGCAGTGGGCTCGCTCACCGGAATATCTCCGGCTTCGCTGATCGGTGCGCTCATGGAAAAGGGTCTCCTTCATAGTGTCCTGCGCCGTAGAAAACGTCGGTTTCCAGCAGCGCGCCGCTGGCATTGAGGTACGCGTGAGTCCTACGTGCGCGGTTGTCGTCCGTACGGCGGTGGGCGCCCAGACCGATGCGGACAAGGTCGGGCGAGCTCACCAGAAGGCCGGCGGGGCCGAGGCGACGGGGAGCAGGCCGGGTGGTCATGACGCCACAGTGCACTGGTCGCCGCGCCCGTAACAGGGGCAACCTATCCAGGGACTGGCTGACCCTGGATGATCGACTGGCATGATAAATACATGATTGACCGCGTCGGGTTGGCCGACTTCCTTCGCCGCCGTCGTGAGTTACTGCTCCCCGCCGATGTCGGTCTGCCCGACGGTGTGCGACGCCGCACGCCTGGTCTGCGGCGAGACGAAGTAGCGCAGTTGGTCGGCATATCCAGCGACTACTACGCGCGGCTGGAGCAGTGCCGAGGGCCACGTCCGTCCGAGTCGATCGTGGCCGCCCTGACTCGCGCGCTGCGCTGCAACCTGGACGAGCGCGACCACCTCTTCTACCTCGCTGGGCTGACACCACCGACACGTCGTGCCGGCCGGTCCATCCGTCCAGGGCTGATCAGCCTGGCCGAGCGGCTCGCCGACATCCCGGTCTGTATCTGCACCGATCTGGACGAGGTGCTGTGGCAGAACGGCCTCGCCGACATCGTGCTCGGCCGCCGGAGTGACGACCCTGGACGGGCCCGCAACAACACGTGGCGGTGGTTCACCGAACCCGGGGCTCGCAACCTGTTCCCGGAAGAAGACTGGGTTCGAAACTCTGCCGCGCACGTCAACGAGCTGCGCGCCACGCACGCACGCCGCGCCGGTGAGGACGACGTCGCGTCTTTGGTGGACGATCTGTTGGAACGCAGCGCCGAGTTCCGCTCGTTGTGGGAGCGGCATGAGGTCGCCGAGCGCCGCACGTACCGCAAACGCATCCTGCACCCCGAAGTCGGAGTGCTGGACGTGACCTGCGAGGTGTTGCTCACCTACGAGGCGGACCTCACCTTGCGCGCGTTCTTTCCCGTCGAGGGAACTGACGCGCGAGCGAAGCTCGACCTCTTACGTGACGCCAGAGCGCAGAGCCCTCAGTCGACCGACTGACTGCTACGGGTCAACCCGCTCAAGCGGCGCGGCGATTCGCTTGCAACTCCTCAACGGCCCTGTGACCACGAGCTCGACCAACACCACTCCTCCCTCTGAGGTGTGGATGTCGACAGGATCACGGCTTGAGGGAGCCTCAGCTCACCGGAAGTGGTGGACGAACTCGTGCCATTGTTCCTTCTTCTTCATCAGGCTGATCATGTGGTGCGAGCGCTCGTTGATGAGGTACTCGGCGCAGGAGGACCAGCCCCCGTCGACGACGATGTCGGTCCGGTGATGTAGGAGGACTCGTCGCTGAGGAGGGAGAGCGCCGTGTTCGCGATCTCATCGGCCTTGCCGGTCCGGCGGAGCAGAACGGTGTTGTTCATGATGCGCTCGTTCATCTTCTTCATGACCGGGTTGCTCGAGATGGCCGCGGTCATGTCGGTCTCGATCCTGGAGACGGCGGGATTGCTGCGACGCGTGCCCTCCCCGGGCGATGAGCACGCGGTCGCCGCAGTGATCACGGACGCGGGGCGAGAGCTGCTCGAACGGGTACTGCCCGGCCATGTCGCGGTCGTGCAGGAAGGCATGTTCGACGCCCTGGACGACCGGCAGGCGGAAGCGCTGTCCGATGCGCTGGGTGCGGTACGGGACCGGCTGCGGCAACTGGCGCCGTCCCCGGCTGAACGGCGGCGCGGCCGCAACTGAGCGTGGTGATGGTTCGCCCCCTCGCACGCTGTCGCGATTCCGGGGGCGCCGCTCGGCGGCGGTCGCGGCGCCCACCGGGACGGCGGGCCGCAGGCCGGGCTCCACCAGGTGTGGATCTCCCTGCGGGTGGCCACCGAGGTCCTGCCTCTGCTGGTCGACGCCGGCTCGATGGCTTGCGTTTCCGCTCTTCCCTCCGGCGCCGAGGACTACGTGCAGCTGCCGCACACAGGCGGCGGCGTCGAGCAGCCACCGTCGGACTGGACCTGATCGGACGGTCGGCGGGGCAGCGTGGCCCTCAGAGGTTGAGACTTCCGACCGATTGGCCGATCGCAGAGCATGTCAGGCCAGACGGAAGTCCGCGTCCTCCTCGGACGGCTCCAGAGGCGTGAACCGTCTCAGTTCGCCGCCTCGGATCATCCACAGGCAGAAGACAAGCCGCCGACCGGGATGCCCCACAGGCCCGTTGCTCCGTCCCTCGACACGCCGGATTCATGGGGCGGCCCGCCGCCGTCCCCCGGACGCGCGGTGGCCGACAACCCCGTCTGCTCGCGGCGCAGTTGCGCCATGGCACAAGAGCGACATGTGTGACCCCTTGAACGACGGTGGGGGAGGCCGGAGGATCCAGTGATCTTTCGATCTTCGCCGCGTCTCAGGAGTCTTCCTTGCCCAAGGTTCCCATCCCCCGGCCCGGGCCGATCGCCCTCGCCGTGGCGGCCGCGCTCACACTCGGCGTCATACCTGCGACTGCCGCTGTGTCCGCGTACTCCACCGGTGAGGCGTCGCACAACGACGCCGGACACCGAACCCCCGGCGCTGCCGGCACGCACACCATCACCCTGATCACGGGTGACAAGGTCACCATCGGGACCGCCGCCGACGGCACCGTCGTGCGCTCCTTCCAAGCAGCGAGCGGAGCCACCACCGGCTTCCACCGCGCTGTCGTGGACGGCGCCACCTATGTCTACCCCGACGCCGCCCTGCCATATGTGAGCGCCGGCAAACTCGACAAGCAGCTCTTCAACGTGACGCGGCTGATCGCCGAGGGCTATGACGACGCGCACAGCTCCCGGCTGCCGCTGATCGTGCGTTACACCGGAGCCGCCGCCAAGGCCCGCACCCGGACGAAGATGGCCGGCTCGACCGACGTCCGCCGCCTGGACAGCATCCAGGGCGCGGCCCTCGCGCAGAACCACAAGCAGGCACCGGAGTTCTGGTCCTCGCTCACCGGGGGTTCCGGCGCGGCGGCCCGGTTCGCGAAGCCGTCTTTCACGGGCGGCGTCGCCAACGTGTGGCTCGACGGCAAGGTGAAGGCAGACCTGGCCGACTCCACCGTCCAGATCGGCGCGCAGAAGGTATGGGCGGAGGGCGACACCGGCCAGGGCGTGAAGGTCGCGTTGCTCGACAGCGGCGCGGACACCGAACACCCGGACCTGGTGGGGCAGGTGTCCGACAGCGCCAGCTTC
Organism: Streptomyces sp. NPDC005281; assembly: GCF_040607495.1. NCBI lineage: Bacteria > Bacillati > Actinomycetota > Actinomycetes > Kitasatosporales > Streptomycetaceae > Streptomyces > Streptomyces sp. NPDC005281. Next base: position 51,642 of record NZ_JBEXGX010000024.1, on the reverse strand, counting down.
GTCCCCGGCGAGGACGACATCGCCGACTACAACGGCCACGGCACGCACGTCGCCTCGACCATCGTCGGCACGGGCAGTGCCTCCGACGGCAAGGAGCGGGGTGTCGCCTCCGGCGCCCGGCTGGCCGTCGGCAAGGTGCTCAACTCCGAGGGCAGCGGCCAGGAATCCTGGATCATCGCGGGCATGGAGTGGGCCGCCCGCGACCAGAAGGCCAGGATCATCAGCATGAGCCTGGGCGGCGGCGGTGACAAGAGCGACCCGATGAGCCAAGCCGTCGACGAACTCAGCCACGACACGGGCGCGTTGTTCGTGATCGCGGCGGGCAACGGCGGCCCGCACTCCATCAGCAGCCCCGGTGCCGCAGACTCCGCGCTGACCGTCGGCGCCGTCGACTCCACCGACACGCTCGCCGACTTCTCCAGTCAGGGCCCGCGTGACGGCGACGGTGGGCTGAAGCCGGAGATCACCGCGCCCGGCGTCGACATCGTCGCGGCGCGCTCGCACTACAGGCGCGGCTCCGGCTACTACACCACGATGAGCGGCACGTCGATGGCGACGCCGCACGTCGCCGGTGCCGCCGCGCTCCTCGCCTCGGAGCACCCCGACTGGACGGGCACCCAGCTCAAGGAGGCGCTGGTCAGCAGCGCCAAGGCAACCCCGGCGTACACCCCGTACCAGGCGGGCGCCGGCCGGCTCGACGCGCTGGCGGCCGTGCACACCACGGTCTTCGCCACCACGAGCGCCTACTCCGGCTTCTACACGTGGCCGCCGAAGCCGGGGCAGACCGATGTCCGGACGGTGACGTACACCAACGTCGGCGACGCACCGGCCGACCTCAACCTGGCGGTCAACGGCACCGTCCCGGCAGGGTTGTTCAGCCTCTCCGCCGACCACGTCACCGTGCCCGCCCACGGCACCGCCACGGTCACCCTGACGGCGGAGGTGGACAAGCTGGGTGGCGACCGGTCGGTCAGCGCCATGATCACCGGTACGGACGGCAGCGGAGCGGTCCGCGCCCGGACCCTGATCGGCGCGGCCCGCGAGGGCCAGCGGCAGAATCTGACCGTGGTCGCCAAGGACCGTTCGGGCAAGCCGCTGGAGGGCCGGGTCGTCCTGACTGCCGAGCACCTCTTCACAGTGATGGACCTCGACGCGTCCGGCACCGGCACGGCGAGGCTGCCCGTCGGCAGCTACAGCGGCTGGCTCACCGGTGACGTGCAGGGCGCCGAAGGCCCGCACTCGCGCGGCATGGTGCTGCTCGCCTTCAACGACGTGAAGCTGGACCGGGACCGTACCGTCACCCTGGACGGCCGCAAGGCACGCCGGATCCTGGCGCGCGTGCCGCAGCAGACCACCGCCGTCGCGCCGCGCCTGGACGCCCACCGGTCCTTCACCGACAGCCTGGTGGAGACGTCCATGCTGCCGGACCCGTCGTACGACAGCATCTGGGCGCTCCCGACCGGCAAGAAGGTCACCGACGGCGAGTTCGAGACCGGCGCCCGCTTCCGCCTCGAGCAGCCCGCGCTGACCGTGAGCACGAAGTCGACGACCTTCAACGACCCGCTGGTCAAGCGCGCGGCCACGCCGCTGCCCGCCGGTACCCGGAACCTGACGGCGGTCTTCGCCGGTGACGGCACGGCCGAGGAGCTCGCGCGGCAGAACGTGCGCGGCAAGGCCGTCGTGGTGCGCGGCGCCGGCACGGAAGGGATCAAGGCCCAGGCGGAGGCCGCCGCGGCCGCTGGCGCCCGGCTGCTGCTGGTCGTCAACGACGGCGTCGGCCGCCTGGAGCCCTGGGACGAGAACCCCTGGAGCCCTCAGAGCCCGGCCCCGGTGACGGTGGCGACGCTCAACGCCGACCAGGGCGCCGACCTGCTCGGCCAACTTCGGCACGGCGCGGTCTCGCTGAAGGTCACCTCGCACCCCACGACCGACTACGTCTACGACGTCGTGCACCACTGGACGGGCGCCGTTCCGGCGGACCCGACCTGGCGTGAGGGGTCCGAGGACCTCGGCCGGGTGAACGTCTCCTTCCGGAACTACCGGCAGGGCAAGGCGCTGGAGTTCCGTCCGGACGTCTGGCGCGGCTGGGCCGTCGGCAACCAGCTCACCGCGCCCGCCCAGGGCCGGCGCACCGACTGGGTCACCGCCGGCACCACGTGGCTCGACGACGCCTTCATCCAGGGCGAGACCGGGCAGCACTCCATCAACCCGCTGAACTACCCGGCGCGCAGGACCGGCAAGGTCAGCTGGTTCGGCCCGATCCAGCGGCCTCGTATGGGCCCGGTGAACTACCAGCCGGTGCGCTACCTCGACACGATGTACATCACCGCGCCCGGCTGGGGTGACTCGGGGTCCGGCCATGTCGGCGAGGCGGGCGCGAACTTCGACGTCAAGGACTGGATGTCGCTCTACCAGGGCGACCGGCAGCTCGACTGGGGCAACGCCGAGTACCTGCAGGTTCCCGGCCTCGGCGCCGAGCGCCTGCCCTACCGGCTGGTCCTCGACAACGACCGCGGCACCTGGGCCGACCCGTACTCGACGCACACGCTGACCGAGTGGGACTTCACCTCCGCGGTCACCGGCAGCGATGCGGCGGTGTCCCTGCCGCTCATCCAGCTCGACTACGGCGTGGACACCGACAAGTCCGGCCGTGCCGACCGGCACGCCGGCCTGACGGTGACCGCCTCGCACCTGCCGGGCACCACCGCCACCATCGGGAAGCCGACCGTCGAGGTGTCGTACGACGACGGTGCGACCTGGCAGCGGACCGACCTGAGCCGGTGCGACGACGGATGGCGGACGAACCTGCGCGCGCCGCGGTCCGCCGACTTCGTCACCCTCCGGGTCGGCGCCCGGGACAGCGCGGGCAACACCGTCTCGCAGACGATCACCCGGGCCTTCGGCCTGCGCTGACGTCACACCCCGGGAGATCAACTGGGAGCACCGCGTGGGTGGGACCGCAGCCGGCGGCCCCACCCACGCGGTGCTCCCAGTTGTCAGAGGATCCATGAGGAGACCTCGTCGCGGAACGGCAAGCGGCTGCTCGTCGACCGACTGTGGCCCCGCGGCATGAGCAGTGGATCGGCGCCGCCGGCACAGCGAGCCGCTAATTCCGTCGCTCCGTCATCCGGCGGGCGCGTGGCGGACTGCGCGGCAGCAGGTTCTTCGCCCCGAGGACGGCGAACACCTCTCGCGCGCGGGGCGGCGGCCGGTCAGGGTGTCTGCGGCAGAGCCTGCCCCGTCGCCTCGGCTTCCTTCGGCGCGGCGGGTCCCGTCTGCTCGGGGCTCCGGCCCCGTCCTCGGCTGAGCTGCGCCCCGACCGCCGAGGTCGCCAGGCTCAGCGCCGCGGCTGTGTACCAGACGACCCGGAAGTCGTGGTGCGAGGTGGCGTCGACATGGGAGCCGACGACCGCGACCAGGACGCCGACGCCGATCGTGGCCGAGATCTGGCGCACTGAGTTGACCAGCGCCGACCCGGTCGCCGCACGGTGTCCCGGTACCGCGTGCACGCCAGCGGCCACCAGTGTGCCCAGGGCCAGGCCCACTCCGGCACCGGTCAGCAGCTGGCTGGGCAGCAGCTCACTCACGTAGTCCGGTGTGACCGACGCGAAGATCGCGAACCAGACCATGCCACCGGCGAACAGCACGCCGCCCGCCGTGATCAGCGGTCCCTGCCCGAAGCGCTGCGTGGCGCGGGTGGTCAGCACGGTGACGACGGGCACGAGCGCGGGGCCGGTGGCCAGGGCGAGACCGGTGCGCAGCGCGCTCCAGTGCCAGACCTCCTGACACCACAGCACGTTCGACAGCAGCATGATCGAGAAGGCCACGCCGAACAGGAGACTGCCCGCGTTCGCCGCACCGAAGCGCGGCAGCCGCAGCAGGTCCAGCTCGAACAGCGGACGGGGGTGCCGCAGGGACCGGAGCGCGAACGCGGCGCCGCCGATCACGGCGACGGCCAGCAGCAGTAGGGTCTCGCCGCTCGTCCAGCCCTGGTCGGGTGCCTGGACCAGCGCCCCGGACATCGAAGCGATCGAGACGATGACCAGCAGGGCGCCGAGGAGGTCGGGCAGCGGCCCGGTCTCCCGCGCGGCCGGCTTCGGCAGCGCGGATCGGCCGACGACGAGCGCCGCGATGCCGATGGGCAGGTTGACGGCGAAGACCCACCGCCAGTCCACCTCGGTCAGCAGGCCACCGGCGACGGGCCCGGCGGCCGCCGCGAGTCCGCCGACCCCGGCCCAGCCGCGGGTGGCTTGGGTGCGGCGCTCGGCCGGCACCGCCGCCAGCAGCAGGGCCAGGGAGGTCGGGATCTGGGCCGACGCCCCTACGGCCTGCACTACCCGGGCCACGATGAGGGTTCCCAGGTTCGGGGCCAGGGCACAGCCCAGCGACGCGAGCGTGAAGACGGCGATCCCGGCGAGGAAGACCGGCCGCTGCCCTATGCGGTCTCCGGCACGCCCGGCCACCACCAGCAGCGCGGCGAAGGTGATCGCGTAGGCGTTGAGGACCCAGGACAGCGATCCGAGGCCCGCTGCGCCACCGCCTTCGGAGAAGTCCTTTCCCACGGCGGGCAGCGCGACGTTGACGATCAGCAGATCCAGGTTGGTCATGAAGACGGCCACCAGGACGACGACGGCGGCCGCCCGAGGGTGCTTTGAAAATCGAAGCAGCATGGACATGATGCAACCCAAGCACAGGGTGATTTGGAAATCAAACCTGGCCGGGTGATACTGGGACGGTGACCACACGCATCGACCCCCGGGACATGGCGGGGCGCCCGTGCTCCCTCGCCGCGGCCCTCCAGATCATCGGTGACCGCTGGGCCCTGCCGGCGATCCGCGAGGTCATACTCGGCAACCACCGCTTCCGGCAGATCGCCAGGAACACCGGCGCTCCCACGGACCGGCTCGCCGCGCGCCTGAAGGCGCTGGTGGAGGGCGGTGTCCTCGAACGGCGCCCGCTGCCGGACGACGCCCGCTACAGCGGCTACTACCTGACGGAGGCCGGGCGCGATCTGGGGGCCATCACTCGCGAGCTGATCGGCTGGGGCGACCGCTGGGTCGTCACCGCACCGCCTGCCCGGATCCGGCACCGGGATCACGAACTCGTCACCCACACGGTGTGCGAGACCTGCGGCGAGCGGGTCCACGGGGAAGATATCCACCGTGACGACCTCGTACCCGGCTGGGACCAGTCGGGCCCGGTGACGACCCCTTAGACCGAACGGCCCCACCTCAGCGAAACGAAGGTCCGGCATGATCAACGGCGCCCACGTCATCCTCTACAGCCAGGACGCGGAGGCCGACCGCGCCTTCATCCGCGACGTCCTCGCCTTCCCCGGTGTCGACGCGGGCGGCGGGTGGCTGATCTTCAAGCTGCCCCCGGCAGAAATCGCCGTACACCCCACCGAGGGCGCCCCCCAGCACGAGTTCTGCCTGATGTGCGACGACCTCGACGCCCAGCTCGAGGAACTGCGTGCGCGGGGCGTCGAGATCACCCGCCCGGTCAGCGAACAGCGCTGGGGCAGGCTGACGGCGGTGCGTCTGCCCAGTGGCGCCGAACTGCCGCTGTACGAACCTCGCCACCCCGTGGCCCACAGTCTGTGACACTCGAGCGGCCCCGCCCGGGTCCACCGGATGCTGACGGCACCATCCCGTCACGGTGAACCAGATCGCCGGCGACAACCGTCGTCGCGCCTGGTCGCAGGGTTCTGGCGGAATCATCCGCCGGGACGACCGCGTTCCCCCCGCGGAAACCCGGGCGAAGGCGGCCCGGAAGGTGAGAAAGGTGGCGACATGCTGGAGACGGTGGGCCTGACGGCCGACGAGAGCGAGGTGTACCGCCTTCTGATCGCCACCGGGACGGCGTCCGCTCAGGACATCTCCGGCCGCTCGGACCTCGACGTCGTGACCGCTCGGCTGCTGCTGCGCGCGCTGGAGCACAAGGGCCTGGCGTCGTCGGTCGAGGACACTCCCGAATGGTTCACGGCCGTGCCGCCGCAAGTGGCCCTCATGCCCCGGCTCCAACGCCACTTCGACGCCCTGGAACAGACCCGGGCCGCCGTCTACGAACTGGCGGAGACACACCGCCGCAGCGCATGGGCCCGGAGCACGGGCGAGGCCGTCGAGATCATCACCGGCGCGGCGGCACTGCGCCAGCATCTGCGCCAGCTCCAGCACGGCGCCGACCGCGAGATGATGTGGTTCGTGAAGGCCCAGTACGTGGCCATGTCCCCGGAGAGCAATCACGAGGAGTTCGACGCGCTGGACCGGGGCGTGCTCTACCGGGCCCTGTACGAGCAGGCGTACTTCGACGACCCCGACTCGGTGGACTACGTCGTCAAGGGCGTGTGCGCCGGAGAGGTCGCCCGGGCGGTGCCTCTGCTGCCGCTGCGGATGGCGATCGCCGACCGCTCGGTGGCCATCCTGCCGCTGGCCGCCTCGGGCACGTCCAGCAACCCCCGTGAACTGCGGGCCGCGGTGGTGCGGGAGAGCAGCCTGCTGGACACGCTCATCGCCCTGTTCGAACACCACTGGGAGATCGGTGCCCCGCTCCGGGTGACCGAGGAGGGCCAGATCCGCGGCGCCGGCACCACGGACGCCGCCTCGCCGGTCGGGGAGGACCGGCACCTGCTTTCCCTGATGGTCGCCGGCATGACGGACGAGGCGATAGCCGGACAGCTGCGGGTCAGCAAGCGCACCGTCCAGCGGCGCATCCAGGGCCTGATGGGCCTGGCGGGCGTCGCGACCCGTATGCAGCTGGGCTGGCACGCGGCCCGCCGCGACTGGCTCTGAGCACGGCGGACGCCGCAACGCACACGGACAGGGCCCACCGGACATGTCCGGCGGGCCCTGTCCGTGTGCGTTGCGGCCGCTGCGGCCGGGCTGCGCTGCTCGCGGAAGCAGTTGCTCGAGGACGTGACTACTCCGTGAAGGCGGCTACTTGAGCAGGTAGCCTTTGATGACGGTCTCCTTGAAGGAGTTGCCCGCCGCGTCCTCGACGTGGACGCGCAGGCTGACCGAGCCGCCCGCGGCGCGGCGCGGGTGCTCCACGGTCACGGTGCGCTCCATGCTGGAACCCTTGACCCGCACCGACTGCCAGGTCTTCCCCTCGTCGAAGGAGACCTCGGTGGTGAAGAGGCGGATGGGCGACGCCGGTGCGCCGGCCGTCCGCTGGATCAGGACCGGGATGTCGAGCTTGCGGCCGGCCTCTGCCCGGTTCCACTCGTCCAGCTTCGGCGACATACGGACCGCGTACAGCGGCAGCGCCTGCCGGGTTGCCGTGCTCTGCGACCGGAACCGCCATTCCGCCCGCACGCTCGTGGAGACGGAGCTGGGGGCCATGTCACGGTCGTGCTCGACCGTCAGACGGTAGTCGGCGGGGGTGGCGTCGGCCGGGACGTCGCTCATGCTCCAGTCCTGGGAGACCAGCTCGCCGTTGCGCCACAGCTTCACCTCGGGCAGGCCGGACGTGGTGTCGGCCACCAGGTCGAGGTTGCCGTTCGCGGCCGACTGGAAGGGCCGGTACATCGTGTCGCCCTCGCGGAAGGCGGCCATCTGGGACGAGAGTCCCACGGCCTGGATCCCGCCGTTCCAGCGCTCCTCGACCCGGGAGCCGGCCTGGTAGCCGTGCAGGTCGCTGAGGTAGCTCTGCCCGTGCGCGTTCGGGTCGAGGAAGCTGTTCTGGTCGAAGGCCGTCTGCCAGCGCAGGCCTTCGGCCGCCGAGAAGTAGTCGACGCGCCGGGCCGGGACCGGGATTCCCTCCATCGCCCGGCCGCTGAAGCGTATGTTGCCGACGTACGTCCAGACGATGCGCGTGGCCGTGGTTCCCGGCGTGGTGGCGGCGAACGTGGTGTTCACCCTGGCCAGTTCCGACGTGCGGGGGTGGTAGGCGGGATCTGCCGGGATGGCGCCGTGCACCGGTCGCGTGAGGTAGTAGACCGAGGCGGGGTTCCCGTCCGCGCCGGCCGGGTCGCCCCAGACGCTGGTGACGAGGTAGGTGAACTTCGAGTCCTTGTACCGGGCCGTCGGCACCGCGTACACGCCGTCGATGTGGTCGGTGCCGATCGCGTTGTTCATGGTGACCGAGAGCAGCTGGTCGGCCATGCTGATCGTGCCGATCTCGGCCGACATGATGCGCGCGGAGCGGCTCGGTGCCGACACCGTGACGGGCCTCGCCTTCCGGGCGTCGATGGTCACCTGCCGGTCGGCGGTCATCACGACCTTCGGCACGCCGACGATGGTGCCCTCGGTGAAGGAGGCGTCGAAGTAGAAGCCGCTCACCGAGTAGGTGTCCTTCGGCAGTCGCACCACCGTGCTGCTCCTGCCGAGCGCCTCGACCTCGTACGCCTTGCCGTCGGCCGAGTTGACCAGCAGGTAGGCGTTGTCGGGGGCGGCGCCCGTGCGGCTCTTCATGCCGATGCGCAGGTCGTAGGACGGCTGCTCGACGTCCATGCCGAACGGGACGCGCACCGACACCTGGTCGTCCGCGGTGCTTGCGATCACCGCACCGCTGTAGGCGGCGTACGTCGCGGTGGCTTCCGGGGTCGCGGTGAGGGTGACGGCCGCGGTTCCGTGCGCGGGCACGACGACCGTGTCGGCGCTGAGCCGGAACAGCCCGGCGGGGGCGGGCACGTCCTTCTTCCCGGTGCTCGGGTTGTCCTTCAGCTGAAGGGTTACCGGCGCGGCGCCCGGGTTGCGGTAGGTGATGCTCTTGGTCACCGGAGGCCGATTGCCGTCCGTCCAGCGGATCAGCCCGAAGTCCAGTGCGTCGGTGTCGGCGGTGACGTCCTGGTCGACCGCCCGGGCGACGTCGACACGTCCGGCGCCCTGGAAGTAGGCGCCGTGCTCCTTGGCGCCGGTCGCCGACTGCATCAACTGGCTCTTGACCTGCTCCGCCGTCCAGTCGGGGTGCTGCTGGAACAGGATGGCGGCGGCTCCGGCCACATGGGGCGTGGCCATGGACGTACCGCTCATCGCGACATAGCCGTCGTCGGCGGTGGTGCCACCCGCCCTCGCGGCGACGACGTTGACGCCGGGGGCGATGATGTCGGGCTTGAGGCCGGAGTCGCCCACCCGCGGGCCGACCGAGCTGAAGGCGGCGAGGTCGTCGTCCTCCTCGGCCGCGCCGACGGCAAGCGCCCGGTCGTCGGAGGCGGGCGAGGAGACCTTGCCGGGACCGCTGTTGCCGGCCGCGGCCACGACCAGCGTGCCGTAGTCACGGGTCACGGTGTCGACCATGGCCTCGAGGGCGTCGGTCTCCGGTGTGTCCGTGTCGCCCAGGCTGAGGCTGATCACCTTGGCGCCGTGCTGGGCGGCCCAGGCCAGTCCCTCGACGATGTCCGAGTTGTCGCAGTTGCCGTCCGCGGTGCACACCTTGCCGGACAGGATCTGCACACCGGGTGCCACACCCTTGTACTTGCCGTCGGAGGCCGCGCCGGAACCGGCGACCGTGGAGGTCACATGGGTGCCGTGACCGTTCAGGTCATCGGTGTTCGGCTCGGTGGTGAAGTTCGCGGACTCGGTGACGAGGCCCTTGAGGTCCGGGTGGTCGGGGTCGTAACCGGTGTCGAGCACGGCGACCTTGACGCCGGTGCCGGTGTAGCCCTTCTCCCAGGCGTGCGGGGCGCCGATACGCGGCACCGTGCTGTCGAGCTGGATCCTGGAGTGGCCGTCCAGCCAGACCCGGCGCACACCCGCTCCGAAGGACGTGGCGTCCGCCCGGCCGGGGGCGATGCCCTTCCAGAACCCGGCGGCGTCCGCGCGGTGTTCGCCGAGGGTCGCGAAGGGGGTCCCGCCGATGGGGCGGACGGTGTCGGCGCCGGCGGCGGCCAGCTGTCGCCGGGCGGTGCCCGCGTCCCCGGCGTACTCGACGATCAGCGGCAGGCTCGACCGCTGCGCGTACTTGCCCCGGACCAGGGCGGAGACGTTGAACAGCGCCTTGTCGAGGCGGCCCGTCGCGAGCAGCGGGAGCGTGTCGGCGGGTATGACCGTCCAGTCGCGACCGGCCTGGCGCTTGATGAACGCGACTCGTTCGCGGCCCTCGGCGGGTTCGACCGACACACTCTGCTTGCCCGAGGTGTCCGTCTCCAGCGTGACGCGGTCGCCGGTGATCAGGGTGAGCTGATGCCGGGAGGTGATCGGCGCCCGGGCCGCTCCGGTCTGCGCGGCGGCTTCCGTTCGCCCGGTGTGCGGGCCGAGGTCCTGCGCGGCGCCCGGGGCGGCGGTCAGACCGGCCACGAGCGCCACGAGGGCGGCGGCTGCCACCGTATGCCGGGGCCGGGGAGGGCGGATCCCGCGGCGCCACCTGTTGTTCATGTCTCTCATGGGAGGACAGCGTGGTGCCGTCAAGTGCCGAGGTCAGCAGTTTGCCCTGTCCACCAGGCGTCAAGTCACCTTTACGCCAGCCCCTATGCTTCAGAAAAAGGGCAAAAGAGGCCAGGTCGGCGGCTCGTGGACGGACCGAGCGAGCCGCTCCCCGGAGGCGGACGCCCGCGGCATCTCCACCGGAGCACCTCCGCTCGCGCGGAGTCGACACCGGGTCCTCGTACGGGGTCGACACCGGGTCCTCGCACGGGATCTTGCAACAGCACGGGACACCTCCGCTCGCGCGGGGCCGACTGGGAATGCGCGATGTTCGTCAGGTGGGGCGGCGGGAGACCTCTGCTCGCGCGGAGCCCATGCGGTCGTGACGTCCAGGGATGGCCGTTCTCCGGGCCACCTCGTCGCCGCCCTGGTGAAGTCGGCCGGCGACGACATGGAGACCAGGCCACTCAAGGTGCTCGCGCAGGGCCGGCGCGGGACATGGATGCTGGAAGCCCTGTCCGGCGCCCAGCTCGCCCCGCCTCTGGCGCGTGCGGCCATCCAGGTGCCGGGGACGCGACGGACCCCGCCGATAGGGCTCGGCCCCCGGACCGGACCCGGGAGACCTTCTTCCACCGGTGGCGAGGCCCGTCAGACAGCCGCCCCGCCAGGCCCGCTGACGGCACATTCGGGAGATGGACGAACCGTGCCGCCCCCGTCCGGCCGGACAGATCAGATGCCTCGAAGCGCGACCCGTTGTCCGTCAGGGCTGCAAGCGCGCCTGGACGAGACGCCGGTCGAACGAGCACGGTCGGCTCCGACAGGACGGCATCCCGGTCGACGGGGCCGTAAGCGATGTTGAATGTGTCGAGCGAGTACGACCACCCGCGGATTCCCAAGGCGCTGGTGCACCGGCAGTTCAACTGCCAGCGGACCGATTGCCCGGCAAGCAGACGAACTGGCGGCGGCCTGCACGGCCGAGGCGGCAAGCCCAAGAGCGGCTCCGCACGAGCCAGCACTCGGAGCCGATCACCTTCGTCCCGCAGGCTGACACCGATCTCGCGAAGGTCCTTCTGGCTTGGCCTGGGCGGTTGGTGGCGGAACTACTCTGCCGGTCAGTGCCTGCTGGCGGACCGTTTGCGACTGACCACAACAAGTCCCGTGCCCGCGATGAGCATCGCGCCGGCCGCGCCGACCCCGACGCGCCCGAGAGTGGTGAGTCCTGTTTCGGCGAGGGCCGGGGTGCCGGACTCCGCGCGGGCGGCAGCGAGAATAAGGTCCGTGATGGCGTCAGGGTGGGAAATCATCACACTGTGTGAGGAGTCGATCTCGACGGTGTGCGACCCGGCGCGCTTGGCCTGGAAGCGCTCCAAGTCGGGTGAGATGGCCTTGTCGTTGGTGGCGACGGCGGCCCAGGACGGGATGGTCCTCCACGCGGCGGACGTGACTTTGTCGGTGAAGGCCGTGGCCGAGATGGGACGCTGGGCCGCAGCCGCCACCGATGTGGCGGCCTCGGGGAGGTCCGCGGCTGCGACGGCGCGGAACTTGTCCGGCGAGACGTACAGATCTGTGCCCGAGGAGCCGTCCGCGTTCTTGATGGGCACTTGCACCAAGGCCGGGTTGAGCTCGCTGCCGGGGAATTTCGCGCCGAGCTGGCCGAGCGTCTCGCCCTTGTCCGGCATGAAGGCGGAGACGTACACGAGTGCCTTGACGTTGGGGTTGCCGGTGGCGGCCTCGCTGATCACTGCGCCACCGTACGACTGGCCGACCAGGACGATGGGGCCCTTCACGCTGCGGAGGATGCTGGCGATGTAGGCAGAGTCGGCAGGCAGACCGCGCAGCGGATTGGGAGCAGCGATGACCCGGTAGCCGTGGCTCTGCAGGCGTCCCACGACGGCGTTCCAGCTGGACGCGTCGACGAACGCGCCGTGCACCAGTACGACGGTCGGCTTGCTGCCGGCGGCACCTGCTTCGGTGTCGGCACTTGAGGCTGCGGCCCCTCCGTCGGCGAAGGCCGGCACCGACGCCGACAGAGCCGCCGCGGTGAGCAGTGCGGCAGCGGCGGCGTGTATTCGGCGGCGGTGGGGTCGCGGCGCAGAGGACGGCGTCATGGGTGCTCTCCTTCGATGGACGGGCTGGCTGATGGAAGCCTGTCCATCACGCGACAAACCCGCATTCGCGGCGAAGCACACGAGCGAATCGGCGCACCCATTCAGGTCGCATCTGGGTACTTTCGGTTCAAAGGGCCTCTGGCCCCTGTGCGCTTCAATCGTGTGCTTGCTCCGCTACCAGCTACTCATCCGAGAGTTCATACACATGGGCCCGATGCACGGTTGGGTGACCCGAGCCGTTGGCGTTCGCAGGCGGTCTTCAATGGCCCGAACCGTTCCAGCAGATCCCGTCCTGCACCCCGGCCCGGACTCGGCAGCTGCCCTGTTCGCCGGGCTTGAACAGGGCGCCGCGGTCGCCTGTGAGCTTCTCGACGGAGGTCTTCGGGTTGTCGAGGCCCTTGGCGCCCTGGACGTGTCAGCCGCGCGGGATGGTGTGCGGCCGGTGGGGGAGCCGTTTGCCGGTGTTCGGGTCAGCCGGGCGGCGATGCCCTCGCCGCCGATGGCGCCGGGAACGGTGACAGGGTCCCCCTCGCCGAAGCATGGCGCTCCGGTAGCGACCCCTGGACCGCCGAGCAACGCAAAGCCTCCGGCGACGACCTCAAAGATCACCAACGTCCCACCTGGAAGGCATGGTCAGGGCAAAGCCTTTCGCGAGCTGTTGATCCCTTTCCTTCGCTCGCCTGACACTGTGTTCTCTGCGCGTCCACACAGGGGCGTACGGCGGAGGGGGTTGCAAGGACATGAACAGACCGATACCAGGCACTGTGGAAGTCTCGGTGCGCCACATCCTCAGTGACCGGACAACCGGTGTCCTCACCCGAACCCGCAGGATCACGTGGCGGGACAGCCTGTACCGCGTGCGCCGACCGGCATCCGGCAAGCACAGCGTCGAATTGGCCTGCCCCATGTGCGACGCCTCCCTGCTGGCCGAGGTCCGCACGGAGGCCCGCACCCGCCGGACCAGCGCACTCCTGCTGGTCCTGGCTGCCCTGAGCGTCGTTGTCTTCTTCGCCGCATTCGCCTATGCCGTCCACGAGGGCGGCCGCACTCTTCCCGAGGGACAGTCGCTCCCGGCTCTGTTCCCCGTCAGCGTCGTCTCGATCTTCATCACGTTCGTTGCAGCTCCCGTGCTCTTCCTCCAGGGCCGCCGCTACAACGGCGTCACCCTGCTGGACGCCCCCAAACCCCGCCGGCTCCACGGGATCATGCCAGTACGCGGCCAAGTACCGGGAACCGCGACGAGGTAGCCCACTGCCTTTGGCCGTAGTCGTTCTCTCGCGGCCCTCCCGGCGTCGGTCGGCCCGCCGTCCTGCACGTGCATCACGCCCCCATGACATGGCCTCAGGCCGGGTTGAGGATGCACGTGTGACTCGTGACGATGCGTCAGACGTCGTCCGGGGGTGAGAAGTCGCGGACGACGCTCGTCGTCTCGTCCGCGAGCCAGAAGGCGCCGTCGGCGGCGACGGTGCTGCCCAGCGATCGCGCGCCCGGCGCGGGCCACATGGTGAGCTTTCCCGCCGGTGTGAGGCGGCCTACCTGGGACTCCGTGGTGAACCACCGGGCGCCATTGGGGCCTTGGACGATGGTTTGCGGATCGGTTCCGGCGGGCAGGGGCCAGTGTTCGTAGTCGCCGTCGGCCGTGACGCGTCCAATGCCGTCCACGGCAGCCCACGTCAGCATCGCCCCCCTGTCGCCCCCCGGCGCCACCCGCTCAGCCGAACCGCGTACGCCAACTCGCTTACAGCGAAGAGAAGTTCGACACACAGTCCTCAATGATGCACGGGCCGCGCCAGACGTGTGCGGGCATCACGACAACTACCTGACGGATACACCAACTCTCCCCGAACGCCCAGCCGTTCTCGCCGCACCGTCGGACCCGTTCCGCGACGTCGGGCACCCCGGTTCTTCCACCTCGGGCGCGCGGAAATCGGTCGTCGGATGCGGGGCTGAGGCATGCTTTGGGGCGCAGGGGTTGGCTACTCGCCGGTGACGCCATCGATGGCCTCCCGGAGGAGATCCGCATGGCCCACGTGGCGGGCGTACTCCTCGATCACGTGCTCAAGGACGAACCGCACATCGGTGTCACCGAATTCCGGGTTCGGCACGATGCGTGCGACGTCGACGGTCACCTCCGCGAAGGCCTGTCGCGACTCCTCGCACGCCGTGAGGTAGTCCTCGTAGACGTCCCCGGCCGGCGTGGTGTCCGACTCGTCATACCACTCGCCACCGTCAGCGGTGACGTAGGTCCGATAGGGGAAGAAGCGAGGCGTCGTGGCGGCCAACGTCCGCTGGAACCAGGCACGTTCGACTCCCTGAAGGTGGCGCATGAGCCCCAGCAGGGTCAGCGCCGACGACCGCATTGGACGTTGCCGCAGTTGTTCATCCGAGAGGCCTTCGCATTTCCACAAGAAGGTCGCTCGGTGGTAGTCGAGATTCGAGGCGATCACCTCCAGCCACGGGCCCGATACTGTGCGCTCAGGCCGGACGATCTTCGGGACCACGATGTCGCTCACGCGGAGTCTCCTCACCAGTCATCAAGCTTCTTCGAGTCCCTACGTGCCCACGATCCGAGGACTGGCCGACGTCACTACCGGCGCCTCACGAGCACGTACCCCAAGAAGACCTCTCTTGGCATCGGAACTGATCGCTCGATGTCGCCTCGGGATCGCCCCTCCACGGATGCAAGCTCTTGACCTGGATGCCCCTGCTCGCTCTCACCGGCCAAGACCGCCGATGGGAGCCCCTAGGTGGGCGAGGTTTGCCCCGCGCCTGGTTGCGGCCGGGACCAGCGGTGGCGGGATCAGCCCGCCGAGCCCCCGCCGGAGGCGAAGTGACGGTCCACCGCCTGCGGCATCCTGTGGGCCACCTCGTCTCCGAGGCGCTCGAATTCTCCGCGCAGGAACGGAGAGGCCAGCCGGGCCAGGCCGTGGAAGTCGATTCGGGCCCGGTAGGTGAGACGGGTGGCGCCGTTCTCCTCGCGGAAGGTGAGGTCGTCCGTGGAGGTGGCGGTGCGATTACGTCCGACGAAGGTCAGGCGCTGGTCTTCGAGCCGGGCCAGTTGGTAGCGGAGTTCGGTGCGCCGTCCGCGGAACGTAGAGACGTTGAGCCATTCAGCGCCCTTGGCGACGGGGGCGCCGGCTCTGGCCGGACGGCAGCTGACCGTGCCCGGGTCCCATTCCTGGGCGTGCGAGAAATCGGCCAGGTAGGCCACCACGTCCGGAAGGGGGTGGTGCAGGGTGAGCGTGCGTTCGACTTCGACCATGGAAGGTCCCTTTCGCGGAGACCGCAGCGGCTGACTTCAGGAGTACGGGAGGTTCCTACGTCTTCCCGACAGGAACGCTGAGCGGATGCACCGGATCCGTATTTCGAGATCTCGGGCCTCACGATTCGATCCTGCCCTATGCGCGCGGGTCAGCACCTGCGGCCGTCGCGCAGCGCGACGATCTGGTGACCGACGCGATGGTGCCGACCGCCGCCGGCCGGGCCGACGCGCTGTGTGCCGACCGCCGCCGGCAGGGCCGCCGAGTTCGATCTGTGGCAGCCGCGCCCCGAACAGCCCGCGAGTCCGGACCAGGTGGTCCCGGCTCGCTCGCGTATCCGCGGGCGGCGGTACCTCTATGTCCTTCATCAAGGCTGAGCGGTCTGCGGTGGCTGTTCCGGTGGTGCGTGGTTCGCAGAAGGCGCCGTCGTGGTGCATCTCGGAGGGCACGCCCACGCGGGTGCCGGGGGAAGGGGAAGGGAACCTGGATGCGGGTCTTGTCCTGATCCCGCCATATGTCGCTCCTGTGGTTCGCCTGGCCGCCGCAGGTGAACTGGATCGGTGGCGATTCGCCTGAGAGCCCGCCGGGGGTTGGGCCGTGTTGCCGGACGCGTCATCACGCGGCGTCGCTCGCCGGGGCCGGTGCCCCGGGGCACGTCACAGCGCGAACACCGGGACCCCGGGGGTACGGGTCACACCGCGCACCCCCCGTGCGCGCGAGGGCGCCGGCGGCGGCGCGAGGGTCTGCCCGATCAGCGGCATGACGGCCGCCAGCATCTCCGCCTCGCTCGCGGTCCCGTCGACGACCAGATCGGCTGCTGCCCGGGAGGGCGCGACGTGGGCTGCGTGGCGGTCCCTGCCGGTCTGGAGATAGTTGCGCAGGGACAGCCGGGGGTCCTGCCGCTGCATCTCGATCTTCCGGAGGATCTTGCGGGCCAGGCGTATGTCGTCGGGGGTGTCGACGTACACCCGCCACGCCGCTCGCCGGACCACGGACGGCAGTGACAGCGCGAACAGGCCCTCGACCACCACCAGCAGCACGCCGGGGCGCCGCAGCGCCGCGTCGATGGCGTGTGTCACCGCTGTCTCGTCGATCGACCCCGGATGGTTCCAGTCGAGGACGGTGTGCCCGTCGGCACTGACTGTCCACACACCCCTCAGGGTGTCGTGCGCGGGCACGTAGTAGTCGTCCAGATGGATCAGCGCCACGCTCTCGGGACACTGCAGCGACAGGGCTTCGGCAAGGGTGGACTTGCCGGATGCGGTGCCGCCTGAGACCGCCATTACACCCGTCATACCGGGCGCTCCTCATGTGCTCAAAGGGGATAGTCGAAGCGGCCGGACAAGCCGGGTGCAGGGAATGTACGGCGGTGAGATCGCTCATGGCAAGCAGGGAAACGCGGCCCGGTTCAGCGGAGGCCAGGGCCGCTGCCTTCGGGTCGACCTGAGCACCGGTCTCGGCGATGTCGCGGACCTTCAACGTGGCGTAACGGCCATCGCGCGCGGGCGTGACGTCGACGCACGGGAACGATAGTCATGCATCCGGCTAGACGTCTGCTCAGCGTTGCGGCCGCCGTCGTCGCCGTCCTCGTGACCGCCCTGTCCGCTGCTCCGCCGACCGCTGCCGCACTGTGTACGTCGACGTGGCGGGCGGTCCAGAAGGTGGCGGTGCGCAGGCCGACGCGGAACGAGGGACCGGTCGCGACGACACGTTCGCCGATCGTGCGGTTCCGCCCGGGGCGAGCGGGTGCGGTCGTGCATCGTCGCCGTCGGCCGGGACCGTCGCAGTACCGCGAGAGCGGCGGCGGGAGCCTGTGGCGGGTCGTATCCGACGGCCAGGTGCCGTCCGGGTGCCTGCGCCCGGCATGAGCCGACAAGTAGATCCGGTGCACCGCGACCACAACCAGGCGCTCGCGCTGGGCGTGTCCGAGGATGTGAAGGACGATCGTTCATTCGGCCTACATGAACGCGCTCCATTCCTGTCATGACTGAAGCAGACACGGGCGCGGGATGTTCAATATGAAAATATTGCTTTCCGTAATCGTTCGGGAGTACACCCCCGGCGGCCCGGTGCCGGCCAGCCTGCTCCACCAACTGTCGGGTAAAAAACCTTGCATCCCGCCTGCGGCGCGAGTTCCTCACCGCCCACAGCTTCCTCGAGGACGACCTGCCCCAGACGATCGAGGTCTCGTTCGCCCGCACCACGGCGGCTCTGTCCGAGGTCATGACCGGCCAGCTCGCCCACTGGTTCACCACCCGCCTGCACGGCCGAACCGACCCGCCCCGCAGCCTGGCCCGTCCCGGCCATCATGCGCCACCACCTGCAGTTCGCCGTGCCCGTCCTCACCCGCCTCGCCGCGGTAGGCCCGAGCGACCTCACCCACGTCAGTGCCACCCAACTCCGCCAGGAACTCGACGCCTGCCACCTGACGGGCAACGACTACACCAATGCCGCTTCCGCCCTGCGTACCGTGTTCGCCTTCCTGCACACCCACCACGGCGCACTCCGCAACCCCGCCGTCAATTTGCGGGTCGGCACCCTCTACCGCGGCATCCCGCTGCCGGCCGACCTCGACCCCATCCGCGAGGCCCTCACCTCACCCGACCCGGCCCGCGCCGCCGTCACCGCCCTGCTCGCCTTCGACGCCCTGCGCACAACCGAGATCCGTGCCCTCACGCTCAAAAGGACCGCGACAGTGTGCGCGTTGCGCTCACGCTCGATCTGCACCGCTGTACGTGCGTGGAGCCGTTCCGTCGGATACCGCAGGATGCCGCCGCACCCCCGAACGGCGCGTCCCACGGCCTTCGCTCCTGCCACGACGTGCTCGATCATCCCGTTCTCGTCTCACTCGTCCCGAACTGACGCAAGCCATAAGGGACGTTCACCGAAAGCGGTGGGACGTTCACGAGTTGGTCCCTGGCACGTTCACGAATTACCGGTCGAGTCATATGACTCACCGGTTTTTCGTCGTTCCTGGAGCCTTCGGGTCGTGTGATCGGCTCGGTGAGGGGTTGGTGCGGTGGCGCTCCGGGTGCTGTACCTCTCACCTGCAAAAACAGGACATGCCTGCGCGACACGTCCGTGCGGCAGGTGGAACCGGGGATTGTCGATGCTGTCGAGGGCGGACTTCTTGAGGTTGCCGTTGCCGCCCTCGTTCTGACCACGCAATCCGGCCCAGGCTTCCTGCCAGGGCGCGGTGAACAGGGCGTACTTTTGTCGCCACTTGGCCGGCACGGTGCCCGGAACGGTTCACCCTGGAGGCGGACGAGGTCGACGCCGCCTCCGATTCAGGTTGGAGCGGTGTCGTCACCGGTGTGGCGGAACCTGGTCACCGATCCCGCCGAGCACGCACGGCTTCTGTGGACGGGTCCGCGTTCGTGGGTGTCGGCGCCACGCGAGGTCTTCGGGCGCATCGAGTCGGAGTTGGTCACCGGGCGCCGACTCGTCGGTGGCCGCGGCCTGTACGGCTTGCAACTCTCTTCTTGAACTCCGCGCCGTGCGCGGCCTCGCCTGCGAGGGCGAGGAGGAGCGTCTGGTCGACTTCGAGGCCGATGCCGGGTCGGTCACAGCAGGCTGCTCCAGTACGGCCAGAAGCGGGTGAGGACGAGCAGCGCGATCACCCCGTACCAGGCGCCGAGCAGCATCCAGTGGGTGTCGCGGACGACCACCAGTACGTGGTGCGGTGCGGGGAGGATTCCTTGCTCCAGGCAGTGCAATGTGACGTACCAGAACAGTGCGATGGTGGAGATCCACACGACAGCGCAATAGGGACAGAGCTTGTTGAGTTCGTAGAGCGACTGCGCGATCAGCCAGTGGACGAACACCACGCCCATCAGCGCCCCGGCGTCCAGCCCGAGCCAGAGTCCGCGGTGCAGGCGGGTGCCGGTGAGGGCGGCGATGCCCAGGGCGGCCACGGCGGCGAAGGCGCCGAGCCCGAGCAGCATGTTGGGGAAGCCGAACAGGCTGCCCTGCGAACTGGACATGACGCTGCCGCAGCTCACGACCGGGCTGATGTTGCACGGCGGTCGGTAGGAGGGGTCGCGGAGCAGCCGCCAGTCGTCCACGGTGAGCTGGAAGGAGGCGAGCCAGCCGACGATCCCGGTGAGGAGCAAGACCAGGCCCGTTCGGCGGCCGGCGCCCGCTGGGTGCGTGCTCCCGGCGGTCGTGGACTCCGCCGAGAGTGCGGGACCGTGGCTCACACGGCACGCCGGGAGTTGGAGGCCGACCGGGTCCGGCCCGCGGCCGTGAGGGCTGCCGTCGACGTAGCCCTCCTGCGGTAGACCAGGTAGGGCCGGGTGAGGTACCCGATCGGCGCGCTCCACACATGGACGAGGCGGGTGAAGGGCCAGGCGGCGAAGAGCAGGCAGGCGGTCAGGGCGTGCAGTCGGAACAGGATCGGAGCCCCGGAGATCGCTTCCGGCTGCGGTTGGAGGGTGAACAGGCCGCGGAACCAGACGGAGATGGTGGAGCGGTAGTCGTAGCCGGGGCCGAAGACGTTGTGCGCGGCGGTGGCGGAGATGCCCAGCAGCACGGTGGCGGACAGCAGCGGGAAGAGGAGCTTGTCGCTGCGGTCGGTGCCCAGCCGGATCCGCCGGGTCAGCAGCCGTCGGGCGCACAGCATGCCGAGGCCCGTGACCATGGCGACGCCCGCCACCGAGCCCGCCCAGACGGCCGTGGTGTGGTACATGTGCTCGGAGATGCCCGCGGCCTCGGTCCACGAGTCGGGGACGGCGAGCCCCACGACATGTCCGCCGATCACCATGAAGGCGCCGAGGTGGAACAGTGGGTTGGCCCAGCGCAGCCAGCGGTGTTCGAGGAGCTGGCTGGTGCGGGAGGTCCAGCCGAACTGGTCCTGCCGGTAGCGCCAGATGTGCCCGACCACGAACACCGCGAGACAGATGTACGGGATCGCGACCCACAGGAGCAGATCGGCGCCGCTGACGGAGGTGGCGGCCACGGGGAGGAGCGGGGCGTTCATCGGGGGCCTTCCATAAGGCTGGTCGGGTGGGGCGGCACGCGGGTCGGCGGGGCGGACACCGGGGGCACGAACGTGCCCGGAGGGGCGAACTCCCCCTCCCCGTAGGTCCCGTAGGGGTCGAGGCCGACGTCCTCGTTGGGCGGGCCCTCGGCGACCAGCCGGGCTACCGCAGCCCGGTCCGCCTCGGTGGACGGGGGAAGCAGGGTGAGCAGCGCTCCCAGCACGTGCCGGTACGCGGAGTCGGCGTCTGTCAGCGCCTGGTGGATCAGCTCCAGTCCCCGTCGGTGCTGACGCAGGGGCGCCTCGCCCGCGCCGGGGCCGGTGAGGGCGGCGAACTCCAGCACGACCGGGAGGTGGTCGGGCAGTTCACCCCCGTCGGTGTCCCAGCCGGCAGCCTTGTATCGCTGGTTCAGGGTGAGCAGGGCCATGCCGCGGCGGCGGGTGTCGCCGTGCAGGTAGTAGGTGAGGTAGAGACTGCTCTTGCGGCGCAGGTCGAACATCTCGACGTAGTGGCGCTCCAGGGCATCCGTCTCCTCGGCGGTGAGCCAGGCGCTGAAGGAGGTGAGGTGCTCGGCGGCGGGTGAGGGCGGCAGCGCCCTGACGGCGGCTGTCAGGACCGGCCGGGCGGTGGTGAGTTCGGCGTCGGGGTACTGGAGCAGGAGCGAGCACAGGCGCAGCAGCAGCGTGCGCGCCTCGGCCTCCTCGGGCGTGAGCCGGACCGGGCGGCGTACGGCCGCCCGTACGCGGGTGCGGACCAGGGCGGGAATGCCGGCGGGCAGGGGGCTCATGGTCGGTCTCCGGTGTTCTTGCGGCGCAGGGTGGGGATCCCGAGCATCACCCGTCCACCCCCGGCGTCCTGCTCGGTGTCGGACGATTCGACCGGGCAGCGGTTCTCCATCGCGGTCAGCGCGGCCGCGTCCTCCTTGTGCGCGGCCGGGACGACATAGCGGTCGGCATACTTCGCGACCGCGAGCAGCCGGTGCATGTCCTCGGCCTCCCGGGCGGTGAGGCCGACGGCCTTGAGCACGGCCTCGTCCCCGTCCTCGCCCAGGGTGCGCTCGCGCATGTAGGAGCGCAGCGCGGTGAGCTTCATCAGCACTCCGCCGACCACGTCCGCGTCCCCGGCGGCGAACAGCTCCGCCAGGTACTCCAGCGGGATGCGCAGCCGGGTGACGGCGGCGAAGACATGGTCGGGGTC
The DNA here is from genome assembly GCF_040607495.1 of Streptomyces sp. NPDC005281. Taxonomy (NCBI): domain Bacteria; kingdom Bacillati; phylum Actinomycetota; class Actinomycetes; order Kitasatosporales; family Streptomycetaceae; genus Streptomyces; species Streptomyces sp. NPDC005281. The sequence continues at coordinate 29,797 of NZ_JBEXGX010000024.1, read as the reverse complement.
GTCCTGGTTCCCGCCCGCCGCGTCCACGGCGTCCAGCACGGGAGAGAGCGGCGGCACGTACCAGACCATCGGCAGAGTCCGGTACTCCGGGTGCAGTGGCAGCGCCACTTTGTAGCGCATGACCAGGTCGTACACCGGAGAGCGGCGGGCGGCGTCCAGCCAGTCCTCGGGGATGCCGGCCTCCCGTGCCGCCGCGATGACTTGGGGGTCGCGCGGGTCGAGGAAGACGCCGCGCTGGGCGTCCAGCAGGTCCTTCTCGTCCTGGGTGGCCGCGGCCTCGCCGACGCGGTCGGCGTCGTAGAGGAGCAGGCCGAGGTAGCGCAGGCGTCCGACACAGGTCTCGGAGCAGACGGTGGGCTGCCCGGCCTCGATGCGCGGGAAGCAGAAGGTGCACTTCTCGGCCTTGCCGGTGGCGTGGTTGACGTACACCTTCTTGTACGGGCACGCCGTCACGCACATCCGCCAGCCGCGGCAGCGGTCCTGGTCGACCAGGACGATGCCGTCCTCGACCCGCTTGTACATCGCGCCGGACGGACACGCCGACACACAGGCCGGGTTGAGGCAGTGCTCGCACAGGCGGGGGAGGTGGAAGAGGAAGGTCTGCTCGAACTCGAACTTCACCTTCGCGGCCCATTCCCCGGTGAGGTTGGGGTCGGCGCCGGCGTTCTCGCCCGCGCCACCGAGGCCGTCCTCCCAGTTGGCGCCCCAGGTGATGGCGGTGGGTTTTCCGGTGAGGACCGAGCGGGGGCGGGCAACCGGCATGTCCGGGCCCGCCGGGGCGTTGACCAGGTTGTCGTAGTCGTAGGTGACCGGCTCGTAGTAGTCCTCGATGGATGGCAGGTCGGGGTTGGAGAACAGTGACAGCAGCCGCTTCAGGCGGCCTCCGGAGCGCAGGACGAGGCGCCCGCGCTTGTCGAGCATCCAGCCGCCCTTCCACTGCTCCTGGTCCTCGTAGCGGCGCGGGTAGCCGACGCCGGGCTTGGTCTCGACGTTGTTGAACCAGGCGTACTCGACACCGGTGCGGTTGGTCCAGGTCTGCTTGCAGGTGACCGAACAGGTGTGGCAGCCGATGCACTTGTCGAGGTTCATCACCATCGCGATCTGAGCCATCACGCGTCCGATAGTGGCTTCGCCACGGGGCATGTCAGTACTCCACATCCTGCGAGCGACGGCGGATGACCGTGACCTCGTCGCGCTGGTTGCCGGTCGGGCCGTAGTAGTTGAAGGCGTACGTGAACTGGGCGTAGCCGCCCGCCAGATGGGTGGGCTTGATCAGCAGGCGGGTCAGGGAGTTGTGGATGCCGCCGCGTTTGCCGCTGACCTCGGTCTTCGGCACGTTCACGTTGCGGTCCTGGGCGTGGTACATGTACACCGTGCCCTCGGGCATGCGGTGGGTGACCACGGCGCGGGCGGCGACGACACCGTTGCGGTTGTACGCCTCGATCCACTCGTTGTCCTTGACGCCGATCTTCTCGGCGTCGGCGGTGGACATCCAGATGACCGGGCCGCCCCGGGACAGCGCCAGCATGTGGGCGTTGTCCTGGTAGTTGGAGTGGATGGACCACTTCGAGTGCGGGGTCAGATAGCGGACCGTGACCTCGGCCCGGCCCTCCTCGTGCAGTTGATCGTCGCCGTAGTGCCGAGGTGTGTTCAACGGCGGCCGGTAGACCGGGAGTTGCTCGCCGAATTCGGCCATCCAGTCGTGCTGGACGAAGAAGTGCTGCCGTCCGGTGAGGGTGTGCCAGGGCTTCTTGTGCTCGGTGTTGATGACGAATGCGGAGTAGCGGCGCCCGCCTGCCTCGCTGCCCGACCACTCGTACGACGTCATCACGGCGCGGGGCTGGGTGCGGGTGTCGGCGAAGGTGATCCGCTCGCCCTCCCGTTCGGCGGCGAGTTCCACGAGACCCTTGCTGCCGGTCTGCCGTTCCAGTTCGCGGAAGCCCTCCGTTGCCAGGCGACCGTTGGTGGTGCCGGACAGGGCGAGGATCGCCTCGCACATGTCGGAGGCGGTGGCCAGCGAGGGGCGCCCGGCGGCGATTCCGTCCCGGACGGTCCCGTTGCGGTGGCGCAGTTCCTCGATTTCCTGGTCCGGGTGGACGGTGACGCCCTTGGTGGTGGTGCCCAGCGTGTCGAGGAGCGGGCCGACGGCGCGCATCTTCTGCGCCACCGCCGCGTAGTCGCGCTCGATGACGACGAGTTTGGGCATGGTCCGGCCGGGGACCGGCTCGCACTCGCCGGCCTTCCAGTCCCGTACGAACCCGCCGGGCTGGGCGAGTTCGTCGGGGGTGTCGTGCAGCAGAGGTACGGCCAGGACGTCGGTACGGGTGCCGAGGTGCTCACCGGCCAGTTCGCTGAACTTGTCGGCGATGGTCAGGAACGTGTCGTAGTCGGTGCGGGCCTGCCAGGGCGGGGCGATGGCCGGGGTGAAGGCGTGCACGAAGGGGTGCATGTCCGTGCTGGACAGGTCGTCCTTCTCGTACCAGGTGGCGGCCGGCAGGACGACGTCGGAGAGCAGGCTGGTCGAGGTCATCCGGAAGTCCATGGTGACCAGCAGGTCGAGCTTGCCCTCGGGGGCCTCCTCCCGCCACACCACGTCCTTGGGGCGTGCCTCGGGCGGGGTCTCCTCGGAGCGGACCGCCGCGTCCGTGCCCAGCAGATGGCGCAGGAAGTACTCGTTGCCCTTGCCGGAGGAGCCCAGCAGGTTGGCCCGCCAGACAGTCAGTACGCGGGGGAAGTTGGCCGGGTCGTCGGGGTCCTCCGCGGCGAACCTCAGCCGCCCGGACTTGAGTTCGTCGACGATGTGCTCGGCGACGGGTCGCCCGGCGGCGGCAGCCTCGTCGGTGAGGTCGAGCGGGTTGCGGTTGAAGCCGGGGTGACCAGGGGTCCAGCCCATGCGGATCGCCTGGGCCAGGCAGTCGGCGGTGGACTTGCCCGCGAAGCGTCCCTCGCCCAGGGGCGACGCCAACTCGTCCGGCCCGATGGCCTCGTAGCGCCACTGGTCGGTGTTGAGGTACCAGTACGAGGTGCCGGCCATGTGCCGGGTGGGCCGCTGCCAGTCGAAGGCGAACGACAGGTGCTGCTGCCCGGTGACCGGGCGGACCTTCTCCTGCCCGACGTAGTGCGCCCAGCCGCCGCCGTTGACGCCCTGGCAGCCGGTCATGGTGGTCAGCGCCAGGAAGGCCCGGTAGATGGTGTCGGAGTGGAACCAGTGGTTGGTGCCCGCGCCCATCGCGATCATCGAACGGCCGCGTGTGCGCTCGGCGTTGCGGGCGAACTCCCGGGCGATCCGGGCCGCCTGCTCGGCCGGGACCGAGGTGATCGTCTCCTGCCAGGCCGGCGTGTACGGCTCGGACGCGTCCTCGTACGACGAGGGCCAGGTGCCCGGCAGTCCCGGGCGGGCCACGCCGTACTGGGCCAGCATCAGATCGAACACCGTGGTCACCAGCCGCCCGCCGATCCTGCGGACGGGAACCCCGCGGACCATCACCGAACCACCCTCGGTGGCTCCCTCGTCGAACCGGGGCAGTGCGACGGCGACCCTGTCCTCGGCCCGCTCCAGGAGGCTCAACTCGGGTACGACATCGCCGAGGTCGAGGTTCCAGCGGCCCGCGCCGGTCTCTCCCCACCGGTAGCCGAGCGAACCGTTCGGCACGACGGGTTCACCGCTCGCGCTGTCCAGCAGCACGGTCTTGGAAGTGGCGTTCTCCTCGTCGTGCCCGAGGTCGGCCGCGGTCAGGAACCCGTCCGGGACCAGCCCCTGCTCGTGCTCGCGCAGGGTCACCAGGAACGGCGCGTCCGTGAAAGTCCTCAAGTACTCCTGGAAGTAGGGCACTTCGCGGTCGATCAGGAACTCTCGCAGAATCACGTGGCCCATGGCCATGGCCAGCGCCCCGTCCGTTCCGGGGTGCGGGGAGAGCCACTCGTCGGCGTGCTTGACGTTGTCGGCGTAGTCGGGGCTGACCGCGACGACCTTCGTGCCGTTGTAGCGGGTCTCGGTGAGGAAGTGCGCGTCGGGCGTGCGGGTGACGGGGATGTTGGAGCCCCACATCACCAGGTAGCCGGCGTTCCACCAGTCGGCGGCCTCGGGGACGTCGGTCTGGTCGCCGAAGACCTGCGGGGAGGCGATCGGCAGGTCGGCGTACCAGTCGTAGAACGACAGCAGAGTTCCGCCGATCAGCGACATGAACCGGGTGCCGGCCGCGAACGACGCCATCGACATCGCCGGGATCGGCGAGAAGCCCGCTACGCGGTCCGGACCGTACGCCTTGACCGTGTGGACGTGGGCGGCGGCGACCAGCTCGCTCACCTCGTCCCAGTCGGCGCGCACCAGACCGCCCTTGCCGCGGGCCCGCTTGTAGGCGCGCGCCTTCGCCGGGTCGGAGGTGATCTCCGCCCAGGCGGCGACCGGGTCGCCGAGCCGCTTGCGTGCCTCGCGCCACAGTTTCAGCAGTGTGCCGCGCACGTACGGGTAGCGGACCCGGCTGGGGGAGTACGTGTACCAGGAGAACGATGCTCCGCGCGGGCAGCCGCGCGGTTCGTACTCGGGGCAGTCCGTGCCGATCGACGGATAGTCGGTGGCCTGGTGCTCCCAGGTGATGATGCCGTCCTTTACATACACCATCCACGAGCAGGAACCCGTGCAGTTGACCCCGTGCGTGGAACGCACCACCTTGTCGTGCGCCCACCGGTCGCGGTAGAAACCCTCCCACTTCGGGTCGCCCTCGCCGAACACGGCGCGGCCGTCGGCCGACACCTCACGGCGGGTGAGCAATCGCCGGGCGGCCAGCGGCCAGTCCTCACCAGCGCGCGACGTCTGCCCTCGTACGTTCTGATCGCTCTCCATGGACCGGAACGCTAGGTGGCCCGGACCTCGGCGTACCTGGGTCCGGCGGTCCCTACCGGACGGCCTACCGGCCCACTCCGGAAGGCCGCAATAGGGCCGAACGGTCCCGGTGCCGGGTCCGGTCGGCCAGCAGGTCGGGTGTGTCCGCAGTTGCATGCTGGGCATCGACCGAACCGCGGACGGGCTTTCGTCCGGACCCTCGCATCGTGTGCCTGCCAGGCGACCACTCCTTCGTCCCCCGTCACCGCAGGCGCACCGCGAACGGGCCCGCGTCGCCCCGGTTCGGCCGTGCGTCCAGCCGCCCCACCGCGGCCGGACGCGGCGTCAGCCCTCCCCGGCACCGGACCCCAAGATGCCATCGCCACCCGAACCGGCCGGCAGAGCCGACCGCCGACCCGCTGGAGACCGTCATGAGTGTGCTCACCCTCGCCTCGGCCCCCGAGGACGCCAAGGCTCTCGAAGCCGCCGCGATGCATCATGCCCGCCTGGCCGGGGAGTTGGCCGGGCGGGTGAGGATGCTGCTCACAGCCGTGGACCGGGACCGGGGCGGCGCCGAGGAGATCCGTCTCGGCCTCGCGGCATTCTGCGACCGGTCGCTGCTGCCGCACGCCGAAGCCGAGGAGCTGGACCTTTACCCGGCCGCCCACGCCATGCCCGAGGCCCGCCTGCTCGTCGAGAGCCTGATCGGCGAACACCGCTGTCTGGCCGCGCTCGTCGACTCCCTGCGCGCCGCGCCCACCCCGGTGGGCGCGGCGGCCGACGCCCGAGCCCTGCAAGTGCTCTTCGAGGAGCATCTGGCCAAGGAGAACGGCATCGTGCTGCCGCTGCTCGCCATGACACCCGGGGTGTCGCTCGCGGAACTGCTCGCGGACACCCACCGGCGACTCACGGACGACACGTCCGCCAGGAGCGCCCACGAGAACCGGAACACCGAGAAGGGACAGGACATGCGGGAAGAACCGGTCGAGGAGAGCGGCGGCTGCGGCGGAGTGTGCGGCTGCGGCGGCGCCGAGGAGGCGGCGGAGCCCGAGCTGGATGTACGGGAGGTCCCGCATGCCCTGCGCCACGCCACCGTGTTCGGCGCTCTCGACGCAGTCCCGGCCGGCACCGCGATGGTGCTGATCGCCCCGCACGACCCGCTGCCGCTCCTCGCGCAGATCGAGCAGCGCAACCCCGGGATCTTCTCGGTGGAGTACCTGGAGCGCGGCCCCGAAGCCTGGCGGTTGCGGCTCAGTCACCCCTGACGCGGCGCCACCCCACCTCCCGGCAGAGGCCGGGCATCGCTCGGGCCGGCGGGTGCACGCACCCGCCGCACCCGCGGGCTCACGAGGAAAGAAGGAAGACACGCCATGGACGGAACACACCGTCGGGCCGGCACCCTGCTCGGGACGGTAGGCATTGCTCTGATCGTGGCCGGGCCGGTCATGCTGGTGCGCGCCCGCGGCGGCAGGAATGAGATCCGTACCGAACTGGCCGCCCAGAAGATCACCTTCCCCGACCGGGGGCTGCCCGCCGAACTCGAGGCCTACGCCGGGCACCCTGTGGAAACGGGCACCGAGGCGCACGCCTACGCCGAGTTCATCAAGGGCAATCTCGTCCGGGCCACCGGCGGCCGCACCTACGCGGAGATCACCGCGGAGCTGCACGCCGCCGGCGGCGAGGACGAGCAACTCTCCCGACTGCGCCAGACCGCGTTCATGGGCCAGTCCCTGCGCGCCTCGCTGATGTCCGCCTACCAGGCATGGCAGATCACGACCCTGGTCGCCGGTCTGGGCGCCGCACTGACCGGTCTGGGCGTCGCACTGGTCGCCACCGCGGACGCCCTGACGCCCCGCTCCCCGAACCGTCCCTGAACACACGGCGGCCCGCCCGCCCGGGACCAGACCCATGCCGCCTTTCTGGCTAATTGTCCGGAACTGTGCGTTTGTCGCGAAAGGGGCCATCGGCCCCGTGCGCCCGTCGCGAAAAGGGACCGTCGGCCCCGTTCGAGAAGACCTTCGGCCGCCGCCCCGACCACCGCCGCCGCTGGCTGCTGACGGCGACCGATCCGGAGGAATACCGTGCACGACCACATCACCGGCCTTCAAGGCCGGTCCCATCGCCGCCGCTCACGATGGGTGCCGCGCCCGGTCCGGCCCGGTCACCGTCCGGCCGCCCGCCTCGTCCGCCCTGACTCCAGGGCGGCCGGACACAGCCTCGGGACGCAGGGAAGGACCGCGCGATGAGCGCCGCCACGCACGTCATCCGCCACCAGAGGCACGACGCGGGGGAGCGGCCCTTCATCGTCATCTGGGAGTCCACCCGCGCCTGCCCGCTGGCCTGCCTCCACTGCCGTGCCGAAGCCGTGCCCGACCGCGACCCGTGGGAGCTGGACACCGCCGCCGCGCGGGATCTGCTGCGCCAGGTGGCCGCCTTCGGGCAGCCGGCCCCCCTGTTCGTGATCACCGGAGGGGACCCGTTCCAGCGTCCCGACCTGACGGACCTCATCGCGTACGGCAGGGAAGCCGGGGTCCGCGTCGCCGTCTCCCCCTCCGGCACCCCGACGCTCACCGAGGAGCGACTGCGCGCCGTGCACGCCGCGGGCGCCTCCGGGCTCTCCCTCAGCCTGGACGGTTCCACCGCCGAACTCCACGACGACTTCCGCGGGGTGCCCGGAGTGTTCCGCTGGACCCTGGACGCCTGGGACACGGCTCGCGCCCTCGGCATGAAGGTACAGATCAACACCACGGTCGCCCGGCACAATCTGCACGACCTCCCCGACATCGTCCGCCTGGTCGCCGAGCACGGGGCGATGCTGTGGAGCGCCTTCTTCCTGGTACCCACCGGCCGGGGCCGCAGCCTCGGCGTGCTGACGCCCGACGAGGTCGAGGACGTTCTCAACTTCGTCTACGACGTGGGCCTGACCGTCCCCGCCAAGACCACCGAGGCCCACCACTTCCGCCGGGTCGCGCTGCAGCGCCGGATCCTCGCGGACAAGGGCGACGACCATCTCGCGGTGCTGGGACTCGGCCCGCTGTACAGGCAGTTGCGCGACCGGGCCGCCGACCTGGGCCTGGACACCGCGGTGCGCCGGGTGCGGCGACCGCCGCTCGACGTCAACGCGGGCCGCGGTTTCGTCTTCGTCTCCCACACCGGCTCCGTCCACCCCAGCGGTTTCCTGCCGCTCGGCGCGGGCAGCGTACGCGAGCGGCCGTTGACGGAGATCTACCGCGCCTCCGAGCTGTTCACCGGTCTGCGCGACGCCGACCGGCTGGGCGGCAGGTGCGGGGCGTGCGAGTTCCGCCGGGTCTGCGGCGGCTCCCGTTCTCGCGCCTACGGTGTCACCGGCGACCCGTACGCCGAGGAGCCGTGGTGCGGCTACGTCCCCGGGTCCTTCCCCTACCAGCGGGAGCTGGCCGCGCTGTCGGCCGGCGTCGGCCACGCGACCCCGCCTGTTCGTCCCCGTCCGACCGCCGCCCCCGGCGGCAACGAGCAGCACCATGGATGACCCCGCTGCCGACGGTGCCCGTCCGCCCAGCAGATTCAAGGCGTCCGGTCAACGCGGCCGGCATCTGGCCGCCCACGCCCTGGTCGCGGCCTGGGCGGGGCTCGCCCTGCTGGCGGCGAGCGCCCAGCAGACGCTGCCGGTGGCCCGCTGGCTGGCGATCCACCTGTTCCTGCTCGGCGCCGCGACCACCGCGATCGTGGTGTGGAGCGAGCACTTCACGGTCGCCATGCTCCACACCCCGCCGCCCGACCGGTGGTGGAGCAACGCCCGGCTGGCCGGCGTCAACCTCGGGGTCGTGGGCGTCCTCACCGGAGTGTGGGCGGACCTGCCCGTCCTGACCGGTGCCGGATGTGCGCTGCTGGTCACCGCGATCGTCGCGCACCTGATGGTGCTGGTCCGCATGGGGCGGGGAGCGCTGGGCGGACGGCTCGCCCCGATTGCCGACTACTACCGGGCCGCCGCGGCGGCGCTGGTGGTCGGCGCGGTCCTGGGCTGGCTGCTGGCGACCGGCAGGCCCGGTCCGCAGCACTACACCGGGCTGAAGCTGGCCCACGTGCACGTCACGCTCCTCGGGTGGATCGGACTGCCCGTGCTGGGCACGCTGTTCATGCTCTGGCCCACCGTCCTGGGCGTGCGGATGGCCGAGCACACCACCCGGCTGGCCCGGCGGGTGCTGATGCTTACCGGGGGCGGACTGCTGACCGCGGTCGCCGGCCTCTCGGCCGGACGGCGTCCCGCCGCCGCACTCGGCATGGCCCTCTACGCGGCCGGAGTCGCCGTCACCGGGCACCTGTTCGCCCGTACGGTGCGCAGGAGGCCCGCGGTCTCGGCGGCCGCCGCGTGGATGCTGGCCGCGGCCATGGGATGGCTGGTCGTCGGCGTGGTCGTGGACCTGGGGCTCCTGGCCGCGCGGCCACTGGCCGCCGTGCGGGACGACATCGGGGCCCTGGTCCCCGTGCTGCTCGTCGGGCTCGTCGCACAGGTGCTCGTCGGGGCCCTGACCTACCTCCTCCCCGTCGTGCTCTCCCGCGGCCCGAAGGACCGGGCCGCACTGCGGGCGGTACTGGAGCGCTGCTGGCAGGTGCGGCTGACGGCCCTCAACCTGGGCGTCGCCCTCCTGGCGCTGCCGCTGCCCCACCCCGTCGGCACCGCGGGAGTGCTCCTCGCCGGGGCGGCCGGGGCCGCGTTCCTCGCCCTGGCCGTGGCCGTGCTCGTCCGCAGCGGCCGCGGTCTCCTGCGCGGGGCCGGATCGGCACGGCACCCGGTGCTGTGGGGTACCGCCGCGGGTGCCGTGGTGACCGTGCTGGCCGTGCTGATGGCGAACAGCGGTGGCGGCACCGGCGGTCCGGACGTCGCCGCCGGGCCGGCGGGCGGGGGTTCGGGAGCCACCCGTACCGTCGCCGTGACCCTGGCAGACATGCGGATCCGCCCGGCCCGGATCGAGGTCGCCGCGGGCACCGACCTGCGGCTGAAAGTCACCAACACCGACTCCCAGCGGCACGACCTCGTGGTGGAGGACGGCCCCGCCACCCCGATGCTCGCCAAGGGGCACAGCCGGGTGCTCCACGTCGGAGCGGTCACCTCGGACCGCGAGGCGTGGTGCACCCTGCCGGGTCACCGGGCGGCCGGGATGACCCTGGACATCGTCGTGAAGAAGGACGCCATGGCGACGGACGGCACCGGACACGAGGGAGACATGCCGGCCGGCCACGAGGGACACACCTCGGCGGCCGCCACCGACGGAGGCCTGGACCTCTCCGCCGCCTTCTCCGCCGGCTGGCGACCGCGCGACGCGGAGCTGGCACCGGCGCCCGGCGGCACGCTGCACGAGGCCGAACTGCACGCCGGTCACACCGAGATCGAGGTGGCCCCGGGCGTGAAGCAGCAGATGTGGACCTTCGGCGGCACCGCGCCGGGCCCCACCCTGCACGGCAAGGTCGGCGACGTCTTCGAGGTCACCCTGGTCAACGACGACACCGGCATGGGCCACGGCATCGACTTCCATGCCGGCTCCCTCGCCCCCGACAAGCCCATGCGCACGATCCAGCCGGGCGAGCGGCTGGTCTACCGCTTCCGCGCGGACAGGGCCGGAGCCTGGCTCTACCACTGCAGCACCGCGCCGATGCTCCAGCACATGGGCAACGGCATGTACGGCGCCGTCGTCATCGACCCGCCCGGCCTGAAGAAGGCCGACCACGAGTACGTGCTGGTCTCCTCCGAGCTGTATCTTGGGACGCCGGGCAGCACCGCCCAGGTGACGAAGATGCGTCAGAACACCCCGGACGCCTGGGTGTTCAACGGCATTGCCAACCAGTACACCCAGCGGCCCCTGAAGGCGAAGACCGGCGAACGAGCCCGCTTCTGGGTGGTCGCCGCCGGGCCGAGCGACGGCATCGCCTTCCACATCGTCGGCACCGTCTTCGACACCGTGTACAAGGAGGGCGCCTACCTGCTCCGGCCGGACCAGGCGGGCAGCTCGCAGGTGCTGGACCTGGCCACGGCGCAGGGCGGCTTCGTCGAGACGACGTTCCCCGAGGCCGGCCACTACGCCTTCGTCGACCACGACATGCGCCACGCCGAGGCCGGCGCGCACGGCATGGTGGAGGTGAGCGACTGATGGACACCGTCGGCTGGTGGTCCCTGGTGCGCTTCGCGCATGTCACGGGCGCCGTCCTGTGGGTCGGCGGGCAACTGGCCCTGTCCCTGGTGGTTCTGCCGCTGGCCCGTCGTCGGCTCGCCCCCGAGGCCAAGGACCGCTTCACCGCCGCGGCCGGGCGCCGGTTCGGGATGCTGACCGGGGCGGTGTTCCTGCCGGTGCAACTGTGCACGGGATGGGCCATGGCCTGGCACAGGGGCGTCACCTGGGCCTCGCTCGCCGAACCCGGCTACGGCCGCACCCTCGCGGCCAAACTCGTCCTCTTCGCCGTGGTGATGATCGCCGCGGCTGGACACGGCATCGCCCACGCCAAGGGCCGCTCGGACCTGGCCCGGTCCCTGGCGGTCGTCTCTCTCGTGGGCTCCCTCGGCATCATCCTGCTCGCCACGGCGCTGCCCAGCACCTGAGCCGACCCACGCCGCTCGTTCGCCGGAGGCGCGAGTGCCGTTGGCGACCGCGACCGCTGCGGCCGTCGAGAGTCCTGCCCGTGTCCTCCTCGCCGATCGGGGCCGTATGGCCCGCGGTATGGGCCGGTCAACCCCCGTTCCCGAGCTGGTCGGCGGCGCAGGGTTGGTGGCACGAAGGAGAATTGTCCGAAGGAGCCTCGATGCAGACCCGGAAGGTCGACGCCGCAACGGTTCATGCCCTGCTGGCCGCGGCGGTGGCGGCGCCGTCGATTCACAACACACAACCCTGGCGGTTCGGCCTGAACCCGCACACCGCACTGATCCAGGTCCGTCTCGACCGAGGGCGGCGGCTTCCGCGGACCGATCCCCTGCTGCGCGCCCAGTACCTGTCGGTGGGCGCGGCCGTCTTCAACCTCCGGGTGGCCGCTGAGCACCTGGGCTGGGATCCGATCGTCAGGCTGTGCCCCGCCGCGGACGACCCGGACCTGCTCGCCACGGTGCGGCTTGCCCGGACTGTCGCGGACGGGCCGTCGCCCCTGTGCGATCTGTACGAAGCGGTCGAGCGGCGCCACACGAGCAGGATGCCGTTCACCGGCCGCCCGGTGCCGGAACCGATCGTGATCGAGATGATCAGCTCGGCCCGGGCCGAGGGCGCGTACCTGGATGTCCCCGACATCATCGGGACCCGGCGTCTGCTGCGTCTGACGCAGGCGGCCGAGGCCCGCAACGCCGCCGACCCGGCTCGCACGGACGAGGCGCGCCGCTGGCTCACCGCTCCGGGAGGCGACGCCTCCTACGGCATTCCGGTCACAATTCTGGGCCCGAGGGACGTGTCCGGCCGGATGCCGGTGCGGGACTTCACCGCTGGGCTGTCCGTGCCGCGGCTGCCCGCCCTGCGCTTCGAACGCCACGCCCAGGTGGCCCTGCTGTGGACGTCCCACGACCGGCGGGTGGACTGGCTCAGGGCGGGGCAGGCCTTGGAGCGGGTGCTGCTCACGGCGACCCGGTACGGGGTGCGTACCTCGATGCTGCACCAGGCGATGGAGTGGCCGGACCTGCGGAAGGCGATGACCGGATCGAAGCTGTGGTGCGGTCCGCAGATGCTGATCCGCTTCGGATACGGCATGGACGGGGGCCGTACCCCCCGCGCCTGCGCGGATACCGCACCGGGATCCGTCACCGGGCCGGAGAAGAACGCCGCTCACATGGGGACCGGGGCACGGCCTGGGACACGGCCTGATACGTGGACCGATACGCGGACCGGGCCGACGGGCTGACTCCGCCACGTCCGTACATGCCCCGTCGGCAGGCGCCGGTCCGCGCATGCCGACGGGGCACCGGTCCGCGCGTGTCCCGTCCGGGCGGCAGGCGGCAGAAGCCCCGGCGCCGCCGCGGACTGTGCCGTCACCGCGCGCCGTGTTCTTCGCGGAGCCGGCGTACGGTGACCATCTCGGATTCGATCCGCACGAACACCGTGTTCCGCAGGGGCATCCAGGAAGCCGGCTCGGCCTGCGACAGCCGCTCGTGATCGGCGGGGTCCGTCACGACGGTGGCTTGTCCGGTGACGACCACGCTCCAGCCGGACCGGGTGCGCGCATCGAACTCGTCCGCCTCGAAAGCGACCACGACGCCGTCGATGGCGCGGGCGAGATCCGAGTCCGACGAGGTGCGCAGCAGCACGGAGGCGTCCGCGTCCGGACAGAAGTTGACAGGAAGGACCGCGGGCAGCGCCTGCCGGGTGTGGACGACACGGCCGACCGGAACCTTGGCCAGGAGGCGTACGCACTCCTGCCGGTCGAGCTGGTGAAACGCATCGAACCGGGACATCGGGCCATCGTCCCTCAACGCACCGCGATCGTGTAGGGCCGGTCGGCCCTACACCGGGGCAGGGCCTTACGGCTGTACGGCCGGGTCCGGATCGGGGACTGTCCGACCCGGAGGCAGGGACCCATGGCCCATGACGCCGGGAGGTACGGGGGCGGATCGTGGGGATCCGGCCCACCGGCGAGAAGCCTGTGACGCCAGCGCGATTCCGGTGCCGCGGCACCATGGTGAGAGGGAAGGGACGGACAGCATGGTCCAGCCGTTGAAGTCGAAGAGAGTCAGCTCGCCCTCGGGCGCCCCGGTGTCCCGGCAGGCGTGGCAGATGCTGGCCCTGGCCACCGTCGGCTTTGCCGTGAACTTCTGGGCGTGGGCGCTGGTCAGCCCGCTCGGCCCCCGGTTCAAGGACACCCTCGATCTGTCGTCGTTCGAGCAGTCGCTGCTGGTGGCGGTGCCCGTCGTGGTCGGCTCCCTTGGCCGTATCCCGGTCGGCGCGCTGACGGACCGGTACGGCGGTCGCATCATGTTCCCGATCGTGTCGGCGGTCACCATCGTGCCGGTGCTCTACCTCGGCCTGGTCGGGCACTCCTCCCTCGCGGCGCTGCTGATCGGCGGGTTCTTCCTCGGTATCGGCGGCACCACCTTCGCCGTCGGCGTGCCCCTGGTGAACGCCTGGTTCCCGCCCGAGCGACGAGGCCTGGCCATCGGCATCTTCGGCGCCGGCATGGGCGGCACGGCCATCAGCGCCCTGACCACCGTGAAGCTGGTCGACGCGCACGGCATGGCGACACCGTTCCTGATCACCGCCGTGGTCCTGGCCCTGTACGCCGTCGTCGCCGCGCTGCTGCTGCGCGACGCACCGGGCCGCACCGTACCGACGGAGTCCCTGGCCCGTCGGCTGGCCGCCACCGCCCGGCTGAGCGTCACCTGGCAGGCGTCCGCGCTCTACGCGGTGGCCTTCGGCGGGTACGTCGCCTTCTCGGTCTACCTGCCGACCTACCTCAAGACCGGCTACGGCCTGACCCAGGCGGACGCCGCGAACCGCATGGCCGGCTTCGTGCTGCTGGCGGTGGCGATGCGCCCGATAGGCGGTTGGCTGTCCGACCGGCTGGGTCCGGTCCGGATACTCGCCGGCTCGCTGGCCGTGGTCGTGGTCGGAGCGCTCGCGCAGTCGGCCACCCCGGCGCTGGCACCGGTGGGGACCATCGCCTTCCTCGCCATGGCGGCCACGCTCGGCGCGGCCAGCGGGGCGACCTTCGCCCTGGTGGCGCTGCTGACCCCGGCCAACAAGGTCGGTTCGGTCACCGGTGTGGTCGGCGCCGCGGGCGGACTGGGCGGCTTCCTGCCGCCGCTGGTGATGGGCACGCTGTACGGCGCGTACGGGACGTACGCGGCCGGTCTCGCCCTGCTCGCGATCGTGGCCGCCGCTGCCCTGGTCTACACCCTCACCGGCGTCCGCGCCGCGGTGGAAGCCGCCGAGGGCAAGCCGGTCACCGTGCGCCAGGACGACCACCGCGTCACCGGCCAGGCCGCGTAACGGGTATCGAACGAGACCCACGGGTATCGAAGGAAAGGGAGAAGACCGGTGTGTGAGTACTGCGGCTGCCAGTCCCTGGCGTCGATCGACGAGCTGACCCGCGAGCACGACGAGGTCGTCCGCCTGATCAGCCACCTCCGCCCGGCCCGGCGGGAGGGCGGCGCGGCCCGGATGGCGGACGTCGCCCGGGAGATCGTGACCGTGCTCGGCCCGCACACCCGGGTGGAGGAACACGGCCTGTTCCCCGCCCTGGCCGCAGACTTCCCCGAGCAGATCGCCGCCCTGGAGGTGGAACACCGCCGTATCGAGTCCGTGCTGGCAGAGGCCGCGGACGGTGTCACGCCCGCGGACCCGTCCTGGCCGGACCGGCTGATGGAGGCGATGGGGATGCTGCGCGATCACATCCTCAAGGAGCAGGACGGTGTCTTCCCGGCCGCGCTCGCGAACCTGAGCACCAAGGACTGGGAGGCGGTCGAGGCCGTGCGCGGCGAGGCGGGCGGTGCACTGGTCCGGCCGACCGCCTGACCGGGACGGGCTCCCGCCCCGTCGGGAGCAGATCACGCGGATGCGGCATCCGCGTGTCCGGGGTGCGGCAGGGCGGAGCGCGGGCGGCTGCCGCGGCGAACGGGTGACACTCGCCGAACCACCCTTCGATCGTGGTGCCACCGATGTCGACGGCCTCAAGCCCTGGCACACCCTCACCGGGCGGCAGTACTTCTATCTCGACCACGACTCGATGTACTGCGAGAACGCGGTCTGCTCGAGGAAGACGTTGACTGACACTCCGCTTCGATCCCATTACAGCGATCTGACCTGCACGATTGGCTCTATTTTCGTGTCAGTCCCAAGCTCGTAACGCGATCCTGTTGAGGTGTCTTGGTCAGGCGTGACCGATGTGACGATTCGGCTGTTTGCGAAGGGGTGAGTAATCGGCCATGGATCGTGGGTGACAACTTGTGGATGCTGATCGAGCCGCTGTTGCCGGAGTGGTCGCCGAGATTTGGCTGCAACGAGGACAACCCCTATATGTAGTTCATCCAGTTGGGGGTTGCGCCCCGCCTCGTGGTGTAAGCGACCTTGCTCGACGCGTTCCGGTAAGCCGCGTGCCGACGACGTCGCGGAGACACTGGTCCCGCACCACGCCCGGCTGACCTGCCGGCCGTGCCACCGACAGCCCCGAGCCGCGTCGACGCGGCGGTGACCTGCGCATTCCAGGCAGTTGATCAGCTACACCACCTGGCGGGACGCCATCCAGTTGGGGCCGCGCACAGCGCGTGGCCCCAACGCCCGTACTTCTGCGGACTTCATGCCCACTCCGCGGATCACCGAGTTGCCGGGCGAAGTGCGCTCGCTAATCGAGAAGGCCAGTGGCCGGATCGCCGATGTCGGGGCCGTCCACGGGGGCCTCTTCCGCATCATTGAAGGCATCGACTGACCGAAGGGCTCAGCCATCGCTGAGCATCCGTCACCTGATACACACCGCCGGGTCGTCGTCGGTGACGGCCGTGGGGCTACCGCCCCGGCCGTCGCGCCGCACGCACGCATCAACCACCGTGACATCCGGCCAGGACATCGGCCCCTCTTCGGATGGACAGCAGGGTTCACGCACGTCAGCGGGCCGTTCGGATGAGTCGGGTAGGGGGTTAACGTTCGAGGCGGAGGGTGACTTCGAGGGAGGCGCGGATGCCGCCGAGCTGGTCCAGGACCAGGCGGACCCAGTCGTCCTCGGCGACGCGTTTCGCGTGGGGTTTCATCACTTCGTCCAGGGCACGGGTCATGTGCCGCAGCTCGGTGGCGAACAGGATGCGCCCGTAAGCGATCCACACGGCGGGGTCTTCCGAGAGCTGCCAGCCTTCCAGGCGTGACCAGGTGACGGGCGGGGTGCACGCTCGGGGGTGCAGGCCCACGGCCAAGACGTCGACCCCGGTCTGGTCCTCGTCGGCCGGGGCGGCCCGTCACACCGGGCCGATCACGAGTCCCGTGAGAACGACGGAGTCATGCGGACACCGTGACCACGTGCTTGCCTACGACGCCCCCGCGCTCGAACGCCTCGTGCGCCGCGGCGATGTCCGCGAGCGGGTACACGCTGTCGACCACCGGACGCAGCGCACCCGAGGTGACGTGGTCGGCCACCTCGCCCAGCACGGCGCTGCCGGGATTGGCGCTGAAGGTGCGGATGCGGCGGGAACCGTGCACGCTCGACGCGGCGATCGCGGCCAGGGCAGACAGGGACAGTCCGACGGTGACCATCCGGCCGCCCTTTGCCAACCGGTTCCGGTAGCTGTGCAGTTCCGTGCCGACGGTGTCGACGATGACGTCGAACGGGCCGATCCGGTCCGAGGTGGTGGAGCGGTAGTCGTGGACCTCGTCGGCACCGAGTCCGGTGAGAAGTTCTGCGTGGCGGTCGCGGGCCAGCGCGGTGACATGGCCGCCCATCGCGTGTGCCAGTTGCACGGCGGCGGTGCCGACTCCGCCGGCTGCGCCCCGCACCAGGACCCGTTCCCCGCCCGCGACGTGCACGCTGTCACGCAGCGCGATCAGCGCCGTGGCGCCCGCCACGACCAGGGAGGCTGCGCCGACCGACGAGAGGCCCGCCGGAGCATGCGAGATACGGTTCGCTGCCACCGTGACGTACTCGGCCGCCCCCGCGGTGACGTGCCGCTGCCGGGGGTGCACCATGCCCCACACCCTGTCCCCGGCCCGGTAGCCCTGGACGTCGGCGCCGGTCTCGACGACGGTACCCGCGAAGTCCAGCCCCGTACCGATCGGGAACCGACGTCCCGACACCATCTTCAACTCCCCCGCGCGGAAGATCACATCGTGGCCGTTCACGCTGGTCGCCTCGACCGACACCAGTACCTCGCCCGCACCGGGAGCGGGACGGTCGACCTCGTTGACGCGCAGGACGTCCGCCGCACCGTAACTCATGATCTGAACGGCCTTCATGTCGCTGTCCTTCCGTGACCGACTTTGGTGCCTCCGATGCTGGACCCCGGACGCGACATCACGGTCGTTCCCCTCTTCCTAGGTCTGGCAGACCCACCCTCGCCGGCCCCGCCCGCGGCATACTGCTGCGGTGACCTACGACTTGCTCGCCCTGAGGGAAGCCCCCCGGCGTGAACTCGCGGAGTTTCTGCGCACCCGCCGAACCCGGCTGCGGCCCCAGGACGTCGGCCTGGAACCGGGCCCGCGGCGGCGTGTCGCCGGGCTGCGGCGCGAGGAACTGGCCCTGCTGGCCGGGGTGAGTTCGGACTACTACCAGCGCATGGAGCAGGGACGCGACGTACGCCCCTCCGACCATGTCCTGGACGCCCTCGCGCGCGCCCTGAACTTCTCCGCCGAGGAGACCCGGCACCTGCACAGCCTCGCCGCCGCCGCGCGAACCCCGGCCCGTCAACCACGTTCGTACATAGCGGAGGAGGTACCCGACACCACGCGGCGGCTGCTGCGCACCATGACCACACCCGCTCTGGTCGTCGGCCGGTTCCTGGACGTGCTGGCCTGGAGCCCGCTCGTCGGCGCCCTGCTGGGCGAGTTCACACAGCTACCCCAGACGCAGCGGAACCTGCTGTCTCTGTTCCTGCATCCCGAGGCCGACCAGACCTGCCCGGAACGAGCGGCCACGGTCGCGGAACTGATCGGGATGCTGCGCACCCAGGTCGCTGCCGACCCCGAACACCCGCGCGCCGTCGAGCTGGTGGGTGAACTCGTAGTCCACAGAGACGAGTTCGCGGCCCTGTGGGCCCGCCACGACGTCGAGGAACCGACCCGCGGCCAGATGCGTGTCAACCACCCCCTGGTCGGCGAACTCAACCTGGACTGGGATGCCTACCCCATGCCCGGCACCCCCGGCCCCATGCTCATCGTCTGCACCACCGCCGAGGGCAGCCCGGATGCCGAACGACTCCAACTCCTCGCCGGTCTGCTCGACGTCCGCTGACCCACCACAGAATCGAACCCCGCAGACCGGTTCGATCTCGGCCAGTAGGCCTCAGCCCCGCACAGCAGGATCAAATACCATCACGCACACCGCCAGACCCTTGACGACCACCACCCGAGGCTGCTCGCCTGAGCGGGGTCGGTGCGGATCTCAGTGAGGATCTGCCGGTTCTTCAGATGGGCGAAGCCGTGTTCGACCGGGGCGCGTCCGGCTGCCAGAACCGCGCCTGGACGCGTACAACAACGACACCAGGGCCTCCGGCACTGCTCGGTCAGATTCGCATCCCCGAGCCACCGAGAGGCCCTGCCTTGCACGCACAACGGGAAGATCACCCCGGCGGGAAACCTGTTCGGCTCGCCCGTTCCATGATCGGTTGAGATATGGCTTCTCAAAAGCCGGATCAGGCCCCCACTGCCACCTTCCGGACGCAGCTTCGTCACAGTCCCGATGGCGGCGAATAGAGCACGACTTCGCTCACCGGTGTGAATCCCAGCCGCCGGTAGACCGGCGCGCCCAGGTCACTGGCCTGCAGAGTGCAGACGAATGCTCCATGCTGCCGCCCAATGACCATTGCCGCCGCCGTGAGCGCCGCGCCGATGCCCCGCCCACGATAGGTGGGATCTGTCCCGACCCAGTAGACACCTGCAACACCGTTGCTGATCAGCACGGCCGATGTAGCCACCGCGCGACCGTCAATCCGCCCGACCAAGCGGATCAGGCGGCCGAGATCGGTGCGCAGGTTGGATTCAGCGTCTACTACCAGGTTCCGAAGCGTGGGGCCGACTCCGAAAGATGACGCGTAGGCATCGACGTAGTCCGTCACACCGTCCGGTCCATCGACGCGTTCGATGATGAGGCCGGCGGGCAGAGGCGGTTCAGACAACCGGTCGAGTCGGACTGCCATGATTGGCATGCTGCCGTTGCGGGCTGTAGCCGCGCTCCCGCAATGCCTCTGCCACGCCGGCGTCGCTGTCCGGGCCAACCCACCATCGCCAGGGCAAGTTGGCCAGTTGCCGCTCAGCATCAGCGGCGGCCTCGCGGACACTGCGACCGCTGAGCCTCAGGACACCATTGAGCAGTCCGTGCTGGAGGCCACTGCGGTAAACGATCAGATCCTCATGGATCGAGTCGGATCCGCCCCAGGCGAGCCAGTGTGCCCGAAGATTAGCCAGTTGTAGAGAAATGTCATGAATAGAAGTTGCCTCCGGTTCAGCGGTATTCATGATTCCACCCTGAAGCCGGAGGCCGGGTCGCGGTCGACGACCGTGACCTGCCGGTAGAAGTTGGTGAGCACTGCGGCTGTGAGGAGACCGGCGAAGCCGGCGCCGAGGACGACTGCGTTTTCGTTGTTTTCGTTTGGCACGAGACGAATGCTCGGCGCTCCCTCATGCCCAGAAACAGGTCAAGCGGTGTCCACCTTGTGCCCGTAGACCTCGCGTTCCCACATCCAGTCCGTGATGTGAGCCACCGCCAGGTCCCGGTGCCGGCGGTAGGTGCTGAAGGACAGGTGCAGCGACTGGGCCACGCGCTCCTGCGGGCCGGCCGGGTGCAGAAAGGTGCGGTCGACCACCTCGAACAGGCCGCGGCGGTCGGCCCGCAACGGCTCGGCGGCCATCGCGAGGAGCTCGTCGAGCCCTGAGCCGGATGACCGCACGACCCGCGATCGCATCAGCGGATTGCGCCGCAGTGCCTGCGGCGCGTGCAGATCGCGCAGCGCCGCGCGGACCGACTCGGCGAACTCGGGCTGGGAGAGGACGAGTTCGGCCGACTGCTGCTGCGCCGGCCGGGCCGGGGCGCCCACCTCGCGGGCCGCGGTGAGTTCGAGCCACTCGGTGAGGCCGGTGCGTCGCCAGTCGTGGACGAAGACCGGGTAGGTGGTCTCCCCGATCGTGTACGTCGCCTCGGCTGCCGGCCAGAAGTCCAGATAGCCGAGTGTCGGCTCCCACAGTCCGGCATCCGCGTACGCCCCCACCAACGTCCAGGCGGAGTGGTCACGCGTGAGGATGTCGAGGATCTGGCACACGGCGAACAGGGTCAGTGACGGCGATGAGGCCTGCCCACGGTCACGGTCGAGGAAGAACCGCCAGGCCCGTACGTGCTCGCCGGGGCGTGCCGCGCCGTGCTGCTGGGTGTACTGCCACATGCTGTCGACGCCCGGATCCACCCCGAGGTCCTCGGCGCGCAGGTCGAGGCAGGCGCCGAACCCTCGTGGCTCCCCGGCCGGTCCGCGAAAGACCCGGAAGGCTCCGGGCTGGCGCCGTATCCAGCAGGCCACCAGCTCGGCCTGTTCCGCACCCTGAGCCCGGGTCGTCATCTCAACGATTGCGGCCGTGTCTTGCGGCCGCAGCGCATCGATATGGTGATCGACGGGCCGCGCGGCCGCGACGTATGCCGCGAGCCTGGTCCGCGGGCAGGTCACGACGATGGCGTCGGCCAGGAGCCGTTGCTGCTCGCGTGGGTCCGGCGCCGAGCGGATCCGCGCGACCAAGTCGGCCCGCACCTGGTGATGCACCTCGGCGTAACGCTGCGGATCGCGCCACCGCAGGTCGGCGTCAAGGACGTCGCGGACCGTGTCGTGCAGGAACAGGCCGTACGGACCCTCCCCGACGAACGACAACGTGCGCAGCCACGTGAACAGCTCCCCGGCGTTGTCACCGACCACGGATCGCAGGACGTTCTCGGTGATGACGTTGGCGTGCGCGCAGACCTCCAACGCCAGTCGATGGCGCGGACTTGGCACATCGTCCAGGGTGCGTGTCAGCAAGCTGCGCACCACGTCGGGCAGATCCCCGAGCGTGCGCGGCAGAACGCCACCGCCCCGCCGTACCGCGTCCACGAGCATGGACAGGGTGAGCGGGTGGCCGTGGCTGATGTCGAGCAGACGCTCGTGGAACTCGGCGGGGACGTTCTGCCCCGCCAGGTAGGCCCGGCCGTCACGCGGCGCGAGGTTGCGCAGCGCGACGACCCGAACCAGCTCGCGCCAGGCGGGATCGGCCAGCCACCGCGACGAGGGCGGTCGCCGTGCCGCGATGACCACGACCGCGTCGGCGGGCAGCCCTGGCAGGAACTCCTCCCGCACCCAGTCGTCGATCGGGGCGAGCAGCTCGTAGGTGTCGAGCAGCAGCACCGCCCGGCCGCTGATGGAGTGCGCCTCGAGGGAACCTGGGACCGGCGGCACATCGCGGCCGTCGATCGTGGTCGGATCGGCGCCCGCAGTCACGGCGACATCGGCCAGAACATCCAGCAACGCGCTCTTGCCGATGCCGCCAGGACCGTGAAGGTAAAGCACGCCGCCTGCGCCCAGCATCGACCGGAACAGCTCGATCTCACCGGTGCGCCCCGCGAAGGCTTGGCGTCGTAGCTCACTCAGCCGCTGCTTGATGATCGTCACACCGCGACACTACCCATCGTCGAACAGCACGTGCCGGCAGCCATGGCAGCCATGGCAGCGAAAGGCACACGGGCAGCAGGCCGCGCCCAGACCCCGGTGATCACGTCGGCGAAGGTTGATCCAGAAGCGCGGATCTGCGGCAGGGGCGGTGCTCGCCTCGGCTGACCGCCGCCCCTGCCCCTCATGGCGCCCTCGGTCCGTCGACGAGCCTGGTCGTCGGCCGACCGAGGAGCCGGGAAAGATCGTCGCTGACACGCGCGAACGCCCCCGCGGCGATGGTCTCGTCGAGATTCACCAAGAAGCTCGCCAATTCACCTACAGCCTCTCCGGCGACACGGACTTCACCTACGCGGACATCGCGAAAGCGACGGTCATCGTCGGCTCGAACGCCACTGGTGTAGTAGACGTGCCGGACATCCGCGCTCTTGGCGGCATCGATGACAGAGAGGTGTTGAGCGAGTCGATTCGGGTCGCTGCCGGAGATCAGCACCACGTCGGTGTGCCGGGTGACCACTTCGGCGACGCCGGCCGAGTCGGACAAGTCGACGGCGACAGGGTTGAGACCCGCGGACGCGAGCTCACCGAGGCGCAGCCGGTTTCGACCGACCGCGGTGATCGACTCGGGAGCGGCCCCCGGTCGAGCAGCGCATTCAGGACGTAGTCGCCAAGTGAGCCAGTGGCCCCGAAGACCAGGATCGACGACTCAGGCACGGTCATGGAGCGTCACCTGGTAGCTGTCGAGGTCGGCAAATGTGAAGGTGCGACCGAAGGGGCCGTCGATCGGTGCGGAGACGATGGTGTGGCCGTCGGCGACGAGAGCATCGTGGATGGCCTGGACGTCGGTGGCGTGCAGCCAGAGCGCGACACCGATGCCGGGCTGGGGCACGGAGTCGAGGTCAGTGCCGGGGACGATGTCGCGGAGCGCGAATGCGATCGGCTTCGTCTCGAAGACGACAGCGTGCGGAGGCCCCGCCTGCGAGCGGACGAGGCCGAGGTACTGCTCGTAGAACGCCTGCGAGGCGTCGAGGTCGCGCGCCTGGAGCGAGATGAAATCGGGGCCGGTGACGGGCATGGCGGACTCCTTGGCTTTCGTGTCAGCTTACTGACACAAGAGGGTATGTCAAAATACTGACATGAGTCAAAGCGGGGACGGCATCGACCTGGACAAATCACTGGGCTACCTGCTGAAGGAGGCTTCGAGTGCCCTGCGCGCAGCCATGGAGGAGGTGCTGCGGCCGCTCAGAATGACGATCACGCACTACTCGTGCCTTGAACTGCTCGCGCAACGGCCGGGCTTGTCGAACTCCGAGCTCGCACGAGGCGCCTTCGTGACACGACAGTCGATGAACGTGCTGCTCCGAACCCTGGAGCGAGACGGCTACGTGACCAGGCCTGCGGAGGCGCCAGTCGGGAAGGTCCTTCCCGCGCGACTGACGCCTCGCGGCCGAGAGAGCCTGGAGAAGGCGAGCAAGGCGGTCCGCTCCGTCGAAGTCAGGATGCTGGCCGGCCTGACCGAGGCTGAGCGGTCGGACGCGCTCCGAGTACTGCGGAGCATGATCCATTCCCTGCGCGATGACAATGACGGCGCATGACTACGCTTCCCGGTGCACGCCTCGGCGCGCCGGTTCAGGCGCGTCTGTGGCGTGGTCACCGTGCTGGCTGTCCCAGAATGCGTTGTGCGCCAAGCCCAGCGCGGCGAACACCAGCGGCTCCGCCTGCGTGAACGGCTGCTCGAAGCGCGCCTCGACCGCAACGTCGGCGCAAGCGGCCCGGGGCACCACTGGCCGCGCCTGTAGCCCGCGCGCCAGCCGGTGCGCCGCCACGCTCTTGGCCCCGACCCGGTCCGCGACCCACCGGGTCGACAGCGCGGCCGAACTAGTTGATCGTCACCAGGCCGAGGAGGACCAGCAGGTCCGCCAGTCGGCCCGGCGCGACCTCCCCCACCGGAAGCGGCGCCAGGAACGGGGCGCTCCCGCCGGCCGGGACGACCCGCTGCGCGCGTGCCGCCAGTTGCGCGGCCGCCAAGCCGTCCGCGATGCCGATCCGGCACTCGACCCCGCACGCCTGTGAGGGCAGTAGGGGCCGGCACAGGAGGGCCGGGCGAGCCGGTAGCCGCCACGCACCGACGCGAATGACAAGGCGGCGGGGACAGGCCCCTCCTGGACGCAACGCTGGATACGGCCCGCCGGGGCGGTGCGCTGTGTGCGGATCAGCGGGCGATGGAGATCGCGAAGGGTGCGAATCCGCTGGAGCGGATCACGTTCGGCGCGAACAGGATCGCGGCCTCCGTGGCGCGGGCGGTCCGGATGCCGCCGAGGTCGGTGAACCATTCCGTGTGCCAGCCGAGGCCCGTGAGCAGTTCACGGACGGCCTGCTTGGCCTGAGGATCGTCGTCTGAGAGGAACGCGGTCGGTGCCTGAGCGAGTGTGGACGGTGCGGTCATCACCGGGAAGAGCATGGCGTTGAGTGTCTTGACGACGCGTGTTTCCGGGAGCGCTTCCTGAAGTTGTTCGGCGAGGCTTGAGCCGGGGTGGAGCGGGTCGCCAGGCAGTCCGTCCGGTCCGTCGACGGTGGCGTTGGAGACGTCGACGAGGATCTTGTCGCGCAATTCCTCGCGCAGGGCCACGAGCCGGTCCAGCGAGCCGGCGCCCGGCGTGGCGTTGATGACGATCTGGGCTGTCCGGGCGGCGTCGGCGGCGGCGCCCGGTCCGCCACGGGCACCTGATGCCACGCTCGGGTGAGAGCGGCGGCCAGGCTGCCGCCGACGCGGCCTGTGCGACACGGCCGTTTCCGAGTACGGCGATGTCGTACATGTGGCCGTCAACGCAGACTCGCGACAACTGGGCTGCACCTGTCCTTCAGCACCTACCGCCGGCACCGGGACCTGGCGGTGGCTCACATCACGGACTGGATGTGGGAACGCGAGGTCTACAGACACCAGGTGGACACCGCTTGACCTGTTTCTGGGCATGAGGGAGCGCCGAGCATTCGTCTCGTGCCAAACGAAAACAACGAAAACGCAGTCGTCCTCGGCGCCGGCTTCGCCGGTCTCCTCACAGCCGCAGTGCTCACCAACTTCTACCGGCAGGTCACGGTCGTCGACCGCGACCCAGCCTCCGGCCAGTACCGCCGGGGTGTCCCTCAGGGCAGGCATGCCCACAACCTCCTTCCGGCCGGGGCGCGAGTCGTCGACGAGGTCTTTCCCGGTCTGGTGGACGAGATGAGCGCCGACGGCGCGATTGTGGCGGATGTGCTGTCGGACTATCGCCTCTATCTCGGCGGGAAGGAATTGCCGCGGGTGCCGGTCGGTGCGCACTCCGTCCAGGCCACCCGGCCGTTCTACGAGCGCCACTTGCGCCGACGGCTGGTCGCCCAGGACGGCCTGCGGATGGTGCTCGGCGCCGACGTGGTCGGGCTGATCGGCGATGACCGGCGGATCACCGGCGTGAGCATCCTGCGGCAGGAGCCCAGCAGCAGCGAAGAGACGTTGAATGCCGACCTGGTGGTCGACGCGATGGGCCGGGGCAGCCGTACCCCGGTCTGGCTCCAGCAACTCGGATACGAACGTCCCGTCGAGCAACGCGTCAACGTCGATGTCGCCTACGCCAGCCGGCTTGTCCGGCTCCCGCCTCAGCCCGGCCGGGCACTGCTCATCGGCGGCGAGGTCAAGGCCAACGGCCGCGGGCTGCTGTTGCTGGCGGTCGAGGACGGCCAGCACATACTGACTGCCACCGGGACTGGTCCTGGCGCGCGCCCACCGACCGACGAGGCCGAATTCGCGGAGTTTGTTGCCGCGGCGGCCCCGGACGACGTGGTCGCGGCGCTGAAGACCGCCGAGGCGCTCAGCGACATCGTCGCGTACCGTTTTCCCGCGACCCTGTGGCGCCGGTACGACCAACTCGCCGGCTTTCCGTACGGGCTGGTCGTGGTCGGGGACGCGCTGTGCTCGTTGAGCCCGGTCAACGCGCAGGGCTTGACGGTGGCGGCGCTGGAGGCCCGCACGCTGCGCGACACACTCTCAGCGGGCCGGCGCGACGTCGTCGCGGACTACTTCGCCCGGGCGACTCGTATTCTGACCGCGCCGTGGGGGATGGTCGGTGAGCCGGGACAACCCGCGAATCTGACGCAGAAGATGCAGGGCGCCATGATGAGTCGGCTGATGGCCGCGGCGGCTACCGACCCGACGGTCGCGGCCCAGCTCATCCGGGTCCTGGCTCTGCTCGACCCGCCGTCGAAGCTGTTGCGGCCGGCCGTGCTCGGGCGAGCGTTGCTCCGGGCAGCATGAGTGCGGGGAAGATCGACGGGGAGCACTCGCCGCAACCCCGTACGAGCGCCGACACGCTGCCGGCATCCCCGAGTCGTCGCCTAACTCAGGGGACGATCACGCCTGCCGTCCTCGGGAGCATGCCCGCGAGTGATCACACTCGGCGCCGATCCGGCAGACGCCCGCAACGCGAACCCCGGCCGTCACCGCGCCATCTCCCGAACGCCGTCGGCCTGGTCCGCACCCGTATCCGCTCCGTCAACTCGTCAATCGAGGCACATCGTGGAGAGAGACGGCATCGCACCTCGGCCCTCAGCCGACGCCCGCGTCGTAGCTGATGTGTCAGCGGTGTGAGCATCAGGCCTCCCACAGCGAGAACACCATG
This sequence comes from Streptomyces sp. NPDC005281, assembly GCF_040607495.1. Taxonomy (NCBI): domain Bacteria; kingdom Bacillati; phylum Actinomycetota; class Actinomycetes; order Kitasatosporales; family Streptomycetaceae; genus Streptomyces; species Streptomyces sp. NPDC005281. Next base: position 3,066 of record NZ_JBEXGX010000024.1, on the reverse strand, counting down.
GCTCAAAAGGATCAGTGGAAGGCGATCAGCTTCTATGAACGGTGCCGAGACTGTCCTGCGCACCCTGCTCAACAACGGCGTGGACGTCTGCTTTGCCAATCCGGGTACGTCGGAGATGCAGTTCGTCGCGGCGCTCGACCGCCACCCGGCCATGCGCGGTGTGCTGTGCCTCTTCGAAGGTGTAGCGACCGGGGCCGCCGACGGCTACGCCCGCATGACCGGCCGGTCGGCCGCGACCTTGCTCCACCTCGGCCCCGGCCTGGCCAACGGCCTGGCGAACCTCCACAACGCCCGCCGAGCGCGCACCCCGATCGTCAACGTCATAGGCGACCACGCCCGCTCGCACAAGGAGCTCGACTCGCCCCTGGAATCCGACATCGATGCCGCAGCCGCGACGGTCTCCAACTGGGTGCGCCGGCCGATGACCTCGGCGCACATCGGTTCCGACACCGCCGCAGCCGTGGCGGCAGCGATGAGCGCCGGGGTGCCCGGCGCCCCGGACCGGTCACGAACCGGCACCTCCGGCGCGATCTCAACACTCATCATCGCCGCCGACCTTTCTTGGGAAGAGAGCGCCCCGCCCGCGCCACACCTCCCGGCACCGCCACTGCGTCGCGTCACCCGCGCAGACGTGGAAACCACAGCTGCATTGGTCGCCGGTCCCGAGCCCGTCGCGCTGCTGATCGACGGAGCCGGACTGGGTGAGCGCGGCCTGCGAGCTGGCGCCCGGATAGAGAAAGCCACCGGAACCGCCGCCTTCTGCCCAACCTGGCCCGCCCGGCTGCGGCGCGGTGCAGACGTACCAGCGATCCAGCCCCTGGGCTACCGGGCTGAAACGGTCAACCAGCAACTGGCAGGCATCAAGCACCTGATCCTGGTCGGAGCACGCGAACCAGTGGCATCGTTCGCCTATCCGGGCCGTCCGGGCCTTCTCACTCCACCGGGAACGCGAGTGCACCACTTGGTCCCCGAAGAGGGATTCGATGTCATCGACGCGCTGAGCGAACTGGCAGACATCGTCGCGCCGGGCACCCGCGCAGTGCTGCCGGCGCAAGACGCTCCGCCTCCAATCGCGGACGAGCCGTTGCGCACAGGCAACTGGGCACAAGTCATCGGCGCCCTGCTCCCACCGGAAACGGTCATCGTCGACGAGTCCATAACCGAGGGAATGAACACCCTCTTCCCGGCGACCGCCAACTCTGCACCACACGACGTACTGGGCCTGACCGGCCTCGCCATCGGGCAAGGCATCCCCGTTGCCGCCGGCGCAGCCATTGCATGTCCCGAACGGCCCGTCGTCTGCCTGCAAGCCGACGGCAGCGCGCTCTACACCATCTCCGGACTATGGACCCAGGCCCGCGAAAAGCTTGACGTGACCACCGTCATACTCAACAACCGCTCCTACGCAATCCTGCGCGCCGAACTGGACCGCGTCGGCGGCGGCCGAGCCGGACCGGCCGCCAACGCCCTCTTCGACCTCAGCCGACCCGACATCGACTTCACCGCCGTGGCCACCGGCATGGGCGTCCCCGCGACGCGGGCTGCAAGCACAACCGAACTGGCCGAACAATTCTCCACCGCGCTGGCCACACCCGGACCACACCTCATCGAGGTAATCCTCCAGCCGACCTGAACATCGTCCGGATTGGCGACAGCCAAAGACGTCGACTGTCCGGTCGAAAGGGAACCACCATGACCACTCCCATCACGATCATCGGCGCCGGGCTGGGCGGCCTGACCCTCGCCCGGGTCCTGCACCAACACGGCATCCCCGCGACCCTCTACGAAGCCGAGACGTCGGCGGAGGCCCGCACGCAGGGCGGCCAGCTCGACCTCCACGAGTACAACGGGCAGCTCGCCCTCGAAGCGGCCGGCCTCACCGACGAGTTCCGCGCGATCATCCACGAAGGCGGCCAGGCCGTGCGCGTGCTCGACCAGCACGGCGCGGTCCTGCTTGACCAGCCCGACGACGGCACGGGCGGGCGTCCCGAGGTGCTCCGTGGAGACCTGCGCCGGATCCTGCTCAACTCGCTGCCGAAGGAGATGATCCAGTGGGGACACAAGGTCACCGGTGTCCGCCCCCTGGGAGGCGGAAGGCACGAGCTGGCGTTCGCCGTAGGGCCGACCGTGACGACCAGCCTCCTCGTGGGCGCGGACGGCGCCTGGTCGAAGGTCCGGCCGCTGCTCTCCGACGCGAAGCCCGAGTACGTCGGCACCTCGTTCATCGAGACCTACCTGTACGACGCCGACCAACGCCACCCCGCAGCAGCCAAGGCCACCGGCGGCGGTTCACTGTTCGCCGTCACAGCCGGCAAGGGGATCCTTGGCCATCGAGAGGCCCACGCCGTTCTTCACACCTACGTCGCGCTCACCAAGCCGCAGGAATGGATCACCGCCATCCTCGCCAGTCCCGAAACGGCGGCGGCCCAGGTTGCGGCAGAATTCTCGGGATGGGCACCCGAGCTCACCGCACTGATCACTGACGGGGAAACCGCTCTCGCCCCGCGCCCGATCAGCGCCCTACCGATCTGCCACCGGTGGGACCGCGTTCCCGGAGTGACGCTGCTGGGCGACGCCGCCCACCTGATGTCACCGTTCGCCGGGGAGGGAGCCAACCTCGCCATGTTCGACGGCGCCGAACTCGGCAAGGCCATCACGGCACACCCCCATGACATCGAAGCCGCCCTCGCCGAGTACGAGCAGGCTCTCTTTTCCCGCAGCGCCCATTTCGCCACCGAATCCGACAGGAACCACCGGCTCATCTTCGGCGACAACGCCCCCGCCGGCTTGCTCAACCTGCTCACCGGCCTGAAGTCGACCGAGTGAAGGGTCCACGGGTCCGCGATCGTGAGCGGCAGGCGTCGGTCTGGCCGCCCCACGGCGGTCGGTCGTTACGCCTGCCGCCGGGGCTGGTGATCTGATGAGGGTCTCCCGTCGAGCAGTACGTACTCCGGTTCGTGCTCGCGCAGGACCTAGTACTCCAGCAGTACTTCGTGGCTTGACCTGGGGAAACGTCGAGCGGTGGGAGTGTAGCGGGCAGGATGCCGTCACGGACGGCTTCTGCCC
>NZ_JBEXGX010000023.1:0-149455 GCF_040607495.1 Streptomyces sp. NPDC005281 | reverse complement strand
ACCGACGGATCCAGCACCCCGCTCTCCGAGCGCGGGAAGAACTCGTACCACGCCCCGAACAACGCCCGCTCCCGCTCCACCAGCAACGGCAACGGCTCGGACGAGGTCACCAGCTCGCGCAGCGGGTGCTCCGCGAGGACGGCGTCCACCTCCGGGGTGAGCGCGGCGGCGAGACGGGAGGCCACCGGCCGGCCGGTGTCGCGCAGCGCGTCCACGGCCCCGAGCAGTGTGTCCCTGCTCTTCTTCCCCTTGGACCCCTTCGGCAGGGCGACGGTGGTCCGCTCGTACAGCAGCGCGCCCTCCTCCAGCACCAGTTCGGTGTCGAGACCGGCCGGGATCTTGATTCCCGCGTTGTGCCGCCAGGTGGCGACCGGGTCCCCCCACGCCTCCACCGTGTACGTCCAGCGGCCCTCCGTGCCGGCGCTCACCTCGGCACCCCAGCGGTCGGTGCCGGGGGCCAGTTCACGCATCGGCGTCCACGGGCCGGGTCGGCCGTCCGGGTCGCGCAGGACGACATTCGCGGCGACGGCGTCATGGCCCTCGCGGAAGACCGTGGCCGAGACCTCGAACTCCTCGCCCACCACCGCCTTTGCGGGGCGGCGGCTCTGCTGCACGACCGGGTGGACGTCCAGGACGGGGATGCGTCCGACGGCCGTGGCCGGGGTGACGGCGGGGGTGAGAGGGCCGTCGGCCGCGTCGGGGGTGCGGGTGGCGGGGACGGAGACCCTGCCGGCCTTCGGCGCGGCCTTGGCCACCTTCGGACCGGCCTTGGCCTCCTTCGCAGGGGCCTTCTCCGTCTTCGGAGCGGCCTTCCCCGTCCTCGGAGTGGACGACTTGGCCGTCTTGGGCGCGGACTTGGCCGTCCGGGGTTTGGCGGCGGCGCCGCGACGAGCCGGCGTTCCCGCGGCGGACGCGCCGGGAGCGGACGTTGCCGGAGCGTCCGCGCCGGGAGAGGACGTCTTCGGGGTGGCGGCGGGTGCACCGGTGCCCGGGTCGGGGGCATCGGCGCTCGTCGGGCGCGCGCCGGGGGCGGGCGCGCCGGCGGCCGATGGTTTCTCAGGTGTGGCGGGTGTGGCAGGCGTGGCGGGTGTACGGGGCCCGGCCTCGGCCGTGCGTGTTCTGGGCGTCTCGGGGGTGGTCGTCGGGGGTGGCGACGTGTGGTGCGTGGCGGGCATGACCGCTCCTGTCCGCGTCAACGTGGGTGGGCGGATTGGTGTGGGGAGGTGGGGCCTGCGGGCGTACCGGAGGAGCCTTCCCACCCTATGCGGGTGGGCATTCCGGCACTTTGTTAACTACTCACGCGTATGTCTACACACAAGACCGGCCTCGTCCCGGGCAGGCGAGGCCGGTGCGGTGTGGCCGAATCACCCTGGTCGTACCAGCGTGACACGAGGGTCAGCCGACTTGCAGGAGCCTGTTCGGCGAACCCGGGCCCGCGTCCGACACCTTTCCCGGTACGGCCCGTCTCACCAGCGCTTTCGCCACCTGGGCCGGTGTGGCCCGTAGATGGTCCGCCAGATAGAGCGCGGCCGCGCCGGCGGCGTGCGGGCTCGCCATGGACGTACCGGAGTACGTCGCTCTGGCCGTGTCGCCGGTGTACGAAGTCGACGTGATGTCCACCCCCGGTGCGAAGAGGTCGAGCGAGGATCCGGTGTCGGAGAAGCTGGCCCGGGCGTCGCTCCGGTCGGTCGCGCCGACCGTGAGTGCCTGGGCGACCCGGGCGGGGGAGTAGAGCGAGGCCGGAAGTCCGGAGTTGCCGGCCGCGACCGTGTAGGTCACACCGGAGGCGATGGAGTTGCGGACGGCCGTGTCCAGTTGGGCGTTGGCGTACCCGCCCAGGCTCAGATTGGCCACGGCGGGCTTCCTCGCGTGCCGGGTGACCCAGTCGATGCCGGCGATGACCTGGGCGGTGGAACCGGCCCCCTTGTCGTCGAGGACGCGGACGGCGACCACCCTGGCCTTCTTGGCCACGCCGTACGAGGTTCCGGCGACCGTTCCGGCGACATGGGTGCCGTGGCCGTTGCCGTCCTGGGCCGTCCCGTCGTCGTCCACGAAGTCCCAGCCGTAGCTCGCCCGGCCCCCGAAGTCCCGGTGCGTGATGCGGATGCCGGTGTCGATGACGTAGACGGTCACCCCCGCGCCCGCCGACCCGGGCGCCGTGTACCGCTTGTCGATCGGCCGGCCGGGCCGGTCGATCCGGTCCAGGCCCCACGAGGGCGGGTTCCGCTGGACGCGGTCCGGTCTCGCACCGGCGTCCTGGACCCGCGCGTACGTCACCCGGGTGTCCTGGACGACGGAGGCCACGCGCGGATCCCCGGCGAGCAGCCGGGCCTGTCTCCGGTCGGCCCGGACGGCGAAGCCGTCGAGAGCCGAGCCGTAGACATGGCTGATTCTCGCTCCGTACAGCCCGGCTGCGGCCGTCGCCGGAGCCCGTGCACCCCCCTTGAGCGTCACGATGTAGCTGCCGCTGACGGATCCGGGCGCCCCCGCGCCGAGTATCAGCCCCGCCGGAGCCGCCTGCGCGGGCGGGGCGATGGCCGAAAGCACCGCGGCCGTCGTGACCGCGGTGACACCCGCCGCCCAGCGCAGACGCCATTTCCTCGTCCGTGCCATGACCTGAGTTCCCCTCCTCAACTCGACGTACCGGGGCCGGAGCCGGCCGCTGTGGACAGGGCCCGGCCGTACGTCACCCGGTGAGCCTCTCGTGCGGTGCGAAGCACCACAAGGCCGCCCATGCGGGCGGAATCGGCCATGCCGTCCGTGAGGTGTCCGTGAAGGTTGCGTCGATTTCACGCCGATGTCACACGGTCGGACCCGATCGGGGGTCGTGCCGCGATGCGCCGTGTCGCGAAGGCACCCTCGCCGCTAACGTCGTGGGTGACGAAGGCCGCACAACGCCGTGCGTCCCTTAGCCGCGCACGTCCTTTGTGAAGGTGGAATTCGTGAAGGCGATCCGCAGATTCACCGTCCGACCCGTTCTCCCCGAAGCCCTTCACCCGCTCAGTGACCTGGCCCGCAACCTCCGCTGGTCCTGGCACGCCGAGACCCGCGACCTCTTCAGGTCCGTCGACCCCGAGCGCTGGGCCGAGTGTGCCGGCGACCCCGTACGACTGCTCGGCAGCGTGCCTGCCGGACGGCTCGCGGCGCTCACCGAGGACAGCGATTTCCTGCGCCGGCTCGCCGCGGTCCGTGACGACCTGCGCGAGTACATGAGCGGTGACCGCTGGTACCAGACGCAGACCTCCGACCTGCCCGCCGCCATCGCCTACTTCTCGCCCGAGTTCGGCCTCACCGCCGCGCTGCCGCAGTACTCCGGGGGCCTCGGCATCCTCGCGGGCGACCATCTCAAGGCCGCGAGCGACCTGGGCGCCCCGCTGATCGGCGTGGGCCTGCTCTACCGGCACGGCTACTTCCGCCAGTCGCTGTCCCGCGAGGGCTGGCAGCAGGAGCACTATCCGGTCCTCGACCCCAACGAACTGCCCGTGGTGCCCCTCGGCGAGGACGACGGCACACCCGCCCAGGTGTCCCTCGCACTGCCCGGCGGCCGCGCGCTGCACGCCCGCATCTGGCTGGCCCAGGTGGGCCGCGTGCCGCTGCTCATGCTCGACTCCGACGTCGAGGAGAACGGGATCGGCGAACGCGGGGTCACCGACCGGCTCTACGGAGGCGGCAGCGAACACCGGCTGCTTCAGGAGATGCTGCTCGGAATAGGAGGAGTGCGGGCGGTCCGGACGTACTGCCGGCTGACCGGGCACGCGCAGCCCGAGGTGTTCCACACCAACGAAGGGCACGCGGGGTTCCTCGGTCTGGAGCGGATCGCCGAACTCGCCGACAAGGGGCTGGACTTCGACTCCGCGCTGGAGGCGGTCAGGGCAGGCACGGTCTTCACCACCCACACCCCGGTGCCCGCGGGCATCGACCGCTTCGACCGGGAGGTGCTCGCCCGCCACTTCGGCGCGGACGCCGAACTCCCGCGCATCGACGTGGAACGCGTCCTCGCCCTCGGCATGGAGACCTATCCCGGGGGCGAGCCGAACCTCTTCAACATGGCCGTGATGGGCCTGCGTCTCGGCCAGCGGGCGAACGGGGTCTCGCTGCTGCACGGCCAGGTCAGCCGGGAGATGTTCTCCGGGCTCTGGCCGGGCTTCGACCCCGAGGAGGTGCCGATCACCTCGGTCACCAACGGTGTCCACGCGCCGACGTGGGTGGCACCCGAGGTCTTCCGCCTCGGCGCCCGGCAGGTCGGCGCGCAGCGCACCGAGGAAGCGCTGACCGTCGGCGGCCCGGACCGCTGGGACGCGGTGGCCGAGATCGCCGACCAGGAGATCTGGGACCTGCGCAGGGTGCTGCGGGAACAGCTCGTGACGGAGGTACGGGACCGGCTGCGGGCGTCCTGGCGTCAGCGCGGCGCCGGTACGGCCGAACTCGGCTGGATCGACGGGGTCCTGGACCCCGACGTCCTCACCATCGGCTTCGCCCGGCGCGTCCCCTCGTACAAGCGGCTGACGCTCATGCTGCGCGACCGCGACCGGCTCATGGATCTGCTGCTGCATTCCGAGCGGCCGGTCCAGATCGTCGTGGCGGGCAAGGCGCACCCCGCGGACGACGGTGGCAAGCGGCTCATCCAGGAGCTGGTCAGGTTCGCGGACGACCCCCGGGTGCGCCACCGGATCGTCTTCCTGCCCGACTACGGCATGGCGATGGCGCAGAAGCTGTACCCGGGCTGCGACATCTGGCTCAACAATCCGCTGCGCCCGCTGGAGGCGTGCGGGACGAGCGGGATGAAGGCCGCGCTCAACGGCTGTCTCAACCTCTCCGTCCTGGACGGCTGGTGGGACGAGTGGTTCCAGCCCGACTTCGGCTGGGCGATCCCGACCGCGGACGGCACCGCGACCGACGACGACCGGCGGGACGAGCTGGAGGCCGGTGCCCTGTACGACCTCCTGGAGCAGCGGGTGGCCCCCCGCTTCTACGAGCGCGGTCAGGAGGGCCTGCCGGACCGGTGGATCGAGATGGTCCGCCGGACGCTGACCCACCTCGGCCCGAAGGTCCTGGCGGGCCGGATGGTGCGCGAGTACGTGGAGCGCCTGTACACCCCCGCGGCCCAGGCCCATCGGTCACTCACCGCCGAGACGGCCCGTGAACTGGCCGCCTGGAAGTCACGGGTCCGGGCCGCCTGGCCGCGGATCACCGTCGACCACGTCGAGGCGTCCTCGGCGACCACGACGGCGGAACTGGGCACCACGCTGTCGCTGCGCGTCCGTGTGGGCCTCGGCGACCTCACCCCCGACGACGTGGAGGTCCAGGCCGTCGCCGGCCGGGTCGACGGGGACGACCGCATCGCGGACGCGGTCTGTGTCCCGCTGAAACCGAACGGCGGCCCCGACCTGGAGGGCCGCTGGGTGTACGAGGGTCCGCTGTCCCTCGACCGCACGGGCCCCTTCGGTTACACGGTCCGGATCCTGCCGTCGCACCGCCTGCTGGCCTCGGGCGCGGAGCTGGGCCTGGTGGCGGTGCCCTCGGAGGAGACGGGGGAGGGCGCGGGTCTGCTGATGCGGTGAGACACCCGGCCGTGACCGGCGTGGAAGGGGCGGGCCGTGCGAAACGGTCCGCCCCTTGCCGTGCCGGTCGGCTCGTGCGGGGGCGCGGCCTGTTCACGGTCCGGTCCGACCGGGCATTCACGGCCGGACCGGCGTCAACGGTGGCCCGGCCGGGTCCTCGCGGGCGGATTCAGCTGTCGAGGCCCGCGCACAGCCGCCGCAGCACCTTGCCGCAGCGCTGGGCGTAGGCACGCTGAAGGCCGCGCGTCGCCGCGCCGCCCGCGCGGGTGTACCACTTGACCGCCCGGCTGAAGGCCGTGACCGTCAGCCAGACGGTGCCGTCGCCTGTGCGGGAGACGACGAAGGCTTCCTCGCCGCACTCGGGATGACCGGGAAGGGTGCCGTAGGCCCACGCGGTGCGCCGGGGTTCCTCGGCGGTCCAGACGACACGGCAGGGGGCCTTGATCAGGCCGAGGCCGACCGTGACGTCGACGCCCGGCGCCGCCTTGCCGGCGTCGGAGACCATGCGGATCCCCATGGCCCGGTGCATTTCCCAGGTCATCAGGGCCTCGGACGCGCGCCGGAAGACGGCCTCGCCCTCGCCTATGCGGGAGCGGACGTTCACTCGGTGGAAGCCCGGGGGGCAGCGGTCCTCGCGGGTCGCGCCCACGTCCTCGTACGTGTAGGGCATGGGGGCAAGGGTAAGGCGGCACCCGGCACGGTTCCGTGCCGGGTGCCGCCTCGGTTCGGTTACGTTCCCGCTAGCTGACGTTGACCGCGGTCCAGGCCGCCGCCACCGTCGCGTACTCGGTGCTGCTGGAGCCGTACAGCGACGAAGCCGCCGACAGCGTGGCCGTGCGGGCGGCCTTGTAGTTCGTCGTCGACGTCATGTACGTCGTCAGCGCCTTGTACCAGATCTGAAGGGCCTTGGCCCGGCCGATGCCGGTGACCGCAGAGCCGCTGTAGGTCGGGGAGTTGTAGCTGACTCCGTTGATCGTCTTCGAACCGCTGCCCTCCGAGAGGAGGTAGAAGAAGTGGTTCGCGACGCCGGACGAGTAGTGCACGTCGAGGTTGCCGACGCTGGAGGACCAGTAGTTGGCGGAGCCGCCGTCCTTGCTGGGCTGGTCCATGTAGCGCAGCGGGGTGCCGTCGCCGTTGATGTTGATCTTCTCGCCGATGAGGTAGTCGCCCACGTCGGAGGAGTTCGCCGCGTAGAACTCGACACCGGTGCCGAAGATGTCGGAGGTCGCCTCGTTGAGACCGCCGGACTCGCCGGAGTAGTTCAGGCCCGCGGTGTTGGCGGTGACGCCGTGGCTCATCTCGTGGCCGGCGACGTCCAGCGAGGTCAGCGGGTGCGTGTTGCCCGAGCCGTCGCCGTAGGTCATGCAGAAGCAGCTGTCGTCCCAGAACGCGTTGACGTACGCGTTGCCGTAGTGGACGCGTGAGTACGCTCCGACACCGTTGTTCTTGATGCCGCTGCGGCCGAAGGTGTTCTTGTAGAAGTCCCAGGTCTCCTGGGCGCCGTACGCGGCGTCGGCGGCCGCGGTCTGGTCGGTGGTGGAGCTGGAGGCCGCGCCGGTGCCCCAGACGTCGTCCGCGTCGGTGAACAGCGTGCCCGTGGACGAGCTCGTGCCGTGCGACTTGTTGTACGTCTTGTGGCCGCCGCGGGTGCCGTCGGTCAGGCTGTACGTCGAGCCCGACAGCGTCGTGTTGAGCGTGACCGTGCCCGAGTAGAGGGTCTTGCCGGTGCCGGTCTCGATGCCCTGGTACTCGTAGAGCTTCTTGCCGGTGGCCGCGTCCGTGATGACGTGCAGCTCGTTGGGGGTGCCGTCGTCCTGGAGGCCGCCGACGACGGTCTCGTAGGCGAGGGTCGGCTTGCCGGTGGCGGCCCAGATCACCTTGCGGGGTGCCTGGTCGGCGACGGTCTTGTCCGAGCCCGCGGTCTTGGCGGCGGTGAGCGCCTGCTTCTCGGCCTTGGCGGTCGTGACGAGCGGCTTGAGCGAGGCGACCTTGATGGACGTCTTCGTCGCCTTCGTCACGCCCTCGGTCTTTCCGGCCTTGGACTCGTGCACCACGAGGTCGCCGCCGAGGACCGGAAGTCCGTTGTACGTGCGCTCGTAGCGGGTGTGGACGGTGCCGTCGGCGTCCTTGAGGACGTCTCTGACGACCAGCTTCTCCTTGGTGCCGAGGCCTATCTGCCGGGCCGTCTCCGCCGTGGTGGCGTCGGCCTTCTTGATGAGCGCGGTGCGCGCGGAGTCGGACAGCAGGACGGGCGAACCGGCGAGGGGGGTGGTCTTGCCGGCGGGGAGTGCCGCGGTCTGGGCGGCGGCACCGGTGGTCAGACCGGTGGCGAGCAGGGTTCCGGCCGCGACGGCGGTGGCGATGGCCAGAGTGGTGCGCTTGTGACGCGCGTAGAGGGGGGTCACGCAAGCTCCTTCTTGTGGGGACGCCCGAACGGCGTTGGGGTGGCCGGACGGGCGGGTGTGAAGTTGCGGTGCGGGTGAGCCGTGCGGGTGAAGCGTGCCACCCCGGGCGCGTACATGTCAGGAGGCCATAAGGACCTTGGCCGAAAATCGTCGATCAGGTGAACAGTTGGGTTCCGGGCGCCGGGCCGGTCGGCGCCAAGAGCGGGTCAACTCAAACCCCGTTCCGCGCAAAGGAGGGCGCCGTCCCGGGGAGTTGAACCTCCGGGACGGCGCCCTGGCATTCAGTCCGCGCGCGGACCTCCGCCGCGTTCTACGGGAAGGTCAGCTTCCAGCTGTCGATGTAGCCCGTGTCCTGGGCCGCCTTGTCCTGGACCTTCAGTTTCCAGGTGCCGTTGGCGACTTCGGAGGACGCGTTGACCGTGTAGGTCGCGTTCACGTTGTCCGCCGAGTCGGACGAGCTGGTGCTCTTCAGGCGGTAGGTCGAGCCGTCGGGCGCGACCAGATCGATCTGAAGGTCACCGCGCCAGGTGTGCACGATGTTCACGGCGACCGCGAGGTTCGACGGGGCGTTGCCGGTGCGGCCGGTGACCGCGATCGACGAGGTGACCGCCGGGCCGTTGTCCGGAATCGATACGTCGGCCGTGTTCTCGAACGACGTGCCGCCACCGCCGCCACCGCCCGGCCGTGAACCGACGTTCACGGCGGCCCAGGCGTTCGCCACCGCCGTGTACTCGGCGCTCGTCGTGCCGTACAGCTCACCCGCCGCCGCGAGCGTGCCGGTGCGCGCCGACGCGTAGTTGGTGGTCGAGGTGAACTTGGTGGTGAGCGCGCGATACCAGATCTGGAGCGCCTTGTCCCGGCCGATGCCGGTGACCGGAAGCCCGTCGGAGGTGGGCGAGTTGTAGCTGACGCCGTTGATGACCTTGGCGCCGCTGCCCTCGCTCAGCAGGTAGAAGAAGTGGTTGGCGACACCCGACGAGTAGTGCACGTCGAGGTTGCCGACCCCGGAGTACCAGCTGTCCGCGGAGCCGCCGTCCTTGCTCGGCTTGTCCATGTAGCGCAGCGGGGTGCCGTCGCCGTTGATGTCGATCTTCTCGCCGATGAGGTAGTCGCCCACGTCGGTCGAGTTGTTGGCGTAGAACTCCACGCCGGTGCCGAAGATGTCGGACGTCGCCTCGTTCAGGCCACCGGACTCGCCCGAGTAGTTCAGGCCCGCGGTGTTGGAGGTGACACCGTGGCTCATCTCGTGGCCGGCGACGTCCAGCGCGGTCAGCGGGTCGGCGTTCCCCGACCCGTCGCCGTAGGTCATGCAGAAGCAGGTGTCGTCCCAGAACGCGTTGACGTACGCGTTGCCGTAGTGGACGCGCGAGTACGCTCCCACGCCGTTGTTCTTGATGCCGCTGCGCCCGAAGGTGTTCTTGTAGAAGTCCCAGGTCTCCGCGGCGCCGTAGTGCGCGTCCGCGCCGGCCGTGGCGGCGTTCGACGTCGTGCCGTTGCCCCAGGTGTCGCTCGTCTGCGAGAAGAGCGTGCCGGTGCCCGACGTCCCCCGGTTCAGGTTGTACGTCTTGTGGCCGCCGCGCGCGCCGTCGGTCAGCGTGAAGTTGGAGCCCGACTGCGTGGTCGTCAGGGTCACCTGGCCGCTGTACTGGGTGTTGCCGATGCCGGTCTCGATGCCCTGGTACTCGTAGAGCTTCTTGCCGGTGGCCGCGTCGGTGATGACGTGCAGCTCGTTGGGGGTGCCGTCGTCCTGGAGGCCGCCGACGACGGTCTCGTAGGCGAGGGTCGGCTTCCCGCTCGCCGCCCAGATCACCTTGCGGGGCGCGCGGTCGGCTGCGGTGCTCTTCGAACCGGCGGCCCTGGCGGCGGACAGCGCCTGCTTCTCCGCCGTGCCCGCGGCGACCGAGGGCTTGAGGGTGGCGACCTTCAGGGACGCACGTGTCGCCTTGTAGACGTGCCCGGTCGCGCCGGACTTGGAGGTGTCGACGACCAGGTCGCCGCCGAGGACCGGCAGTCCGCCGTACGTCCGCTCGTAGCGGGTGTGGACGGTCCCGTCGGCGTCCTTCATGACGTCACGGGCGACGAGGCTCTCGCCGGCGCCGAGACCGAGGTCCCTCGCGGTCGTGGCCTTGGCCGCGTCGGCGTGGCGTATCAGCTCGGCGCGCTGTGAGGCGCTGAGCTTCATGGCGACGGCGCCCGGGTTGATCCTGCCCGCCCGGGGCGCCTGCTCGGGGGCGGCACTCGCGGCGCCCGACTGGACGGCCGCGGCCAGCAGCGCGGAGACGCCGACGAGGGCGACACCGGCGACACGGCGCTTGGTGATGTGGGAGGTGCGTCTGTGGGGAGAACTGCTGCTCAACACTGACTCCTTCTGCATGGCCGCGGATCGCGCGGCCAGGGGAGACCGGACGATGGAGTGAGCCGTCCGGGCAGAACTGGGCGTTGCGCGGAACCAGGTGCATGGGGTCGTACGGCACAACACGGCAGGCTTTGCTGTGAGGTTGCTGTGAAGTTGCCGAGGGAAGAGTGACAGGAGATAACCCTTTCTGTCAGGACCGCGTCACAAAAATGGCCGGAAACGGTTCGTTGTCCGGTTAGTCATGTTCGATATACGGACTGCCCTTCGGGTGTTCGTCTCGGTGTGACGGTGTGGCGGGTTCTGGTGTTTGGGAGGCGTGGCGGCGTGGCGGCCTTCGCTCCGGGGCGCGCCGCAGCACGAGGCCGTGGCTCTCCGGGCGGGTGGCGCGTACCGCCAGATGACCGGCCCGCCGTCAGCAACGGAATGAAGCGCAGACCCTTTCGGGCGGCTTCCGGCACGTCCGCTCGCCTGCCTGTCGCCCCTGCGGTTTGAGTGATCCACGGCATTCCGGTCCGTACCGGGCGCCCTCGACCGGGCGCGGTGGTGTGGGCCGGACACGTATTCCCGCAGGAGGTTTGGTGAGAAGGTCACTATGGTGTGCGAGCCTGGCGGCGCTGGGGGGCCTGACCGGCTCCCTCGTGTTCGGGGCCTCCGTCTCGTCCGCGGCGCCGGCCCGGTCGGACGACAGCCGCACGGCCGGGGTCCACGCCCTGTCCGCCACCCCGGAGCCGAAGCCGGCCCCCGGGCATGTGAAGCCGGCCGACGAGCACGCCGGGTCCGACCCGTCGCGGGTGTGCCGGGGGCTCGTGCCGGATCCCATTCCGCCGAGGCTGCGCCGCCTCTACTTCTGCGGTGACTGGCGGCTCGGCCCCCGGTGGCTGCCGACCCGGGGCGTGATCGGGCGCATCCTCGAACGCTACGACCGGCTCGGCGGTCTCACCGCCGTGAAGTTCCTCGACAAGTGGTGGGACCCCACCGCCGACTCGGGCCAGGGCGACTGGCGTTACCCGCCGGACGACGGCTTCACCCACAACAACGGGACGGTGCTCGCCACCCCGCTGGTGCTCCACGCCGGCCTGCGGCTCGACCGCTTCGGCAGCGAGGCGGGCCGCTTCCTGGCCCCGAAGGGCACCAAGTACGGCAAGCGTGTCATCCCGCCGTCGAGCCTCGACACGATGGACCCGCGCTACCCGTACAACTACCACTCCTACCGGCTGGCCAAGGACGTGACGGTCTGCGCGGGCAGGACCGCCCCCGGGTTCGAGCAGCCCGGCCTCGGCACCCAGTACGTGACGTCGAGCAAGTTCTGCCCGGACATCCCCCGCACCACGGTGGCGGACCTCGTGAGCAACGGCACGCTGGTACGGACCAACAGCTGATCCCGCGCCCACCCACGGTGGTGCGCGACCGCGCGGATGCCGGCCCCGGCTGTGACCGGGCCGGCTCCGCCTCGGCGGAAGGCCGACCGCATGGACCGGTTCGCGCTGTGCAGGACCCTCCAGGCGGCCGGTCTTCCACCGGCGTCCTACGAGATCGCGGACTGCCCGGGCGGCCACCGCGCGGCCGACCGCTACTTCCTCGACGGCCACGAGGGCGACTGGACCGTGGGCGTCCACGAGCGGGGGACCCGCGAGGTCTTCGAGCGCTTCGCCGACGAGGGCGAGGCCTGCCGGTGGCTCCGGGACCGGCTCCTCGGCGGGGAACCGCCCGCGAGGGACCCCGCGGACGCGCCCGGAGAACCGGCCGGTCCCGGGAGTGACCCCGAGGCGCTGCAACGCCGGGCCGACGACGAACTCGAAGCGGCTCTGGCCGCGATGAGCCGCCGGACGGTCGGGGAATCCGGCCGCGAGCACCCCGGTGACTCCGGCGGCGAGCACCGGGAAGGGCCCGGCGGGGAGCACCCCGAGGAGCCCGCGGAAGGGGACGGTCCCGCATAGCGGGTGTCGTCCGGAACGGTCCGGGCCGCGGGACGCGAGTCAGCCGGCCCGCCCGTCCCCGTGCCAGGAGTGCCACAGCGCCGCGTACGGCCCCCCGGCCGCCACCAGTTCGTCGTGCGTGCCCAGTTCGGTGAGCCGGCCGTCCTCCATCACCGCCACCCGGTCGGCGTCGTGGGCGGTGTGCAGCCGGTGGGCGATCGCGATGACGGTCCGGCCCTCGAGCACGGTGGCCAGCGCCCGCTCCGTGTGCCGGGCGGTCGTCGGGTCGAGGAGTGCCGTGGCCTCGTCCAGAATCAAGGTGTGCGGGTCGGCGAGCACCACCCGCGCCAGCGCCAGCTGCTGGGCCCGTGAGCCGTCGACACGCAGGGCCTCCGGTCCCAGTTCGGTGTCCAGCCCGTCCGGGAGGTCCCCGGCCCAGTCGCCGGCGCCGACCGCCGCGAGTGCCGTCCACAACTCGGCGTCGGCGGCGCCCGGTTCGGCGATGAGCAGGTTGTCGCGGAGCGTGCCGAGGAACACATGATGCTCCTGCGTGACGAGGACGACGTGCCGGCGCAGCAGCTCCGGATCGAGGGCGACGACCGGCACCCCTCCGACCGTCACCGTCCCGCTGCCCGGAGCGTCGACCCCCGCCAGCAGCCTGCTCAGCGTGGTCTTCCCGGCGCCGGAGGGGCCCACGACGGCCAGCCGTTCCCCGGGCCGCACCGTCAGATCGACCCCGCGCAGCACCTCGCCGCCGCCGTCGTACGCGTACCGCACACCCGTCACGTCGATCCGGTCGTCCACCGGTACGGGGGAGCCCGCCGAGGCGGCCCGCGGCGCGCCGGCCAGACCCTCCACGCGCGCGAACGAGGCGCCGCTGCTCTGTAGTTGCTCGACCTGGTTCAGGATCTGGTCGAGCGGTTCGGCGAGCCGGTGCAGATACAGCGTCGCGGCGACCACGGTGCCGAGGCTCAGCGTGCCCCGGGCGTGCAGCGCGCCGCCCACCAGGAGGACGGCCACGACCGGCACGGCGTACGAGATCTCCACGGCCGGGAAGAACACGCTGCGCAGGAACAGCGTCCGCATCCGGGTGACCCGGGAGACCTCCAGCGCGTCCCGGCTCGCCCGGATCCGGAGCGCGCGCAGCCCGAACGCCTCCACCGTGCGGGCGCCGGACGCGGTGGCCGCGAGGATCTCGGCGACCTCCGAAGTGGCCGCTCCCTGGGCGAGGTAGGCGGCGCGCGCCCGGCGCAGATACCAGCGCAGCGCGAACCCGATCCCGGCCAGCCCGAGCACCCCGCAGGCGCCGAGCAGCGGGTCGATGACGAAGACGGCGACGAGGACGAACAGCGCCTGCGCTCCGGAGATCAGCAGCTGCGGCCCCGTGTCGCGCAGGGTGGTGCCCACCGCCGTGACGTCGGCGGTGCCGCGTGCGGTCAGATCGCCGGTGCCCGCCCGTTCCACGACCGACGTGGGCAGCGTCAGCGTCCGCTCCACGAACTCCTCCCGCACCCGCGCGAGGGTCCGCTCGCCGAAGCGGTACCCCACGTAACCGGCCCAGCGCGACAGCAGGAGCTGGACCAGAGCGGCCACGAGGATGACGAGCGCCGGCCCGTCCACCGCCTCGACACCGGCGCCGTCGCGCACGTCGTCGATCATCCTCCCGAGCAGCCAGGGGCCGACCAGGCCGGCCGCGGCGGCCAGCGCGTTCAGGGCGAGCACGGCGGCGAACACCCGCCCGTCCGCCCGGATCAGCCGCCCGGCCGCCCGTCGCACCTCGGCGCGCCCCGCCACCGGCAGTTGGACCGTCACAGCACGACCTCCTCGTCCACGCCCGCCACGGGACCCGCCTCCACGCCGTCACCCGTCCCGCCGTCACCCGCCCCGGCGTCCTCGTCCGGCTCCGTGTCGCGGGCCACCAGCGACCGGTATCCCGGTTCCGTCCGCAGGAGTTCGCGATGGGTGCCGGTGGCCGCGGCCTTGCCGTCGACGAGGAAGCAGACGCTGTCCGCGTGGTCCAGCACGAGCGGCGACGTGCTGGTGACGACGGTCGTACGGCCCGTGCGGGCGACGCGCAGCCGGGCCGCGACCGTCGCCTCGGTGTGGGCGTCGAGCGCCGAGGTCGGTTCGAGGGCGAGCAGCACCTCGGGGTCCGCGAGGAGCGCGCGCACGAGCCGGACCCGCTGCCGCTGTCCGCCGGACAGGTTCCGGCCCTGGGCGTCGAGGGGGGTGTCGAGGCCGCCCGGCAGCCCGAGGACGATGTCGTCGGCGGCGGCCGCGCGCACGGCCCGGCCGATGGCCTCCTCGTCGGGTTCGCGGCGCGCCCGGACCGCCTCGCGCAGGGTGCCGGTGAACAGGTCGGCCTCGTTGTCGGCGACCAGGATGCGCTCGCGCACCTGGGGCAGGGCGACCTCGTCGAGCCGTACGCCGCCCCAGGTCACGTCCGACGAGGAGTACCTCCCGAGCCGGTCGGCCACGGCCGCGGACTGTTCGGGGCGGGCCCCGGCCAGCACGGTCAGCCTCCCCGGGACCACCCGGACCCCGGACTCCGGATCGTGCAGCACGGCCGGGGAGTCCGGGGCGTCCCGCGCGTCCGGGGCGGAGGCCGCGGGCTCCAGGGACAGGAACCGTACGACGCGCCGCGCGGCGACCACGGCCCGGGAGAGTTCGTAGGCGCAGTCGATGAAGAAGTACACCGGCAGGACGAGCACCGCGACATAGCCGTACACGGACACCAGCTGGCCGATGGTGATCTCTCCCTGGGCGGCCAGCCGGGCCGCGAGCCAGGTCACCGCGGCCAGCAGGACGGAGGGCAGCCCCATGCCCAGCGCCTGGATCCAGCTGGTCACCGCGCCGACCCGGTAGCCCTGTTCGCGCAGCTTCCGCGAGTCGCGGCGGAACCCCTCCGCGAACAGCCCCTTGCCGCCGAGACCGTTCAGGACACGCAGACCGCCCGCGAGGTCTCCGATGCGCGAGGTCAGGACCGACTGCCGTTCGCGATACCCCGTCTCGGTCCCCTGGAGCCGGACCGTGAGCGGCCCGACGAGCCCGGCCGTCAGCGGCACCCCGAGCAGGATCACCACGGTGAGCTGTACCGAGACCGGCAGCAGCAGCGCGGCCACCACGCCGTAGGTGACGATCGCGGCCAGACCGGGCCCGACGACCGTCAGCGACATGCTGATCGTGTCCACGTCCCGGACACCGACCGTGACGATCTCACCCGTGCCGATCTGCCGCGAGAGCGCCGCGCCGAGCCGGGCCGCGTGCTCGACCACGAGTTTGACCGTACGGAAGTTGGCGTCCATCCGGACCTTGGTCATCGTGCGGTGCCGTGCGACTCCCAGACCGGCGTTGAACGCCCCGATGGCGAGCACGGCGGCCGTCCAGCCTGCCAGCGCCGCTCCGTCGCCCGGCTCCAGCCCGTCGTCGATCGCCCGGGACAGCAGATACGGCGTCAGTGCCGTCAGTCCCATCCACACGGTGGAGATCACCGCCCCGGTGACCGACCGGTGCGCCTGCCGGGTGACCAGCCACCACAGGAACCGCCAGCCGCCCCGGCGGTCCGGGGTTCCCGGATCCGCGTACGTGTCGATCATCGGTCTTCTTCCGCCACTTCGCCCGCTCCTCCGTCCGGCCCGAGGCCCCCGCACCCGTCCGCTGTCAGACGAGGCTGTCGCGCCATGCCTTGTGCAGATCCGCGAACCGGCCGGTACCCGCGACGAGTTCGTCGGGTGTGCCGTCCTCGACGACCCGCCCGTGCTCCATCACCAGCACCCGGTCGGCGATCGCCACCGTCGACAGCCGGTGCGCGATGACCACCGCCGTACGCCCCCGCAGCACCGTCGACATGGCGCGCTGCACCGCCCGCTCGCCCGGGATGTCCAGGGAGCTGGTCGCCTCGTCGAGGATCAGGACGGCCGGGTCGGCGAGCAGGGCCCGCGCGAAGGCGACGAGCTGACGCTGGCCCGCGGAGATGCGGCCGCCGCGCTTGCGTACGTCCGTGTCGTAGCCGTCGGGCAGGGCGCTGATGAAATCGTGCGCGCCGATCGCCTTCGCCGCCCGCTCGATCTCCTCGCGGGACGCCTCGGGGCGGCCGATCGCGATGTTCTCGGCGACCGTGCCGGAGAACAGGAACGCCTCCTGGGTCACCATCACGACCCCGCGCCGCAGTTCGGGCACCGGCAGCTCGCGCAGATCGACGCCGTCGAGCAGGACCCGTCCCTCGGAGGGGTCGTAGAACCGGGCCAGCAGCTTGGCCAGGGTCGACTTGCCGGCGCCGGTCGAGCCGACCACGGCCACCGTCTGTCCGGCGGTCAGCGTCAGCGAGAAGGAGGGCAGGACCTCACCGCCGGTGCGGTACGCGAAGCGGACCCCGTCGAACACGACCTCGCGGCCGGGGTGTTCGGAGGCCAGGGCGGGCAGCTGCCGGGGCACCGAGGGCTCCGGCACGGTCGGTGTCTGGGCCAGCAGCCCGGCGATCTTCTCGAGCGAGGCCGCCGCGGACTGGTAGGAGTTCAGGAACATGCCGAGGCGGTCGATGGGGTCGTAGAGCCTGCGCAGGTAGAGGACCGCCGCGGCGAGCACTCCGAGCGCCAGCGAACCCGACGCCACCCGGTAGGCGCCCCACAGCACGATGCCCGCGACCGCCGTGTTGGCGACGAGGCGGGAGCCCACGACATAGCGGGCCATCTCCAGCAGGGCGTCGCCGTTCGTCCTCTCGTGCCGTCCGTTGAGTACCCCGAACTCGGCCTCGTTGGCGGCCTCCCGGCGGAACGCGCGCACCGGCCGGATGCCGTTCATCGTCTCCGCGAACTTCACGATCACCGCGGCGATCGTCGTCGACCGTACGGCGAAGATCTTGCCGGCACGGCGCTGGTAGCGGCGGATGAGCAGATACAGCGGCACGAAGGAGACCACCGCGACCGCGCCGAGGCCGGCGTCGAGCCAGAGCAGCATCGCCGAGATGTAGACGAAGGACAGGATGACGGTGACGAGTTCCTGGAGCCCCTCGCTGAGCAGTTCGCGCAGCGACTCGACGTCCGTCGTGGAGCGGGAGATCAGCCGGCCCGAGGTGTAGCGCTCGTGGAAGTCGACGCTGAGCGCCTGGGCGTGCCGGAAGATCCGGCCGCGCAGATCGAGCAGCACGTCCTGGTTGACCCGGGCCGAGGCGATGATGAAGGCGTACTGGAGGACGCCGGAGACCGCCGCGCACAGCAGGTAGACGACGCCGACGACGATCAGCGGCCCGTGGTCGTCCTGCCGGAACGCCGGTACGGCACGGTCGATGGCGTACGCCACCAGCAGCGGGCCCGCCTGTACGGCGGCCTGCTGGAGCAGCAGCAGAACGGTGGTCAGGGCCACCCGGGCCCTGAGCGGGGCGAGCAGCGAGCGCAGGAGCGTCGCGGTCGCGCCCGGGGGAGCGGGCAGGGTGTCGTGGTCGAAGGGGTCCTGGTACGCCTCGGGTTCCGGGACCGCCCGTCCCTTCCGCCGTGGACCACCCGGCCCGTCGTCCGGGCCGGTGCCGGTGCCTTCGTCCTGGCCTGCGTCCGGCCCGCCGCCGGGACCGCTGCCCGTTCCCTGGCCGGGACCGCTGCCCGTCGTCTTGCCGGCGCCGGTGTCCGTTCCCTCGCCGGGACCTCCGCCCGTTCCTCCGCGTGTGCCTCCGCCGGTTCCGGAGTGCGTTCCGGAGTGCGTTCCTCTGCCTGTTCCGGTGTCCGGTTCCTCGTTCGGTTCCTTGTCCGGCGCGGTGGTCGTGGGTGCCGCGGTCATCGGCCGTCCTCCTCTGCACCCGACATCAGGTGGGCGTATTCGGCGTGGGTGCGCAGCAGTTCGTGGTGGGTGCCGACCGCCGCGACCCGGCCGTCCGAGATCAGGGCCACCCGGTCGGCCAGCAGAACGGTGGACGGGCGGTGCGCCACGATCAGCGCGGTCGTCTCCGCGAGCACCCGGCGCAGCGCGGCCTCGACCGCCGCCTCGGTGTGGACGTCCAGTGCCGACAGCGGGTCGTCGAGCACCAGGAAGCGCGGGCGGCCGACCACCGCGCGGGCCAGCGCGAGCCGCTGCCGCTGTCCGCCGGAGAGGCTGTGGCCCTGTTCGCCGACCTGCGTCCGGGTGCCCTGGGGCAGCGCGTGCGCGAAGTCGGCCTGTGCGACGGCGAGGGCGCGGTCCAGCTCCACGCGTCCGGCGGTTTCGGGGCCGCCCATCAGGACGTTCTCGCCGACGGTGGCCGAGAAGAGGGTGGGTTCCTCGAAGGCGACGGCGACGAGCTCGCGCAGTTCCTCGCGTGGCATGTCGGTGATGTCCCGGCCGTCCAGGGTGATCCGGCCGGACGTCACCTCGTGCAGCCGGGGGACGAGCGCGGTGAGGGTCGTCTTGCCGGTGCCGGTGGCGCCGACGAGCGCCATGCTCTCGCCGGGTCTGACGTGCAGGTCGATGCGGGCCAGCACGGGCGGCGAGTCGGCCGGGGCGTCGGGATAGCGGAACGCGACACCGTGGAAACGCAGTCCGCCCTCACCGTCGCCCGGTTCGATCGCGGCCTCGGCGGCCGGTGTGCCCGCGGGGTCTGCGGGGTCTGCGGGGCGCGCGACCGAGGGGTCTGCGGCCGGCGTACCCGTGTCGCCCGACGCGACCGGATCGTCCGATGTGACCGTGTCGCCCGACTTGACCGCGCCGTCCGACTCCGCCGTCGCGTGCATGACTTCGAAGTACCGCTCCGTGGCCGTCCCCGCCTCCTGGCTCATCGCGAGGAGGAAGCCGATCGAGTCGACGGGCCAGCGCAGCGCGAGCGCGGTCGACAGGAAGGCGACCAGCGTGCCGGCGGACAGACGCCCGTCGGCGACCTGGACCGTGCCGAGGACGAGGGCGGCGCCGATCGCGAACTCGGGCAGCGTGACGATGACACCCCAGATGGAGGCCAGCAGCCGGGCCTTGACCAGCTCCGTGCCGCGCAGGGTCCTGGACAGCTCGCGGAACGCGCGCGCCTGACTGCGGTGGCGCCCGAACCCCTTGATGATCCGGATGCCGAGCACACTCTCCTCGACCACCGTCGTCAGGTCGCCGACCTGGTCCTGTGCCCGCCGCGCCACCTCCGAATAGCGCCGCTCGAAGAGCCAGCAGACGATCATGATGGGGACGGCGGGGGCGAGGATCACCAGCCCGAGGGTCCACTGCTGGGCCAGCATGATGGCGATGCCCGCGAGGATCGTCACGCCGTTCACCAGCAGGAAGGTCAGCG
The DNA here is from genome assembly GCF_040607495.1 of Streptomyces sp. NPDC005281. NCBI lineage: Bacteria > Bacillati > Actinomycetota > Actinomycetes > Kitasatosporales > Streptomycetaceae > Streptomyces > Streptomyces sp. NPDC005281. The sequence goes on along the minus strand of NZ_JBEXGX010000023.1, from coordinate 129,983 downwards.
GGAACGCCAGGAACATGCGGACCAGCATCAGATCGGTGGTCGCCCGGGACAGCAGCTGGCCCGACGCCCAGCGGTCGTGGAAGGCGACCGGCAGGCGTTGCAGATGGCGGTACAGATCGGCCCGCATGCCCGCCTCGACCCCGGCCAGCGGGCGGGCCACCAGCCATCGGCGCAGCCCGAACAGACCGGCCTCGGCGATGCCGAGCAGCAGCAGATACAGCGCCCCGAGCCATACACCCGCCGGGTCGTGCCCGGCGACCGGACCGTCCACCATCCACTTCAGGATCAGCGGGAACACGAGCGAGAGACAGGACGCGACCACCGCGACAGCCGCCGCGCCGAACAGCCGCGCCCGCACCGGGCGTACATACGGCCACAGGCGCAGCAGGCTGCGTACGGTCGAACGGGCGGGGTGCTCCGGGGCGGCTGTATCGGGTGTGGTCATCATCAGCGAGCCTACGTTTCACCACTGACAGTGCCCACCGAGTTTTCGGCGCACCTGAACCGTTCGAAGGGGACGGGGCGGGCCCGGGGCCACCCCCTGGGCGCCGGACGTCCTGCGGGTCGTACCGCCGCATCAACCGATCGGCTGATGCCGTTCCGAGCGCGATGGCCGATGTGACGGCGGGGGCCCCGCTGGGACTCTCGGAGCATGTCAGTCATCGAAGTGAGCGGACTGCGCAAGTCCTACAGCGGCCGGGCCGTCGTCGACGATGTCTCCTTTACCGTCGAGGAGGGCGAGATCTTCGGCATCCTCGGCCCGAACGGCGCCGGCAAGACCACCACCGTGGAATGCGTCGAGGGGCTGCGGGTCCCCGACGCCGGACGCGTCCGGGTCGCCGGCCTCGACCCCTTCGCGGACCACGAGGCCACCAGCCGTGTACTCGGCGCCCAGCTCCAGGAGAGCGAGCTCCAGCCGAAGCTCACCGTGCGCGAGGCACTGGAGCTGTACTCCGCGTTCTACCCGAACCCCGCCGACTGGCGCCCGCTGGCCGAACGCCTAGGTCTGGCCGGCCGGCTCGGTACCGGCTTCGGCAAGCTGTCCGGCGGCCAGAAGCAGCGGCTGTTCATCGCGCTCGCGCTCATCGGCGGCCCGCGCGTGGTCGTGCTCGACGAGCTGACCACCGGGCTCGACCCGCGGGCCCGCCGCGACACCTGGGAGCTCATCGAGGACGTCCGCGCCCAGGGCGTCACCGTCCTGCTGGTCACACACTTCATGGAGGAGGCGCAGCGGCTGTGCGACCGGATCGCGGTCATCGACAAGGGGCGCGTGGCCGCCCTGGACACCCCGGCCGGTCTGATCCGCCGCTCCGCCGGTTCCACCGTCATCAGCTTCACCCCGTCCACGCCGCTGGACGAGCGTGACCTGGCGGCGCTCCCCGCGCTCGCGTCCGTCGAGCACAAGGACGGCCGCGTCACCCTGTCCGGCACCGACGAGACCGTGAACGCGGTCATCACCCTGCTCGCCCGGCACCGCGTCACCGCCCACCAACTCCGCGTCACCGAGGCCACCCTGGACGACGCGTTCCTGGACCTTACGGAGGTCACCGCATGAACACCGTAGTCCTGCGTGCCGAGTTGCGGCTCTTCCGGCGTGAACCGGGCGCTCTCTTCTGGGTCCTGGTCTTCCCGACCCTGCTTCTGGTGATCCTGGGCTCCGTGCCGGCCCTCCGCCACCACCGCCCCGAACTGGGCGGCCTGCGCACGATCGACGCCTACGTCCCGATCGCCGTGCTGCTCGGCCTGATCGTCGGCGGCTTGCAGTCGATGCCGCAGAACCTCACCGGTTACCGCGAACGCGGCATCCTGCGCCGGATGTCCACCACGCCGGTACGGCCGTCCGCCCTGCTGTCCGCGCAGATGCTGGTCCACGGCGCCGCGGCCCTGCTCTCCGCCCTGTGCGTGCTCGTCGTAGGCCGTCTCGCCTTCGCCGTACGCCTTCCCCGGCAGCCGTACGGCTATCTTCTCGCCCTGCTCCTCGCGGTCCTGGCCGCGCTCGCCCTGGGCGCGGTGGTCTCCGCGCTGTCCCGGACGACGAAGATCGCCGGGGCGATCGGATCGGCCGTGTTCTTCCCGATGATGTTCTGCGCGGGCGTGTGGCTCCCGGTGCAGTCCATGCCGCACACCCTCGCCCGGATCGTCGGCTGCACACCGTTCGGCGCCGCGGCGCAGGCCCTGAACCGGGCGGCGGCGGGGAACTGGCCGGGCTGGACGCACCTGGGAGTGATGGTGGCCTGGACCGTGCTGCTGACGGCGGGCGCCGCCCGCTGGTTCCGGTGGGAGTAGGGGCGGGCCGGTGCAGACTGGTGACATGAGCGCGGGGGACGGGCAGATCGAGCGACGCCTGGAGCAACTGCACACCTGGGGGCCGTACGGTCTGCTCGGCATCAGCGTCGTCCTGGCACTCGTCAGCGCCGGCCAGGTGGACGGCGCCGTCGAGTGGGAGACGGACACGGGTCTGGTCGTGGCCGCGATCGTGCTCCAGCTGTGGTGGCACGGCACCCGCTCCCGCCGCCCCGCCCGCGGCAGGGTCCCCTCCCGGGCCGGGACGGCGTACTACGTCATCCGCTGGGCGATCGCCTTCACGCTCACCCTGAGCAGCGGCTTCTTCGCGTTCTACGCCTCCGCCGGATACATGGACGCCGACGAACTGATCCCGGGCATGTGGCGCAGACTCGGGCTCTTCGCGAGCGCGATCACTGTGGCGGGCGCGCAGTGCGGCGGGCTGCCGCCGCGGAGCGCCGCCCAGTGGGCCGCGTTCGGCGCGCTGGTGGCCGCCAACTCCGGTCTCCAGACGGTCGTCGCCCACCTCACCGAGCAGGAGGAACGACGCTCCGGCGAACGTGCCGAGACCATCTCGGAACTCGAACGCACCAACACCGCGCTTCAGCAGGCCCTCGACGAGAACGTCGCCCTGCACGCCCAACTCCTCGTCCAGGCGCGGGAGGCCGGGGTGGCCGAGGAGCGCCGCCGGCTGGCCGCCGAGATCCACGACACCATCGCCCAGGGCCTGACCGGCGTCATCGCCCAGCTCCAGGTGGTGGCGAACGCCCCCGACCTCGCCGTCGCCCGCGTCCACCTCGAACGTGCCTCGGGGCTCGCCCGTCACAGCCTCGGCGAGGCCCGCCGCTCGGTGCACAACCTGGCCCCGGTGGCGCTGGCGGACGACGGTCTGCCGGAGGCGCTGAAGAAGACGGTCGCCGAGTGGGGCGAACGCATTGGCATACGCGCCGAGTTCACCGTCACCGGCGCCAGCGAGCAGCTCCACGACGAGGTCGCGGCCACCCTCCTGCGCATCGCCCAGGAAGCCCTGTCCAACACCGCGCGGCACGCGGCGGCCACCCGGGTCGGGGTGACGCTGAGCTTCATGGGCGAGGAGATCACCCTCGACGTCCGCGACGACGGCCGCGGCTTCGACCCGATCGCCGTCCCCGCCCGTACCGGCTCCGGCGGATTCGGCCTCGACGGCATGCGCGCCCGCGCCGAACGCATCGCCGGCCACCTCGCCGTGGAGTCCGAACCCGGCCACGGCACGGCGCTCTCGGCTCGCGTACCGTTGGTACGCCATGACCGATGACGCCTGTATCTCGCTGCTGATCGTCGACGATCATCCCGTCGTACGCGACGGCCTGCGCGGCATGTTCGAGTCCGCGCCCGGCTTCTCGGTCGTCGGCGAGGCGGTGAACGGGACCGAGGCGGTCGAGCGGGCCGCCGTCCTGGACCCGGACGTGATCCTGATGGACCTGCGCATGCCGGGCGGCGGGGGAGTGGACGCCATCGCCGAACTGACCCGGCGCCGCGCCCGCGCCCGGGTCCTCGTCCTCACCACGTACGACACCGACTCCGACACCCTGCCCGCGATCGAGGCGGGTGCCACCGGCTATCTGCTCAAGGACGCGCCCCGCGACGACCTGTTCACGGCGGTCAGGGCCGCGGCCCAGGGCCGGACCGTCCTGTCCCCGGCCGTCGCCTCCCGGCTGGTCTCGGCCGTGCGCGCGCCCGCCTCCGCCGAGTCCCTCTCGGCCCGCGAACGCGAGGTGCTGGTCCTGGTGGCCAGGGGCACCTCCAACCGCGAGATCGCCCGCGAACTGTTCATCAGTGAGGCGACCGTGAAGACCCATCTCACGCACGTGTACGGCAAGTTGGGGGTCAAGGACCGCGCGGCGGCGGTGGCGACGGCGTACGAGCGAGGCATCCTCGGCTGACCCGGACACGCTCCGGCCGCCGAGTCCGCGCTCTCAGCGCACCCTCAGCAGCAGCACGGACCGCGACGGCACCGTGATCGCCGTGCCCGCCCGGTGCGTGAGCGCGGGTGTCTCGGCCTGGTCCTCGCGCGAGGTGTCCACGACCACCTCGTAACCGGCGGCCCAGGGCGCCCCCGGCAGCTCGAAGGAGGCCGGCCGGTCCCCGGCGTGCAGCACGGCGAGGAAGCTGTCGTCGACGACGGGGGCGCCCCGCGCGTCCCGGCCGGGGATGTCACGCCCCGACAGATACATGCCGAGGATCGCGGCGGGCGCGTACCAGTCCCGTTCCGTCATCTCCGTGCCCCGCGAGGTGAACCAGGCCAGGTCCCGCAGCCCGTCCGCCGAATGGGCCCGCCCGGAGAAGAACGCCCGGCGGCGCAGCACCGGATGCGCGTGCCGCAGGGCGATCAGACGGGACGTCAGCTCGAACAGGGACCGCCAGCCCGGGTCCTCCAGCTGCGACCAGTCGACCCAGCTGATCTCGTTGTCCTGGCAGTAAGCGTTGTTGTTGCCCCGCTGGGTGCGCCCGAACTCGTCCCCTGCGACCAGCATCGGCACGCCCGTCGACAGCAGCAGCGTCGTCAGCAGGTTCCTCAGCTGGCGCCGCCGCAGCGCCCGCAGCCCCTCGTCCTCGCTCTCGCCCTCCCTCCCGCCGTTCCAGGCCCGGTTGTCGTCGGTGCCGTCCCGGTTGCCCTCGCCGTTCGCCTCGTTGTGCTTGCGCTCGTACGACACCAGGTCACGCAGGGTGAAGCCGTCGTGCGCGGTCACGAAGTTGACGGAGGCGTAGGGCCGCCGGCCGCCCCAGGCGTACAGGTCGCTCGACCCGGACAGCCGGTAGCCCAGGTCCCGTACGTCGGGCAGCGCCCCGCGCCAGAAGTCCCGGACGGCGTTGCGGTAGCGGTCGTTCCACTCCGTCCACAGGGGCGGGAAGGCGCCGACCTGGTAGCCGCCGGAGCCCACGTCCCACGGTTCGGCGATCAGCTTGACCCGGCGCAGCACCGGATCCTGGGCGATGACGGCGAGGAACGGGGACAGCATGTCGACGTCGTGCATGGACCGGGCCAGGGCCGCCGCCAGGTCGAAGCGGAAGCCGTCGACGCCCATCTCGGTGACCCAGTAGCGCAGCGAGTCCGTGATGAGCCGCAGCACCTGCGGCTGCACGACGTGCAGGGTGTTGCCGCACCCCGTGTAGTCGGCGTAGCGGCGGGCGTCCGACTGGAGCCGGTAGTACCCCCGGTTGTCGATGCCGCGCAGCGACAGCATCGGGCCGAGCTCGCCCGCCTCCGCGGTGTGGTTGTAGACCACGTCGAGGATGACCTCGATGCCCGCCGCGTGCAGCGCGCGCACCATCCGCTTGAACTCGCCGACCTGCTGGCCGGTCGTGCCGGAGGCGGCGTAGCCGGCGTGCGGGGCGAAGTAGCCGATCGAGTTGTAGCCCCAGTAGTTCTTCAGGCCCCGGCGCAGCAGGTGGTCCTCGTGCGCGAACTGGTGCACCGGCAGCAGCTCCACCGCCGTCACCCCGAGGTTCACCAGGTGCTCGATCGCGGCGGGGTGCGCCAGTCCCGCGTAGGTGCCGCGCAGTTCCTCGGGAATCCCCGGGTGCAGACGGGTGAATCCTCGGACGTGCAGTTCGTAGATGACCGAGTCCGCCCAGGGGGTCTTCGGGCGGTGGTCGTCCGACCAGTCGTCGTCGTCCTGCACGACGACGCCCTTGGGGACCAGGGGCGCCGAGTCGCGGTCGTCGCGCACGGTGTCGGCGACCTGCTGCTGGGGCCAGTCGCGGACGTGCCCGTACACCTCGGGAGGCAGGCTGAAGTCGCCGTCCACGGCGCGGGCGTACGGGTCGAGGAGCAGCTTCGCCGGGTTCCAGCGGGCGCCGGTCCACGGATCCCAGCGGCCGTGCACCCGGAAGCCGTAGCGGCGTCCGGGGAACACTCCGGGGACGAAGCCGTGCCAGATCTCGTGGGTGAGTTCGGTGAGCGGGACGCGTGTCTCGGCGCCCTCCTCGTCGAAGAGGCACAGGTCGACGGCCTCCGCACCGCCCGCCCACAGCGCGAAGTTGGTGCCCGTGGTGCCGTCGGGGCCCACCCTGAAGCGCGCTCCGAGCGGTGTCGGGGCACCCGGCCAGGCGGCGACGGGAGGCGCCGCCTGATGCCGTGAGCCGTTCAGCGCGGGTGCGGCCGGCTCCACCGCCGCGTCCGCGACGGCGGGTGCGGCGGCGGGTGGCCCCGCCGGGTCCGTGACGGTCTGCGCGGGCAGCCCGCCGCCCGCGGCGCGTCCCTCGTGGACCGCCTCCTGCTCGGGTGCGCTCGACACCGGTCAGCCTCCCACGGCTCGTGGAACGGCACGGAAAAGGGTGCACGGCGTCCCGGCCGCGGCTCCTTGGCGCGTCGTCCTCCCCACTGTTCTGCCCAGAGCGTGGCTCGCACTCACGTTTCCCGGGAGGGGCGGCGTCGTTGGGTCCCTTGTGAAGCACGTACAGACGCGCGCGCGGCGCGCAGGGGCCGCGCTGGCCGCCGTACTGACCTGGGCCGGTCTGCTGGCCGGAGCCTCCGGCTGCACCTCCGGCGGGATCTCGGACGGGATCGGGGAGGCATTCGGCAAACCACGCTCGCCCGAGGACGCCATCCACGTCTCGCCCGACGACAACAGCAAGGGCGTACGCCCTGAGGAGGCGCTGCTGGTACGGGTGCCCGGCGGGCGCCTGGAGTCCGTGAAGGTCGTCAGGTCCCAGGACGCCGAGGAGTCACCGGTACCGGGGCGGATCAGCGAGGACGGCCTGTCCTGGAAACCGGACGGAGCCCGGCTCGCCCTGGCCGCCAAGTACACCGTGGACGCGGTGGCCCTGGACGGCGGCGGACACCGCTCGGCACGCCACACCACGTTCACGACGGCCGTCCCCGACGAGCGGTTCATCGGATACGTCACTCCGGAGGACCGCTCCGTCGTGGGCACCGGAATGATCGTCTCCCTCGAATTCAACCGGGAGATCAGGAATCGGGCCGCCGTCGAGCGCGCCATCCACGTCGAGGCCCGCCCGGCGGTCGAGATCCGCGCCCACTGGTTCGGCGGCGGCCGCGTCGACTTCCGTCCCGAGCGGTACTGGAAGCCGGGCACGAAGGTCACCGTGGCGCTGCGGCTGCGCGACGTCGAAGGGGCACCAGGGGTCTACGGACTCCAGTCCAGGACCTTCTCGTTCACCGTCGGCCGCGACCAGACGTCCCTCGTCGACGCCCGCGCCCACACCATGGAGGTGCGCCGCGACGGCCACCTCCTCGCCACGGTGCCGATCACGGCCGGGGCACCGAAGACGACGACGTACAACGGGAAGATGGTCGTCACCGAGATGCTCGAAGTGACCCGGATGAACAGCCGGACCGTCGGCTTCGGCGGCGAGTACGACATCCCCGACGTTCCGCACGCGATGCGTCTGACCGACTCCGGGACCTTCCTGCACGGCAACTACTGGGCGCCGGACGCCTTCGGCAACACCAACGTGAGCCACGGCTGCGTGGGTCTGCGGGACGTGAAGGGCGGCGGTTCCGACACTCCGGCGGGCTGGTTCTTCGACCGCAGCCTCGTCGGGGACGTCATCGAGGTCGTCCACAGCAAGGACAGGACGGTCGCCCCCGACAACGGACTCGGCGGCTGGAACATGGGCTGGAAGGACTGGAAATCGGGTGGAGCGGTGAAGTAGCCCGATATACGGGTATGTGCACAACGGGCTCCAGTCGCGCCCCGTACGGCCGAAGTTGGGACTGAACGGTGACCTTCCCGGGGATCCATCGCTCCTGGTCGTGTGATTAATTAGCGCGATACGCGCGTGGGACGCGCTGGAGTGCGGGCCTGATCAGGCCGTGCGAGGGGAGAGACAATTTTGAACGGGCGACCGATATCGGGGGCGTCGGTTGGCGCGCGGACACGTGGGAGCAAAGGAATCCTGGCACTGCTGGGAGTTCTGCTGCTCGCCGTGACCGCCTGCGGCGGGGGCGGGAGTTCGGACCAGGGGTCCGGCTCGGGGGACGGCAAGGGCAAGGGCTCCAGCAGCACCACGGACACCAAGGCCTCGCAGGCCGTGGTGACCATCGCCCCGAAGGACGGCGCCGCCGATGTGAAGACCAGCGGCGCCCTCAAGGTGACCGCGGCCAAGGGCAAGCTGACCGAGGTGGCGGTCGAGGACACCAAGGGCAACGCTGTCAAGGGCGCCATCACGGACGGGGGCGCCACCTGGACGCCCTCGACCCACCTCGCCGCGGCCACCAAGTACAAGGTCCACGCGGTCGCCAAGGACTCCGCCGGCCGTGAGGCGGCCGAGGAGGCCGCGTTCACGACGCTGACCCCGAAGAACACGTTCGTCGGCATCTACACGCCGGAGGAGGGTTCCAAGGTGGGCGTCGGGATGCCCTTCTCGATCCACTTCACCCGGGGCATCACGCACCCCGACGAGGTCAGGAAGGCCATCACCTTCACGACGGAGCCGGCCGTCGACGTCGAGGGCCACTGGTTCGGCAACGACCGCCTCGACTTCCGCCCCGAGAACTACTGGCAGGCCGGCACCAAGGTCACCGTCACGATGAACCTCGACGGTGTCGAGGGCCGCCCGGGTGTCTACGGCAAGCAGGCCAGGACCGTGAAGTTCACGATCGGCCGCAGCCAGGTCAGCACCGTCGACGCCAAGACGCACAAGATGGTCGTCAAGCGCGACGGCAAGGTCCTGCGGACCCTCCTGATCACGACGGGCAAGCCGGGCTACGAGACCTGGAACGGCCAGATGGTCATCAGCGAGCGCCTCAAGGTGACCCGCATGAACGGCGAGACGGTCGGCTACGGCGGCGAGTACGACATCAAGGACGTGCCGCACGCCCAGCGCCTGACCAACTCGGGAACCTTCATCCACGGCAACTACTGGGGTGGCGGCGCCTTCGGCAACTACAACGCCAGCCACGGCTGCGTCGGTCTGCGCGATGTGCGCGGCGGCTACGACAGCAAGGTGCCGTCCGCCTGGTTCTTCGACAACTCGATGATCGGCGACGTGGTGGTCGTGAAGCACTCCCACGACAAGACCGTCGCCCCGGACAACGGCCTCAACGGCTGGAACATGTCCTGGTCGGACTGGATCAAGTAGCCGCCGCGGACCGGAACGGGCCATCGCGCCCGCCCGGTTCGGGTGACCGCTCTCCGCCGGGCCGGGTGTGCTGTGACTCAGCACACCCGGCCCGCTGCCGTTAACGACCACTAACCTGCTTCCATGACTGTGCATCTCGAAGTGGCCGAAGGCGTGGGGACCATCCGCCTGGACCGCCCTCCCATGAACGCCCTGGACGTGGCGACGCAGGACCGCCTCAAGGAACTGGCCGAGGAGGCCACGGCCCGGCCGGACGTCCGCGCCGTGGTGCTGTACGGCGGGGAGAAGGTGTTCGCGGCGGGCGCGGACATCAAGGAGATGCAGGCGATGGACCACGCCGCGATGGTCGTGCGCTCCCGGGCCCTCCAGGACTCCTTCACCGCCGTCGCCCGCATCCCCAAGCCCGTCGTCGCCGCCGTCACCGGATACGCGCTCGGCGGCGGCTGTGAACTGGCCCTGTGCGCCGACTACCGGATCGCCGGGGACAACGCGAAGCTGGGTCAGCCGGAGATCCTGCTCGGGCTGATCCCGGGGGCCGGCGGCACCCAGCGGCTCTCCCGGCTGATCGGCCCCTCCAAGGCCAAGGACCTCATCTTCACCGGCCGCATGGTCAAGGCCGACGAGGCCCTCGCGCTCGGCCTGGTCGACCGGATCGTCCCCGCCGCCGACGTCTACACCGAGGCGCACGCCTGGGCCGCCCGGCTCGCGCAGGGCCCGGCCATCGCCCTGCGGGCCGCGAAGGAGTCGATCGACGCGGGCCTGGAGACGGACATCGAGACCGGACTGGCCATCGAGCGGAACTGGTTCGCCGGTCTGTTCGCGACGGAGGACCGCGAGCGGGGCATGCGCAGCTTCGTGGAGGAGGGCCCCGGCAAGGCGAAGTTCCTCTGAGCCGCCCGCCGTGCCGGCCCGGGGCGCGATGCCCGCATCCCGGGCCGGCACGGCCGGTTCCGCCCCGCTTCTCCCGCCGGTCCACTCGCGGTTGACGGGGTGTCACGACGGTGTCGCTCGATGGGGCGCTTTATGCCAGGCTTAAGACAACCTTAAGTACGTCTTGCGGCAACGCGGTGGCGATTGCCCCGACGGGCCCCGTTCCAGCAGGTCGGACGGGCCCCTGCCGCCTCTGAAGTGCCTCTGGCATATGCCGATCGGATGGGGTGGAATGTCGCGTTCCGGGGGGCCTATTCCTTCGGAACGGCCCCGAAGGGGGTTCTGGGCGGCCATGATGGGGGCATGGCGGGGCTGGAGGGTATGGAACAGCCGCGGCGGCACGGAAGTGCGACCGCGGCGCGCTGGACGCCTGCGGTCGAGGACGAACGAGCGCTCAAGGCACTGGAGTTGTTCGGCAATCCCACCGAGGGAGAGGTGCTGTTGCCGTCCCGTCCGGAGTCCGCCGCCACCGCGCGCCGACTCACCCAGGTCGTGGTTCTGCGGCACTGGGGTCTGTCCCCGAAGATGACCGAGGACGCGGTCTTACTCGCCTCCGAACTCGTGGGCAATGCCGTACGGCACACCGGCGCCCGCGTTTTCGGACTCCGTATGCGCCGTCGCCGCGGCTGGATCCGCATCGAGGTCCGTGACCCCTCCCGCGGCCTGCCCTGTCTCATGCCGGTCCAGGAGATGGACCTGAGCGGCCGGGGCCTCTTCCTCGTCGACAAGCTCTCCGACCGCTGGGGTGTCGACCTGCTGCCCCGCGGCAAGACCACCTGGTTCGAGATGCGCGTCGCCGACCGCTGACCTGCCGGCCCACCGAGGGCGTCTGCCGCTGACTTGCCGGCCCGCCGGGGCCGCCTGCCGTTGACCTGTCAGCCCGCCGAGGTCGTCGGCCCGTTGATCTGCCGGCCCGCTGAGCCCACCACCCCGCTGAGGCCGTCTGCCCCTCCCGCCGGGCACGCATGAGCCCCGGCCGCGTGGCAGCCGGGGCTTGCGGGACGACGCGGAACGAATTGGGGTGTGAACCGCGCCACCGGCGACAACCGTGGCCCGGGTCAATGGGTGGACGTCGCACCGCCGACTATCGCAGACCGGACCGAGTGATCCAAAACAGGGGTTCCCGCTCCGCTTCCGGGTCCCGCGGCCCCCGGCGAGGCCCCGTATCCGGCAGTCCGCGGCCACGTGTTCGGAAGCCTGAGGCGCCCGTATCCGGCAAGTCTTGCGGCCGCATGTCCGGGAGCCCGCGGCCACGTGCCCGGGAGCCCGCGGCCACGTGCCCGGGAGCCTGAGGTGCCCGCATCCGGGAGTCCGCGGCCCCGTGTCCGCAAGCCTGAGGCGCCCATAACCGGGAGACCGGGCGCCCGTATCCGGAAGCCCGAGGCCCCGTATCCGGTAGTCGTGAAGCGACCCGCACCACCACCCAGTGGGACCAATCGCCGGTTTTTCGGCCGATTCACCCTTAAATGGTCCGGTGACCACGCCCGCCGAAGACCCCGCAGCCTCCGCCCCGCCCCGGCGCGCTGCCCTGCTCACGGGACTCGCGCTCACCGCAGGAACCCTCGCCGCCGGAGTGACCGCGGGCTGTTCCGCCCCGCGAGCCGCACACCCCCAGAACCTCACGACCCCTCCGGCCGCGCCCAGCGCACCCCCCGTCAAGGCGACCCGCGCAGCCCCCGCGCCCGCCCCCCGCCGCTATCCCGCCCAGCCCCCCGAAATCACCCACGGCCCCAGCGCCCACCCGCCCAGAGTGGCTCTCACCTTCCACGGCCAGGGCGACCCCGCCGTCGCGAAGGCGCTGCTGGGCGAGGCCGAGAAGGCCGGCGCCCGGGTCACCGTCCTCGCCGTCGGCACCTGGCTGGACGAGCACCCGGACATCGCCCGCCGCATCCTCGACGGCGGCCACGACCTCGGCAACCACACCCACCGCCACCTCGACATCAACGCCATGACGGCGACGGAGGCGGCCGCGGAGATCCGGGACTGCGCGGACCGGCTCAGACGGCTCACCGGCTCGATCGGCACCTGGTTCCGGCCGTCCCGCAGCCCCAGGGCCTCCCCCCTGGTCCAACGCCTCGCCCGCGAGGCGGGCTACCCGCACACGCTCTCCTACGACGTCGACTCCCTCGACTACACCTCGCCGGGCGCCGACGCCGTCACCCGCAAGGTCCTGGCCGAGGTCCGCCCGGGCTCCGTCGTGAGCCTGCACTTCGGATACGCAGGCACGGTCGCCGCCCTCCCCGCCCTTCTGCACGAACTCGACCGCCGCGGCCTCGGCGCGGTCACCACCACGGAGCTGCTGAGCTGATGCTGACGCCACCCTCCTCCCTGCGCCGCGTCCTGATCGCGGGCACCGCCCTCACCGCGTTCGCCGCCCTGGCGGGCTGCGGCGCCTCCTCCCAGGGTCACGTGGACCGGACCGACGCCACCACCAAGGCGGGCGTCCCGCCCGCCCCGGTCAAGAAGCCCGCCGTCCAGGGCCTGCCCGGCATGCCCCCTTTGCTGGACCCGTCGGACGTCTACGCCGCCGACCGCCCGGGTCGGCTCTCCCCGGCGGTCAAGGACTTCCCCTCCCGCGTCTACGTGCCCAACACCAACTCCAACACGGTCTCGGTCATCGACCCGAAGACGTACAAGGTCATCGAGACGATCCCGGTCGGCGTCCAGCCCCAGCACGTCGTCCCCTCCTGGGACCTGAAGACCCTCTGGGTCAACAACGACCGGGGCAACACCCTCACCCCCATCGACCCGAAGACCGGCAAGGCGGGCGAGCCGGTCGACGTGCACGACCCGTACAACCTCTACTTCACGCCCAACGGCAAGTACGCGATCGTGATGGCCTCCCTCGACCGCGAGCTCGTCTTCCGCGACGCGCACACGATGAAGACCGTCAAGACGGAGCCGGTCAGCTGCTACGGCGTCAACCACGCCGACTTCTCCCCGGACGGCCGCTACTTCATCGTGTCCTGCGAGTTCAGCGGCGAACTCCTGAAGGTCGACACCGAGCGGATGAGGGTGATCGGCCAGCAGAGGCTGCCCTTCCACGGGGCGATGCCGCAGGACGTGAAGATCTCCCCGGACGGCAAACGGTTCTACATCGCCGACATGATGGCCGACGGCGTGTGGATCCTCGACGGCGACAAGTTCACCCGGCCGACCCTGCTGCCCACGGGCAAGGGCGCCCACGGTCTCTACGTCAGCCGGGACTCGCGCGAGATGTACATCTCCAACCGCGGCGAAGGCACCATCTCCATCTTCGACTTCAAGCGGAACCGCCTCACCAAGAAGTGGCGCCTGCCCGACGGCGGCAGCCCCGACATGGGCGGCGTCTCGGCGGACGGCAAGGTCCTGTGGCTCTCCGGCCGCTACAACTCGGAGGTGTACGCCATCGACACCCGCACCGGCGACCAGATCGCCCGGATCCACGTCGGCAGCGGCCCGCACGGCCTCGCCGTCTATCCCCAGCCCGGCCGGTACTCGCTCGGCCACACGGGCATCTTCCGCTAGGGCCAAGGCAGTCGAACCGTACGGAGAACCTGACGGTGCTCCGTACGAACCCAACTCGCGCGCAGCGAGCGGGTGTTGTCATCGTCCCGGCGCGCTGAGCAGCGCCTCCGCGCCGACGGGGCGGTAACCCGCCGCCTGGAACGCCCGCAGACTGCGGGCGTTCCCCGCGGCCACCTGGGCCCAGACCGGTTCGCCGGCCAGGTGCCGTGCCGCCGACGCCAGCGCCCGGCCCAGCCCCCGGTGCCGTACTCCCTCGTGCACCTCGACCGAGGCCTCCAGGCGCCCCCCGACGCCCCGCCCCAGGACGAGGACCCCGCCGTCCGCGGCCCACGCCCGTACTCCGTCGCGCCGCCCGCTAGCTCCCGCGACCCGGGGGTGGGCGAGACCGTCGGTCTCCGTGAGCGCGAGCGTGGCCGGGCCGGGGAGCGGGGCGGCGACGGACAGCAGGTCGACCGTGTCGTTCGACCGCCCCGTCCGCTCCATGAACGCGGCGAGGAACCGTGGGTTCATCGCCGCCGCGAGCGTGTCGCAGTCGAGGGCTCCCAGGGTGGCGCGCACCCAGCCCTCGTCCTCGTCGGTGAAGACGACCGAGTGCGCGGTGAAGGCGAGGACCCCGGCGTCACGGGGGGAGTGCTGGCGTACGACCGTGACGGCGCCGTCGGGCGGCGGGAAGACCCCACGGGCGGCGGCGTCCAGAATGTCGCGCAGAGTGCCGGGCACGACTGTCTCCCGCCGCTCGAGTCTCCACCCGCTGGAAGGCCCAGACTCGCAGACATGATCGACGACGGCACCGGACTTCTCACGAGGTGGTCCGCTTCCGGGAGCCGACCGCCCCGGTGCGGGGTATGGACCCGCTGCCGGCGCACCGTGAGGTGTTCGTCATGGTGGTCGCGGCACTGAGCGCTCGGGCGGACCGTTAATCTGACCTCCGTACACAATGCGGCAACGCATGACTGACGCACGACGAAGGGGCGGACCGGTGGCCGACATCGAGGAAGCACGCAAGCAGTTCGAGCGGATCGATTCGGACGGTGACGGGTTCATCACCGCGGCCGAGTTCAAGACCGCTCTCGCCCAGGGCGGCGACTGGAACGTCACCGAGTCGGTGGCGGCGGCCGTCATCGCCAGCCGCGACATCAACGGCGACAAGGTGCTCTCGTTCGACGAGTTCTGGATCCACCTGAACAAGTGACGCCGTCCGAAGGGGCGCCCGCCGGACTTCCGGAGGGCGCCCCTTCGGCGTGCGCGGCCACCCGTGGTCCCCGGCGCGGATGCGGGTCGCGCCGGTGACCGGCGACCCTCGGACAGCCCTTAGGCGCCGTCCGCCCAGGTGCGCAGGGCGGCCTTGGTCTCGAAGTCCGCGACGTTCCGGTCCACCGGCTCGGAGGTGTACTGGTGGAAGCGCCACTTCGCCTTGATGCGCGGTTCACCGGCGGTCACGTAGTCGGCGATCCACAGGCCGTCGCCCGCGTACGAGGTGGTGTCGACGTTCAGCCAGAAGTCCCGGTTCGTGTAGAGCACCACGCGGTTGTCCGGGCGGAGTTCCTTCACCTTCCGGATGAAACGGTCCTTCTCCGCATTGCTCGCGTGGGTGCCGTCGCCGGTGGTCTCCCAATCGACGGCGAGCACGTCGCCCGCCCGCTCGGGGGCCTTGCCGACGAAGTACGCGGCCTGGTCGGTGATGTCGCCGGGCCACAGGAAGTGGTAGAGGCCCACGACGCAGTCCGCGTCACGGGCGGTCCTCACCTGCGCGGTGAGTTTCGGGTTGACGTACGAGCGGCCTTCCGTCGCCTTGACGAAGACGAAGGAGAGGCCGGCCGTGCTGTACGCGGACGACTGGTAGGCGCTGACGTCGATGCCTCGCAGCATGGGGGGGAGCCTCCGTGCATGTGGGGAGGGGGCGGACCGTGCGGGACGAGTCCCGGGGTCCGTGGCGAACAACCGCTGTTGTCACGGGGACGGTCGGTGGGGGCAACGGGTAGGGCAGCGGGTGAGGAACTGTGAGTGGGGAACGGTGGGTGGGGGACTGCCGCCGCTGTCCTCGGGGACGGTCCGCGTGGGACAACTGCCTTTGGGGTTCCCCCACTTCGGCCCCTCCACGCTCGCACGCGTGACCGGCCCGCCCGCATGCGTCCGCTCGGATCGCCCGCACCCGCCCGCTCGGACCGTCCGCCGCCGGGCCGGTCGGCCGCGCCGTGATGGCCCATCGGTCGGGTTCCCGGGGCCGGGTGGTCCACGCCGCGGGCCGGAGCGCGGCCCGGAGCAGCGGTCGGTGCGCGGGCCGGAGCGGGCCCCGGTGCCCGGGCGGGAGCCCCCGGCCGTGCCCGGGCGGGCGTGGCTGATACTGGCGCTCGCCACGGCCGGCTTCGCCGTCGACGGCGTGCGCTACGGGGCGTACGGGAGCTATTGGGCCGGTCTTGCCCCGCTGGGACTCGTCGCCGCCGCGGCCCTGGCCTTCACCGACACCGGGGTCGCCACGCGGTCTCCCGGCGCACCCCGGTGGCCCCGGCGCGGACGCACTGACGGTCCGTCCGCGCAGCGAGGGGCCGGCTCCCGGAGACCGAAGGGCCGGCCCTGAGGCGTGCGGCGGTGATCGAGGGGCGGGCCCTGAGGCGTGCGGCCGTGATCGAGTGGCCGGCCCTGGGGCGTGCGGCCGTGACCGGGGCCGGCTCTGCGCACTGCGACACCGGCCGAAGAAAATACAGCACCGCGGCCGATGCCGACACGGTCGGAAGTACCAGTCGCGAAACAGGGTGCAGGGACCATCGTCCTATAGCCCTACGACCCCGTCACCCGCCAAATTGGAGGCCACGGCGAGAAAACGCGCAAAGGTCATGACGGGAGTGATCGTGTCCACCAAGATAGCCATTGATCCCGGCCGCTTCAGCCAGTTCGGTGAGGCCACCGGAAGCACCTTCTGTCTGATCACGAATTCCGAGCTGGTGGATCGTATCGAAATAGTGCCGACGGCACCGTACCGGGATTTCCTCACCATCACGCTGGACGCCGGCGATCGGTTCGAGGACATTCTGGAGAAGAAGATCCCGGAACCCGCGCACGTGCTCGTCGTCTCGCCCCGCAGGTTCTTCGAGTCACCGGACCCGTCTCTCGTGGGCCGCCGGAAGATCATGGGAATGGCGTGCAATTCGACGCCGACCACCATCGACGAGATCCGGCACTTCCTCGGGGTGATGGAACGGACCTCGGCGGCCGACCAGGCTGCGTTCTGCGACACCTTCTTCGAACTCGCCGAGGACTCCGAACAGCTCGTGTACGTCGACCTCGTGCACGGCACCCGGGCCACCCTCGACCATCTGCGCGAGGGCCTGGTGTGGAACCAGCAGGCCGGCCCGCTGGACTGGGGCGACCAGCAGATCGTCCCGTCCGGCGAGATCAGCGTCCTGCCCGTCGAGATCAGGGAGTTCGACGAGGCACTGAAGCTGCCGCTGGAGGGCGAGATCACGCTGCGCGGCTACCCGATCCTGCACAACGGCACCCCCTCCTTCTCCCGCGCCGACCAGGCCCGTATCCACGCCGAGCTCTGGGCGATGCACGACAACGCGATCAAGGCGACCGTCGAGGACGGCAGGATCACGCGCCTTCAGGCGCTGGACGCGGGAGCGGCGCCGGCCGTGGCGATGCTGGAGCAGATGTTCGCCGTCGACTCCCGGTACCGGATCGTCTGGGAGATCGGCCACGCCCTCAACACCTCGCACGACATCCTGCCCGGGAACCACGCCATGAACGAGGTGTACGGCGGTACGGAAGGCTGTCTGCACTTCGGCCTCGGACTCACCCCGTACACCCAGTACCACCTGGACATCATCTCGCCCGACACCCGCGTGCTGACCAGTAATGGAGTCGCGGTGATCGGCCACCCGGACCACCCCACCGTGGAAAGGGTCGTGCCTCTCGCATAGCGGGTCACGACCCCCCGGTCGGGGTGAACGCAAGAAAATCAACCCAACAGGAGGTGACTCCCCATGAAGAAGATCAAGGTGCAGAAGAACCGCAACTACCTGGGCACGCTCCTGGGCTGAGTACCGACCCGCGGCGGGGTGTTCACGACGCCCCGCCGCGGGGTTCCCATTTGTTCTTTCCCAGGGAGTGCCCCGTGTCATCGCTGGAACTCACGACGAGCGATTTCGACCAGTTCGGCCGGCCGGCCGGGACATTCTGTCTGATCACGAGCGAACAGCACGGCGAATCCATTTCCCTGAATCCCGGTGACGGATATTCCCGTGCACTGCGTCTGACGCTTCCTCATGGCACCCGCCTGGGCGAGCTGATCGAGCGGAGCGTCCCCGAGGACGCCCATGTGCTGGCGGCCTGCCCCGGGCAGTTCCTCGACTCGCCGACCCCGCGGGAGCTGGGCGGGCGCAAGCTGGCCGTGCTGCCGGCCGGGTCCACGCCGTTGACCGACGAGCACGTGCGCTACTTCCTGCGCACCGCCGCCCTGACCGACGTCGCCGGACACGCCCGGGTGGCCGAGGAGTTCTTCGACCTGGTCGGCGACAGCGACCGGCTGACGATCGTCGACGACGCCTCAGGCACCGAGGCCGAGTTCGACCACACGGTCGGCGACTGCGTCTGGAACATGCAGGCGGGTGTCCTGGAACCGGGCGACCAGCAGATCTTCCCTTCGGGCAAGCTGAGCGTCACCGCCGCCGAGATCACCACCTTCGAACCGGAGGCCCGGCTGCTGGGTCTCGACGGGGATCTGACCCTGCGCGGGTGGCCGATCGTCCACCGCCACCGGGACCCGGCCGACGCCGCCGACCAGCGGAGGCTGTTCGAAGCGCTCTCGCCGCTCGTCTCCGACGCCGTGACGCTGCACATCGCCGCCGGAAGCATCGAGGGCGTCACCCCGCAGACACGGGGGGCGGCCTCGGCCGCCGTGGAGCTGGAGAAGCTCCTCACCGACGATCCGCGCTACCGCGTCATCTGGGAACTCGGCTTCGGGATCAACACCACCACGGAGATCATCCCGGCGAACTGCGGCCCGAACGAGGTGTACGGCGCCACCGGCGGAGTCGTGAATCTCGGACTGGGGATCACGCCGGCCACGCGCTTCGCCCTGGCCTTCCTGTGCCCCCGCAGCTCACTGGTGACCTCGGACGGTACCGCCGTCCTCGGCGCCCGCAAGGCGGTACGCCGCGGCCGGATGCAGCGCGTCTCCAGCGCGGGCTGCGGCTGCCACTGACCCCAAGGAGGGAAGCACGCCATGACGATCAACCCCGACCTGCGCAAGAAGGTCGACGCGGTCCTCGACACCTTCATCAAGGACTTCTACAAGACCGTCCCGTACGCCCAGCACCAGAAGAACGCCTCCGAGCTGAACCTCGACTACTACAAGCGGCACAACATCGAGACGATCCTGCGGCTGCGCCGCAAGCGGACCGTGGACGCGCTGGCCATCAAGTACTTCACCAAGGTGGACCCCGTCCAGGCCAAGGCGTGGGCGCACTACACCGACGACGAGATGCTGCACGACCGGCTGTTCGCCGCGGACCTCGCCAAGGTCGGTGTCACCAAGGACCAGATCTACTCCACCGAGCCCCTGCTCTCCACCAAGCTGCTCACCGGATACCTCCAGTTCGGCATGGAGTTCGAGGACAGCCCGATGGCGCTGATCACCAGCGTGTACTTCGTGGAGTACGTCACCACGCGCACCCAGCCCGACTGGCTGGACAACCTGGGCGACGTCCTCGGCGAGGAGAACGTCAAGGGCGCCCGCGCCCACGTCAACACGGACCTCGACGACGACCACGACGACTTCGTGTGGCGCGTGCTGTCCACGCTGATCCACTCGGAGGCCGACGAGCGCAAGGTCGTCGAGCACCTCCACAACGTCTACTGGCTGTGGAAGCTCTACTTCGTGGAGCTGCACCAGCTCACCGTGCTCGGCAAGAGCGACGCGCAGATCCCGCTGCCCACCTCGGCCGAGGTCTGAGCGGGGCAGCGGTGGCCGACGACGACCGGGGCGCGCGGCCCGGCGGGCGGTCCGGGGTCGAGATACGGGCCCTGCCGCCCGGCCGTGAGCTGCCGACCGGGACCGAGAAGTGGATCGTGGACGGTCTGGTCCTCGCCATGCCGGGACTTCACACCCGGCAGCTGTTCACGCTCCGCCGCGAGATGCTGACCGAGGCCGACCACGTCGTCGTGGGAGTGGACCGGGAGCACGACCGGGTCGTCTCGCTGCTCACCTCCCGGTGGGCGCGGATCCCGTCGGGGCGGCCCTGTCTGCACATCATGATCCAGTTCGTGGGGGACGCGTACCGGGGCGGCGCGGTCTTCAGGGAGAGCTGGGCGCTGCACTTCGCCCGGCTGCTCGCCGACGGCCGCCCGTTCCCCGAGGTGATCGCGCTCAAGACGTACAACCCCGTGGTGCACTGCGCGATGTCGGCCTTCAGCGGTCATCCGGACATCAGCATGTACCCGGACCTCGCCGGCAAGGACGACAGCCAGGAGGCCCTGGCGGCCGAGGTGGCCGCGGCGCTCGCCCCCCGGGCCGCGTTCGACCCGGTGCGCGGAGTCATCCCGGGCATCGGCCGACCGCTCGACCTCTACCGGGAACGGCCGCTGAGCCATGTGCCCGAGGCCAACCGGTACTTCGCCGAGCACACGGAGCCGGGCGACCGGGTGCTGTGCCTGCTGAACGTACCCACGAGGGCGGGGGCGCACGCGATCCTCACGGCCCTCGGGGTGCCGGTGCCCTCCGGGCGGAGCTGAGCCCAGGCGGCGACGCCGGGTCCGGCGCCCCGGGCGAGGCTCCGGGCCCGCCGCCCGGGGCACCGCGCCGGGAAGTCCAGGCATGTCAGGCACTCCAGGAACGCGAGGCATCATGGCGGACGAATTCCCCCTGGACTACTCCCGGGCCCGGGCCGGCTTCCTGGGCGCCGCCGAGGAGGCGGGCGCGCGCCTGAGGACCTTCACCCTGCCGGGGCACCTCGGGCCCGACGGCGGCGAACTCTGCGTGGACACCGCCTATCTGGGGCCGCCCGGCCCGGCGAAGCTCCTGGTGACGGTCTCCGGGACGCATGGCATCGAAGGCTTCTGCGGCTCCGCCTGCCAGACCGGCATCCTGCTGCGGGAAGGCATGGCGAGGGCCGCGGCCGGGCCCGGGACCGGCGTCCTGCTCGTCCATTCCCTCAACCCCTACGGATTCGCCTACCTGCGGCGCGTCAACGAGGACAACATCGACCTCAACCGGAACTTCGTCGACCACGCCGCCCCGCCGCACAACGACGCCTACGACGCCGTGCACCGCACACTGGCACCGGCGGACGCCGCCGCCTTCACACCCGGCGAACTGGTCGCGGACCTCACCGCGCTCCGCGACCGGCTCGGTCCGCAGCGCCTCCAGGAGGCCGTGACCCGCGGCCAGTACCGCCACCCCGACGGGTTGTTCTACGGCGGACACGCCCCGGCCTGGTCCCGGCGGGTCTTCGAGACGGTGGTCGCCGAGCGGATCGCCGGCGCCGGCCATGTCGCCTACATCGACCTGCACACCGGGCTCGGCGAGCGCGGTGTCGGCGAACCCATCTTCCGCGGTGGCCGTGACGCGGACGCCCGTGAGCGGGCCCGCCGGTGGTACGGCGACGCGCTCACCGCCTCCGAGGAGGGCACGTCCTCCTCCACGCCGATCGTGGGCAACACGGCGACCTCGGTGGCGGACGGCCTCGGCACGGGTGGCCTGCTGACGGCGATCACCCTGGAGTTCGGCACCCTGCCGGGTCCCGAGGTCCTGCTGGCGCTGTGCGCCGACAACTGGCTGCACGGGCACCGCCCTCCGGCCGACGCGGTCCGCCACGGCCTCAAGCGGCTGATCCGCGACGCCTTCTGCCCGGCGGACGACGCCCGCTGGCGCGAAAAGGTCCTCCAGCGGGCACGCGAGGTCTTCGGCCAGGCCCTCACCGGCCTCGCCGACGCCAAGCCGGGGGAACCCGGCTGATCGGGCGAAACCGCGCCCGCGACGCCGTCGGCGGCCACCCCTTTCGGGGATGGCCGCCGACGGCGTCGGTGTCCGGGCCTCAGCGGGCCTTTTGGCCGATCGCGAGTACGGCTGTCCTCGGGACCGTGCACGTCCAGGACCGGGCGGAGGGGTCGTACTCGACCGAGAGCGTCTCCAGGGAGCCGTCCGCACGTTTGTCGCGGAAGACTGTCCTGGCCAGCTCCACGGTGTGGCGGGCGGCGTCCGTCGGATGCCCCCGTTCGATCCCGGCCAGGCCGTACATGTCCAGCAGGTAGCGTCCCAGCTCCAGTTCGGCCTCCCGCGCCGTGGCCGCGGTCGCGACGTAGGGATCGGCCATCTCGGTCACCTCACCCGGCGCGAAGCCCGCCTTCGTCAGGTAGCCCCACAACTCCTCCCGGGTGAAGTGGTCGAAGGCGTGCCCGGTCCGCGAGTACGGGTCGACCACGTCCCGGAACCAGGTGTCCATCGGGGACCCGACGAGGAAGTCGTGGAGCAGCAGCACACCGCCGGGCCGCAGCACCCGGTACGCCTCGTGGACGAGTTCCGCACGGTCCTCGGCGGCGATGTGGTGCGATCCGTAGGCGACGAGGACCGCTTCGACACTGTCGCCGCGCATGAGCAGCCGGTCGGCGCGCTGCACGAGCGCCGGACAGTCCGCGGCCCAGGCGGCGCGCACCATGTACGGGGAGGCGTCGCAGGTCAGCACGGACAGGCCGGTCAGGCGGCGGGCGTCCGCGACCTTGCGGACCAGTCCGTCGCCGCCGAGCACGTCCACGACGACGGAGGGCCGGCGGTCGGCCCGGGCCGGCACCAGGGAGAGCAGATGGTGGATGCCCCGGGCGCGTGCGGTGAGGTTGCGGGCCTGCGCCCGGATGTAGGAGGAACCCCGGCCGCCGGCTCCGTCGTCGCCGAAGTCGTCCCTGACGTCGGTGGCCCCGGCCAGCAGCCGGGCCGAGGCCCTGGCCCGTTCCGGGTCGACGCACGCGTGCAGGTCGGGGGCCGCCCGGCCGAGCCGGCTCAGGTGGTCCGCCATGTCGGCCTCGGTGAAAGAGACCTGACGCTCCGTCAGTTCCGTCATGACCGCTCTCCCGCCGACTCCAGGAAGAGCGCGAGGGCGAGCGCCATGCGTTCGATCTCCTGGGGATCCACACTCTCGTCGGGGGCGTGGATGAGGCACTGGGGCTCCTCGACGCCGATCAGCGCGATCTCCGCGTCCGGGAAGGTCTCCTGCAACGCGTCGCAGGTGGGGATCGAGCCGCCCTGCCCCGCCGTCGTCGGCTCCCGCCCGAAGGCCTCCCGCAGCGCCTCGGCCAGCCCGGCGTACGCGGGGCCGTCGGTGCGCGCCCGGAAGGGGCGGCTGGAGGAGATCCGTACGGTCTCCACCTCGACCTC
The DNA here is from genome assembly GCF_040607495.1 of Streptomyces sp. NPDC005281. Taxonomy (NCBI): domain Bacteria; kingdom Bacillati; phylum Actinomycetota; class Actinomycetes; order Kitasatosporales; family Streptomycetaceae; genus Streptomyces; species Streptomyces sp. NPDC005281. The sequence continues at coordinate 106,810 of NZ_JBEXGX010000023.1, read as the reverse complement.
CCAGGGGGCGGCCTGTGCCAGATGGGCCCTGAGCGCCTCCCAGGCGGTGTCCGGCTCGGTTCCGTAGGGGATGCGCAGATTGATCTTGGCGGTCACCTCGCCGAGCACGGCCGGCGCCGAACCGACCACCGGGGGGCAGTCGATGCCGACGACGGTCAGGGCGGGCCTGGCCCACAGCATGTCCGCCACACTGCCGTCGCCCACCAGACGGACGCCGTCGCGTATCCCGATGTCACGGCGGTAACGCTCGGCGGGATACTCCGCGCCCTGCCACCGCCCGCTGTTGTCGAGGCCGTCCACGGTGGTGTTGCCGTCGGCGTCGTGCAGGGTGGCGAGCATCGCGATCAGCGCGTTGAGCGGGTCGGGCGCGGGACCGCCGAACGACCCGGAGTGCACGGGACCGGCCAGTGAGCGCACGGTGACGGTGGCGTGGACGACGCCCCGCAGGTCGGTGGTCGTCGTGGGCACCCCGGCCTCGGAGTTGCCCGTGTCGCACACCAGGACGGTGTCGGCGTAGAGGAGCTTGGGGTTCTCCCGGATCAGGGTGGCGAGGCCGCCGGTGCTCTGCTCCTCGGCACCCTCGGAGATGACCTTGACGCCCACCCCGAGCCGGGTCAGGTCGCCGAGCGCCCGCAGCGCGGTGAGCTGCATGACGATGTTGCCCTTGCAGTCGGCGGCCCCGCGCCCGTACCAGCGGCCGTCGGCGCGCTCGGTCAGGGTCCAGACCGGGGTGGTCCAGGCGGGCTCGTCGAGCGGCGGCTGGACGTCGTAGTGGCTGTACAGGAGGACGGTGGGCAGGCCGGGGGCGGCGGGCAGATGACCGAACACGGCCTTGCTGCCGTCCGGTGTGTCCAGCAGTCGCGTCCCGGGGACGCCGGCCTCGGTGAACAGCCGGGCGACCAGTGCCGCGGCACTCTCGCACTCCTCCACCGGGTACTGCCGGGGGTCGGCGACGGACCGGTGCGCGACCAGGTCCCGCAGGTCCTCCTCGGCCCGGCCCATCAGTTCGCGCACCCGTGCGCGCAACTCCTTGGGCGGCATGCGGCCTCCTTCTCGGTCGGTGTTCGGGGGTGTGTTCCGGGTTGTTGCGTACGGGCGCCCAAGGCGCGCGGATGTGTACGGCGGGGCAGGGCGGTCAGCCGGACGGGGACGGCGTGCCGTCAGGGGCGGGTCCGGGGGTGGCCCGGCGCCGGTCCACCGCCTCGGCCAGTGAGCGGCGCACCACCCGGGTGCCCGCCCCGTACCCGATCCCCACGAGGGCCAGCACCAGCCAGAACAGCGGCAGCGCGCCATGGCCGGCGGCCAGGTCGAAGCCGCCGCCGACGAAGCCGCCCAGCATGCCGCCGACGCCCCAGGCCATCGTGGAGTAGCCCAGATACAGGCCGGTACGGCCCTCCGTCGCGAGGCCAGCGACGACCGCGTCGACCACACCGCAGAACAGCGACTCGCCGATCGAGGTGACGATGACGGCGGCGACGACCGGGCTGATCCCGTCGACCGAGCACAGCAGCCAGCCGCCGCCGAGGAGCACCCCGGAGGCGGCGAACAGGTCGAGACGGCCGATCGTGGAGCGCTTCTCGACACGCGAGCCGAGCAGCCACACGGTCAGCATCACCACGACGGCGTTGCCCGCGGTGAACAGGCCGACCAGGTCGGAGGAGAGCTTCTGGTGGACGACGGTCAGCGGCAGCGCGACCCGGTACTGGGTGATGAGGAACCAGCCGCCGACCGCGAGCGAGCAGAAGACCATCAGCGGGCGGTCGCGCAGCGCCTCGGCCATGGCGGCGGGCCTGATGGGGGCCGCGTTCGAGGCGTGCAGACCGCGCAGCAGCACCGCGGAGGTCACGGCGAACCCCAGGTGCAGCGCGGCCGCGATGAGGAACCCGGCCCTCATCGCGCCGGCCGCCATGAGCGCGGTGCCGATCAGCGGGCCGATGAGGGCGGCCCCGTTGATGGACACGTAGTAGCGGCTGAGGTTCGCCGCGACCCCGCCGGACCTGCTGGAGGCGAGGACGCTGCGGGCGCCGTTGTTGTTGAGGGAGCCGCCGACCCCCAGCAGCGCGACGGCCGCGGCCCAGACCGCGAAGCTGCCGCCCGCCCCGGTGAACACGAGGTACGCGCCCGCCTCGACGGCGAGACCCAGGGCCAGGATCCGGGCGGCGCCGAAGCGGTCGCTGACCCAGCCGGACGGGATGCCGAGCCCGCGCCGGGTGAACTCCATGACGGCGAAGAGCAGACCGGTTTGGAAGCTGCTCAGCCCCTCGTCCTTGGTCAGGTGCACCGCGAGGAAGGGCACGACCATGAAGAAGCCGATGTTGGTGGTGAAGCGGCCGAGGATGACGACGTACGCCGGACCCCGGCCCGCGAGGAAACGGCCGGGCCGCGTCCCCGGGGCGTGCTCCGCCCGCGCCGCGGAGTTCCCGGCGAGTGTCACCCCGTCTCCCTTCTCGGAGGTCATCGCGTGGCCTCCCCGTCGGTGCGGACGACGATCCGGGCGGCCGCCGCGTCGGCCGCGTCGGCGGCGGCCTTGGGGTCGGGGCCCGCGGCGACGACATGTCCGGCCCGGTTCCAGGAGTCGCCGAGCGCGGCCAGTTCGGCTCCCACGAGGGGGAGTTCGCCGACGCGGATGACGCCCTCCATGGCTTTGGCCTCGGCCACCCCCGTCACCTCGGTGACCCGGCCCGGCCGGGGGGTGAGATAGCGGATCGAGGCGCCGCCCGCGTGGCCCGTGGCCGGCCCCGGCAGGACGCTGTGGGCGAGAGCGAGGACGGCGCCCTGGAGCATGTCGACGCCGGTGACGTGATGGACGAGTTCCCAGATCTGGTCGCCGCCCTGCCGGGCGTTGATCTCGACGACGGTGGCGCGCTCGCCGTCCTCGGCGAGCATCACCTCGGTGTGGCAGGGACCCCAGGCGTAGCCGACGGCGTCCAGGGCGCGCAGCGCCGCCTCGACGACCGCCGCGTACCGGTCGGGCGGCAGCGGCGCGGGCAGGTCGTGGCCGGTCTCCACGAAGTGCGGGGCGCCCGAGGTGTGCTTCCGGGTGACCGCGAGGACCTGGTGGCGTCCGGCGGCCGACAGCGACTCGACGCTGAACTCCTGGCCGGTCAGGAACTCCTCGGCCAGCACCCGGGACGCGGACTCGCCCTGCGGCCAGGCGAAACCGGTTCTGGCACCGCTGGTCCAGGCCCACGCCCGATCCAACTCCCCTTCCCTGCGCACGAGATGCACGCCCGTGCCGCCGTTGCCGTCGACCGGCTTGAGGATCACCCCGGCCGGACAGCCGCGGAGCAGCTCACGGGCCTCGTCGACGCCGGTGCACACCCGGTGGGCCACCGCGCCCAGGCCGTGCTCCCGCAGGTGTGCACGCATGGCCGCCTTGTCCTGGGTCAGGGCGAGCGTGGCGGGCGGGTTGCCGCGCGCGCCCAGCGCCTCGGCCACCACGCTCGCCGGGCGCAGCGAGAGCTCGGTGAGCCCGAGCACCGCGTCCACCGGGCGCCGGGCGTGCACCTCGCGGGCGACGGCGAGCAGGGCGTCGGGGTCGGTGAAGTCGGCGTCGACCACCGCGAGGGCGAGGGAGGCCTCTAGCTCCCGGTCGCCGCCGGGCCGGTGGACCACGGTGAGGGCGACCGGCAGGCCGACGAACTTTCCCAGGATGTCGTGGCGCGGACAGATGAGCAGGAGGTGGGGTACATGGGCCCCGAACGACTGGCCCGGCATGTCAGGCGTTCCCCCTTTCGCCGGCCGCGTCCTCGGTCCGGGCCGCGTTCCACGTCCGTTCCAGCTCACGGATGCGGGCCGAGTCCTTCTCGATGGCGTCCCAGTCGTCCGCGCCCTGGACGACCCAGCCCAGACTGGTGGTCACGTCGTTGGTGAGCGGCATGTCCCGGCCCTCGGGCGGGATCGACATGGAGTGCGTGGTGGGCAGGTCGGCGATCGCCCTGAGGATCTCCATGTTCCGCACCGGGCCGGCCAGGTCCGAGCAGAGCCAGAGCGTGCGGACCTCCCTGACGAGGTCGAACGACGGCACGAACTCCCCGTCGAGGACGTGCCGTACGGTGCGCTCGATCTGGTTGTCGCCGGTGGCCAGGGACCCGGAGATCATCATGCAGCTGCCCGAGTAGCGGGCGGCCAGTTCCACCAGGCGGGGCCCGTCCGGTGTCATGATCGCCTCGGCGTGGGTGGAGCCGTTGCGGATGCCGACGGCGTCGGCCGCGCGCATCACGTAGGGCGCGAGGAGCGCCACGTCGGGGTGGTCGGGGGCCAGGAAGTCGGCGACGTCGTAGATGCCGATGCGGGGGCCCCGGTCGTGCTTGGCGTAGACACAGGTGTCGACCAGTCCGTGCCGCCCGTCCACCGAGTACAGGTCGACGATGTACTCGGGTCCTTCCAGGAACTCCTGCACGATCACGGTGTCGTTGCGCAGTTCGAACCCGTTGACCTGGCCGAGGATGTGGGTGAAGTGGCCGAGCCACTCGCCGCCGGCCGGCACGAAGTGCACATTGTCCGTCCCGGCGCTGTGCGGCGGCTTCAGGACGAGCGGCCGGCCGGTGAGGCCGCTCGCCTCGATCCAGGCGGCGGCCTCCGCGGGGTCGGCGGTCGACAGGGTGCGCGGACCGGACACTCCGGCGCGTTCCAGTGCGAGCGCCATCTCCCCTTTGTGACGCTGGGATTTCGCACTGCCGGGTACGTTCTGGAACTGCGGCATGAGACGTTCGACAAGCCGCGCGGCGAATTCGACACCGCTCTCGTTGCCGGTGACGATCGCCACCGGATCATAAGATTCCACAAGCTTTGCCATTGCTTCGAAGTCGCCGTCGAAATAGTGGACGGCCTCGAAGTCGTCGGGGTACCAGATGTTCTTCTTGACGAATTTCGCCAGTGGCTGTGGAGTGCTCATGACGGTGACCGGCAGCACGCCCCTGGCCCGGAAGGCGCTGGCGAAGCCCCGGTCGTCGCCGTCCCTGATGTGGTAGCCGTCTACGACGATCACGTACCGCCGCCCAGTGGACTTCATGACTCAACTCTGCTGGCCGGGACCCCTCCTGCGACAGTGGCGGAACTGACACGCAACCACGATTTACTGCCAGTCGGCGCCCGGGGACGAGCGTGCGGCCGGGCCGGCGCGGAGGCCGGAGCAGGGGTGTTGATCCGCTGACTTCCGATATGCGCCAGTGGTTGTGATTGAGCCGTTTCTGTCATAGGGCAAGGGACCTATGGCGGGAGCAAGGGGGACTGGCTACTGTGGCCCACGCCTGGTCGAAATTCTGTGTGAAGGTGACGTCGATTCGCCGGGTCGGCCGAGACGTCTGGGTGCGCGTCGCCGTTCGTCATGTCATTTTCTCGGTCGGAATTCCGAGTCAAGTCGATGAAGGCGGGGACGGACTGTGGAATCGCTCGGGTGGGGCGGTCGGACTCCGGAGCAGGAACGAATAGTCGCCTGGCAGGCTCCACCACTGAAATTCGGTGTCGGCGCCACGGGGGAGATCGGACACGCACTGCGCGGAGCAGGCGTCGAGTCGGTGCTGCTGGTGACCGATCCCGTCCTGGCCGGCCTCGGCCTGCCCGCCCGTGTCGCCAAGCACATCGAGCAGGAGGGGATCTCGGTCACGCTGTTCGACCGGGCCCGGGTGGAACCCACCGACACGAGCGTCGCCGAGGCGGCCCGCGAACTGGAGACCCTCCAGGTGGACGGTTACGTCGGTCTCGGCGGCGGCAGCTCGATCGACACCGCCAAGATGCTCAACCTGCTGCTCAGCCACCCGGGACGACCGGTGCGCGACTACCTGAACGCCCCGATCGGCGCCGGAGCCCGGATTCCCGGCCCGCTCAAGCCTCTGGTGGCCGTGCCCACCACGGCCGGCAGCGGCAGCGAGTGCACCGCCATGGTCGCCCTCGGCGTCACGGACCTGAACGTGAAGACCGGCATCAGCGACCTGCGGCTGATGCCCTCCCTGGCACTCGTCGACCCGGCGAACACCCTGACCCTGCCCCCGGCCGTCACCGCCTCCTCGGGCTACGACGTCCTGACGCACGCCTGCGAGTCGTACACGGCCCGCGCCTACGACCGGCGCCCCCCGTACGCCACGCCCGGGGACCGGCCGCTGTACATCGGCGCCAATCCGATCAGTGACGTGTGGGCGGAACAGGCCCTCGAACTGGTCGGCCGCTATCTCAGGCGAGCCGTGCTCAACTCCGACGACCTGGAGGCCCGTACGGGAATGAGCCGGGCGGCGAGCTTCGCCGGGATGGGATTCGGCAACGCGGGAACGCACATCCCGCACGCCTGCGCCTATCCCGTCGCGGGGATGGTGCGGGACTACCGGCCGGACGGGTACGAGGTGGACCACGCCATGGTGCCGCACGGGGCGGCGGTCGTCTCCACCGCGGCCGCGGCCTTCGAGTTCACCTATCCGACCGCCCCCGAACGTCATCTGCGCGCGGCCGAGCTGCTCGGCGCGAACCTCGCCGGCGTGACGGCGGCGAACGGTTCGGACGTGCTTCCGGCCACGCTGCTGAGCATCGTGACGGACACCGGAGGACCCACCGGGCTGCGGGACTTCGGCTACTCCGTGAAGGACCTCCCCGGACTCGTCGAAGGCGCGCTCAAACAGCGGCGGTTGCTCGTGTGCTGTCCGCGGGACGTCGCCTCACGTGATCTCGAACGGGTCATCGCCGGTTCGATGACCCACTGACACACCGGACAAGCGCGCCCCCCACGCCAAGGAGCTGGATGCACCCGTGAGTGATGCATCGATACCGGAACACCCGGCCGTCATCGCGGGGAAGCAGGTTCCGACCGACCGGTGGATCGACGTCCTCGATCCCTCGAACGCCCGCACCGTCGCACGGGTCGCGCGCTGCGGCCCGGCGGAGGTCCGGGCCGCGGTGGAAGCGGCCCGGCACACCCACGAGAGCGTGTGGCGGTTCACGACGCCGGTGGAGCGCTCCCGGGTCTGCCGCCGCATCGCCGACATCCTGCGCGCCCGGCGCGAGGAACTCGCCGCGCTGGAGACGCTCGACACCGGCAAGCCGCTGCGCCAGTCGCTGGCCGACGCCGACGTCGCCGCCCGCTACTTCGACTTCTACGCCAACGCCGTGGAAGGGCTCGGCGGCGAGACCATCCAGCAGCAGCCGGACCGGCCGGCCTTCACACTGCGCGAGCCCTACGGAGTGTGCGGGCACATCATCCCCTGGAACTATCCGCTCCAGATCGCGGCCAGGACCCTGGCGCCCGCCCTCGCGGCCGGAAACTGCTGTGTCCTCAAGCCGGCCGAGGACGCGCCCCTGACCTCGCTGAGACTGGCCGGCATCGCCGAGGAAGCGGGACTCCCGACGGGAGCGCTGAACGTCGTGCCGGGCCTCGGAGCCGAAGCGGGCGCCGCGCTCGCCGCGCACCCCGGCCTGGACCGGCTGGCCTTCACCGGCTCACGGGAGGTCGGCGAAGCCGTGATGACCGCGGCGGCACGCACCATCGTGCCCGTCACCCTGGAACTCGGCGGCAAGTCCCCGCACCTCGTGCTGCCCGACTTCGACGCCGCCCGCGCGGTGCCGCAGATCGTGGAGTCGATCACCGAGCACGCGGGACAGAACTGCTCGGCCGGCAGCCGGCTGCTCGTCCACCGGTCCGTGCACGGCGAACTGGTGGACGCGCTCGTCGAACGGTTCCGCGCCCTGACCATCGGGCCGGGCATGACCGATCCCGGCATGGGACCGCTCATCTCCGCGAAACAGCGCGACCGTGTCCTGCGTTACGTGGCCGAGGGCCGGCGTGACGCCGTCCTGCGCACGGGCGGTGGTGTCCCCGAAGGGAAGGCGTATGCCGAGGGCTTCTTCGTGGAGCCCACCATTCTCGATCAAGTGACCCCGGAACAGCGGGTGTTCAACGAGGAGATATTCGGTCCGGTGCTGTGCGTATCGGTCTTCGACTCGCTGGAGGAAGCGGTCGCACTCGCGGAACACACCACCTACGGACTGGCCGCCGGAGTGTGGACGTCCGACGTGACCCGCGCGCACTGGCTCGCCCAGCGGCTGAGGGTGGGGCAGGTGTTCGTGAACAACTACAGCGCGGCCGGGGGGGTCGAGCTTCCGTTCGGCGGCTACCGGCGCTCGGGAATCGGAGTGGAGAAGGGACTGGAGGCGCTGCGTGAATACACGAGGTGCAAGACGGTGGCGATCCACGCACAGCTTCCTTCCTGATGTGGCACGCCGGTCATTCCGCACGTCCTCGGTCCTACGGAGAAGAGCGGTTCGGTCAATTCACCTCGGTGGAGGGAGATCATCTGATGTCGCCTGTTGTGCGCGGTTCGGTCGAGGAACTGAGGACCCGGCAGTGCTGCACGGTCTGCGGGGCACCGGCCCAGCCCGTGACGGCCTTGGCCGAGGGCGTCGCCAAGGTCCACAAGGCCCTGGGCGAGGCACGGGACGCCCTGGAGGCCCAGGAACAGCTGATCGAGGACTTACGGGCCGACGGCCGCCGCGGTGCCGCCGCCGCCCCGCCGCCCGCCGGGGAATCGCCGGGGGCACGGCAGGCCCTCGCCGTGCTGACGGCCCGCGAACGTCAGATTCTGGTGCTCATCTCCCAGGGGAATTCGAACCGTCAGGTGGCCAAGGCGCTCGGCATATCCGAGAAGACGGTGAAGAACCATCTGTCCGCGGTCTTCATGAAGGTCGGCGCGTCCGATCGGACACAAGCCGTCGTCATGGGCATCCGCAGCGGGATCGTGTCCATCGGCCAGCCCGTCGACGATGTCTCCCACCCATGAGCGCGGATGAGTGATCCCAACCGGCTTCCGGGTCCATGCCGTGAGTATGAGCGCCGATCCGGCCATACGACAGCGGCGGGACTGTCAGAACACCATGTATTACTGCCACATTGGAAAACATGCTGAAGAACGTAGCCGCGGTCCTGCTCGACAACGTCCATCCCTTCGAGCTGGGTGTCGTATGTGAGGTGTTCGGGATCGACCGCCGTGAAGAGGGGCTGCCCGCTTACGACTTCGCGCTCGTCGCCGCGGAATCCCCTTCGGTGCGGGCGGTGCCCGGCTTCACCATCAGCACGCCCTACGGCCTCGACCGGCTGGAGGAGGCCGACCTCATCGCCATCCCGGTCGGGGACGACTTCCACACCCGGGACTTTCCGCCAGCTCTGCTGGAGGCCCTGCGCCAGGCGGTGGCCCGCGGGGCCCGGGTGGTGAGCGTCTGCGTCGGCGCCTTCGTCCTCGGCGCGGCGGGGCTCCTCGACGGACGCCGCTGCACCACCCACTGGCGGTACGCGGGGGCGCTCACCGAGCGCTATCCCAAGGCCCGGGTCGAGCCGGGAGTGCTGTACGTCGACGAGGATCCGATCCTCACCTCGGCCGGCACCTCCGCGGGAATCGACGCCTGCCTCCACCTCGTGCGCAAGCTCCAGGGCAGCGACGTGGCCAACGCCATCGCCCGGCGCATGGTGGTACCCCCGCACCGGGAGGGCGGCCAGGCCCAGTACATCGAACGGCCGGTGGCGCAGTACGGGGAGGACGGTGTGCGTGAGGTGCTGACCTGGGCGGAACGGAACCTGGACCAGGAGATCAGCGTCGAGCAGCTGTCCGCGCGGGCCTGCATGTCACCGCGCACGTTCGCCCGCCGCTTCCGGGCGGAGACGGGAACCACGCCCTACCGGTGGCTGCTGGCCCAGCGGGTGCTGAGCGCCCAGCGGCTGCTGGAGAACACCGACGAGACGATGGAGGCCGTGGCGGCCCGTACGGGATTCGCCAACGCGGCCGCCCTGCGGTACCAGTTCGTGCACTTCCTCAGCACCACTCCCAACGCGTACCGGCGGGCCTTCAGGGGCCGGTTACCGGACACGACCACGTACTGAGCCCCGCGCGGGGCGACAGGAGGACGGGAATGCTGCGCATCGCGGTAGTGGGCGCCACCGGAGCGGTGGGCCGGGAATGCCTGGCCCTGCTCGACGGCGGGATCGTGCCCGTGGAACAGGTGGTGCCCGTGGGATCCGCCCGCAGCGTCGGCCGGGACCTGGGTTCCGAACTGGGACTGTCCCTGCCCCTGGCGGACCTGGTCACCCTCGACGGTCTCGACCCCAGCGCTCTGGACGTCGCCGTCTTCTCGGCGGGCGCCGAGGTGAGCGCCCGGGAGGCGGAGCGGCTGGCCGCGGCCGGGGTACTGGTCGTCGACAACAGCTCGGCGTTCCGCATGCGCCCCGACATCCCGCTCGTGGTGCCCCAGGTCAACCCCGGTGCGCTCGACGACCGGCCGGCGTCCGGCCTCGTGGCCAACCCCAACTGCTCCACCATCCAGCTGGTGCGCGCCCTGCACCCGGTCCACGAACTGGCCGGTCTGGAGAGCGTCGTGGTGGCGACCTACCAGGCGGCGTCCGGCGGCGGGGTGCGCGGTCTGCGGGAACTGGCGGAGGGATCCAGGGCCGTCCTGGACGACCCCCTTGCCCAGGGCGCCCCCGGCGGACGCTTCGGGCAGCCGCTCGCCTTCAACCTCGTTCCCGAGATCGGGCTCCAGGACGAGGACGGGTTCACCCACGAGGAACGCAAGCTGGTCCGCGAACCTCGCAAGATCCTCGGCCTGCCGGATCTGCGGGTGAGCGCCACCGCGGTGCGGGTGCCGGTCTTCGACTGCCACTCCGAGGCCGCGCACCTGCGGCTGCGCGAGCCGGTCACGACCGCGGCGGTCGAGGACGCCCTGGCCGAGACGCCAGGCCTGCGCGTCCACCGCCGCGCCCACAGCCCCTCGTACCCCATGCCCCGTACCGTCTTCGCCCGGCGCGAGGACCGCGCGCTGGTCCACGTCGGACGCGTCCGTGTCGAGCCGGAGGACGACCGTGCCCTCGCGTTCTGGGTGGTCGCCGACAACCTGTGGGTGGGGGCCGCGCTCAACGCGCTCCAGATCGTCGAACTGGCCATGAAGAACGGGTGGTTGGGATGACGGACGGTCCCGCGCCGGAGCGCCGGCCGCTGGTGCTGAAGTTCGGCGGCTCCGCCTTCGCCGACCTCGACGGCTACCGTCGCGTGGCCCGGTACGCGGCGCGCCGCCATGCCGAGGAGAAGCGCCCGCTGGTCGTCGTGGTGAGCGCGATGTCCGGTACGACGGGCAGGCTCCAGCAGACCCTGGACGCCCTGGCCGCCGACCCGCCCGCCCTCGCCGCGGCGATGCTCCTGACCGCGGGCGAGACGGTGAGCGTCGCCCTGCTCGCGGCCGCGCTCGACGCCGAGGGCGTGCCCGGGTGCCCGGTGCCGGCGGCGGCCACCGGGCTCCTCGCCCAGGGGCCCGGGGACCGGGCGGAGCTGATCTCGGCCAGTCCCGAGGCGCTGTCCGGCACCCTGGCCGACTGCCCGGTCGCGGTCGTCCCCGGCGGGCAGGCGCTCGACGCGGCCGGGCGGACCGTGATGCTGGGCCGCAACAGCTCGGATCTCTCCGCGGTGGCGACGGCGGCGACGCTGGGCGCTGACACCTGCGAGCTCTTCTCCGACGTGCCCGGGGTGTGCACCGCCGACCCCTACCTCGTTCCGGAGGCCCGCACCCTGTCCCGGATCAGCTATGAGGGAGTGCGCCGGATGTCCCGTCACGGCGCCAAGGTCGTCCACGAGGGGGCCGTGGACTGGGCGGAGCGCGCGGGCGTGCGGCTGCTGTGCCGGCCCTTTCCCTGGAGCGGGGATCCGGAGGGCGGGACGGCCGTCGGGACGGGTCCCGCTGCGGCCGTGGTCGTCGTGCGCAAGGACAGCGACGTGTGGTCCTTCCGGTCCGGCCGGGAACGCCGCTCGGCCGGCGGACGGCTGCGGGCCGAGGGCCTGACGGTCACCGAGTTCGACACCGAGGGCGAGGTGTGTCTGGCGGTGCCGGCCGGAGCGCGGGGCGCGGCCCGGCACGTACGGGAGGCACGGCTGCTCGGCGGCCTGTGCCTGGTCACCACCCTGCCGGCGGACGGCCGGGCCGAACACACCCTGGTGCCGCGCGCGGAGGCCGCGGCGGAGGCCCGCAGACGCCACGCCCTGCTGTACCCGGACGCCGAGGCCACCCCGGGACAGACCGCGCTCCCGCCCGACAAGGCCCGTTCCCCCCGCAGCGACGTGCTGGTCGGCCCGGCACCCGCCCCGGCCCGGGCTGTCGCACTCGCACCCGTCCCGGCACCCGTTCCGGCCTTCGTCCCGGAGGACGACTGCCCGGACTGACCCGGAGGCGGGCCGGCCGGGCCGGCCGGATGGAAAATGGAGCGGCAGGCCGGGCGGGTGGGCAGGCTGTCGGCCTGGCCGACGGCGCGGGGCCGCGGGTCAGAGACAGCAGCGCAGACGTACCGGCCGAGACCGCCGCTGCCGCCCGCTCAGCACTCGATGATGTTGACCGCGAGCCCGCCCCGGGCCGTCTCCTTGTACTTGACGCTCATGTCGGCGCCGGTCTCCTTCATGGTCTTGATGACCTTGTCGAGGGAGACCATGTGGGAGCCGTCGCCGCGCATGGCCATCCTGGCGGCCGTGACGGCCTTCACGGCGGCCATGCCGTTGCGCTCGATGCAGGGGATCTGGACCAGGCCGCCGACCGGGTCGCAGGTCAGGCCGAGGTTGTGCTCCATGCCGATCTCGGCGGCGTTCTCGACCTGCTCCGGGCTTCCGCCCAGCACCTCGGCGAGGGCTCCGGCCGCCATCGAGCAGGCGGAGCCGACCTCGCCCTGGCAGCCGACCTCGGCGCCCGAGATGGAGGCGTTCTCCTTGAACAGCATGCCGATCGCCCCGGCCGCGAGCAGGAACCGTACGACCCCGTCCTCGTCGGCGCCCGGCACGAAGTTGATGTAGTAGTGCAGCACCGCCGGGATGATGCCCGCCGCGCCGTTGGTGGGGGCGGTGACCACCCGGCCGCCCGCCGCGTTCTCCTCGTTGACCGCCATCGCGTAGAGGGTGATCCACTCCATCGCGTGGGCCAGCGGATCGCCCTCGGCCCGCAGCTGGCGCGCCGAGAGGGCGGCACGGCGGCGGACCCGCAGACCGCCCGGCAGGATGCCCTCCCGGGTGATGCCGCGCGAGACGCACGCCTGCATCACACGCCAGATCCCGAGGAGCCCCTCACGGATCTCCTCCTCGGTGCGCCAGGCCCGCTCGTTCTCCAGCATCAGGGAGGAGATCGACAGACCGGTCTCCTTGGCGAGCCGCAGCAGCTCGTCACCCGTGCGGAACGGGTACTTCAGGACCGTGTCGTCGAGCTTGATGCGGTCCTCGCCGACCGCGTCCTCGTCGACCACGAAACCGCCGCCGACGGAGTAGTACGTCTTCTCCAGGACGAGCTCGCCCGAGGCGTCGTACGCGAAGATCGTCATGCCGTTGGCGTGGTACGGCAGGGCCTTGCGGCGGTGCAGGACGAGGTCGTCGTCGAAGGAGAAGCCGATCTCGTGCTCGCCGAGCACGTTGATCCGCCCCGAGGCCTTGATCTGCTCGACCCGCTCGTCGGCGCCCTCCACGTCCACCGTCGCGGGGGAGGCGCCTTCCAGGCCAAGCAGCACCGCCTTGGGGGTGCCGTGGCCGTGGCCGGTCGCGCCCAGTGAGCCGTACAGCTCGGCGCGTATCGACGCGACGGGGGCCAGCAGGTCCTCGTTGCGAAGCCGCCGGGCGAACATGCGCGCGGCGCGCATCGGACCCACCGTGTGGGAGCTGGACGGGCCGATGCCGATCGAGAACAGGTCGAAGACCGAGATGGCCACGGGAACTCCTTGCTGGTTTCGCCGGACGCCGTTGTCCGACGGAGGTGGTGCGTGACTGCGGGTAACTGCACGGAACGGGGCACCGCGCTCTGCTTCCAGTGTGGCGCGGTGCCCCGGATGCCCGTACGAATACAGACCGTACGGGTGAAAAACATATGACGGAAAGCCTACGAAACTAAATCAGGCCGGGGTACAACGGGTGCTTGTCGGCCAGAGCGGACACCCGGGCCTTCAGGGACTCCGTGTCGTAGGACGGCTTCAGCGTCTCGGCGATGATGTCCGCGACCTCGGTGAAGTCCTCGGCGGTGAAGCCGCGGGTGGCGAGGGCGGGCGTGCCGATGCGCAGACCGGAGGTGACCATCGGCGGGCGCGGGTCGTTCGGGATGGCGTTGCGGTTGACCGTGATGCCGACCTCGTGGAGGCGGTCCTCGGCCTGCTGCCCGTCCAGCTCGGAGTTGCGCAGGTCGACCAGGACCAGGTGCACGTCCGTGCCCCCGGACAGGACGTCCACGCCGACGGCCTTCACGTCGTCCTGGACCAGGCGCTCGGCCAGGATGCGCGCGCCGTCCAGCGTGCGCTGCTGGCGCTCCTTGAAGTCGTCCGAGGCGGCGATCTTGAACGAGACGGCCTTGGCGGCGATCACGTGCTCCAGGGGACCGCCCTGGAAGCCCGGGAAGACCGAGGAGTTCAGCTTCTTCGCGAAGCTCTGCTTCGCGAGGATGATCCCGCCGCGGGGGCCGCCGAGCGTCTTGTGCGTGGTGGAGGTGACCACGTCCGCGAAGGGGACCGGGTTCGGGTGCAGACCCGCTGCGACCAGACCCGCGAAGTGGGCCATGTCGACCCACAGGAGGGCCTCGACCTCGTCCGCGATCCGGCGGAACTCGGCGAAGTCGAGCTGGCGCGGGTACGCCGACCAGCCCGCGATGATCACCTTCGGGCGGTGCTCCTTGGCGAGCCGCTCGACCTCGGCCATGTCGACCAGGCCGGCCTCGTCCACGTGGTACGCGACCACGTTGAACTGCTTGCCGGAGAAGTTCAGCCGCATCCCGTGGGTCAGGTGACCGCCGTGGGCCAGGTCGAGGCCGAGGATGGTGTCGCCGGGCTTGGCCATCGCGAACAGCGCGGCCTGGTTGGCGGAGGCGCCCGAGTGGGGCTGCACGTTGGCGTACTCGGCGCCGAACAGCTCCTTGACCCGGTCGATGGCGATCTGCTCGGCCACGTCGACGTGCTCGCAGCCGCCGTAGTAGCGGCGGCCCGGGTAGCCCTCGGCGTACTTGTTGGTCAGGACCGAGCCCTGGGCCTCCATGACGGCGACCGGAGCGAAGTTCTCCGAGGCGATCATCTCGAGGGTCGACTGCTGGCGGTGCAGCTCGGCGTCGACGGCGGCCGCGACGTCCGGGTCGAGCTCGTGCAGGGGGGTGTTCATGAGCGACATGCGGTGACTCCTCAGCCGGCCGTGAAGGCGGTGTACTCGTCGGCGGACATCAGGTCCTCGGGCTCGCCCGCGACGCGCACCTTGAACAGCCAGCCGCCCTCGAAGGGGGCGGAGTTGACCAGGGCCGGGTCGTCCACGACGTCCTGGTTGGCCTCGACGACCTCGCCGTTCACCGGGGAGTACAGGTCGCTGACGGACTTGGTCGACTCCAGTTCGCCGCAGGACTCGCCCGCGGCCACCGTGTCACCGACCTCCGGGAGCTGGGCGTAGACGACATCGCCGAGCGCGTTGGCCGCGAACTCGGTGATGCCGACCGTCGCGACGCCGTCCTCGGCGACGGACAGCCACTCGTGCTCCTTGCTGAAACGCAGCTGCTGGGGGTTGCTCATGGCCTGAATTCTCCTGTACGCGGTGGAGTGCTGATGGAGGGAAGCGTGGGTGACCGGGCGGATGTGCCCAGGGTCACGTCCAGGGGCCCGGCGGGCGCCACCCGTCAGGACCGGCGCCCGGCGGGCATCGGTGTCCTGCCGGTCCGGTCCGGCCGGCCCGGTGCTACTTCTGGCGCTTGTAGAACGGCAGCGCCACGACCTCGTACGGTTCGTGGCTGCCCCGGATGTCGACGCCCACACCGGTGGTGCCCGGCGCGGCGTGCACGGCGTCGACGTACGCCATCGCGATCGGCGTGCCCAGCGTGGGGGAGGGGGCGCCGGAGGTGATCTCGCCGATCACCTTGCCGTCGGCGACGACCGAGTACCCGGCGCGCGGCACCCGGCGGCCCTCGGCGATCAGGCCGACGAGGACCCGCGGCGGGTTCTGCTCGGCACGGGAGGCGGCCTCCTCCAGCGCGGCGCGCCCGACGAAGTCGCCGTCCTTCTCGAACTTCACGACCCGGCCGAGGCCGGCGTCGAAGGGGGTCAGCGCGGTGGTCAGCTCGTGGCCGTACAGCGGCATGCCGGCCTCCAGGCGCAGCGTGTCGCGGCAGGACAGACCGCAGGGCACGAGACCGGCCGGGGTGCCCGCGTCGGTGAGGGCCTGCCACACCTTCTCGGCGTCGGCGGGGGCGACGAACAGCTCGAAGCCGTCCTCGCCTGTGTAGCCGGTGCGGGCGATCAGGGCCGGAACACCGGCCACGGTGCCCGGCAGGCCCGCGTAGTACTTCAGGCCGTCGAGGTCCGCGTCGGTGACCGCCTTGAGGATGCCGGGGGACTCGGGGCCCTGCACGGCGATCAGCGCGTAGGCGTCACGGTCGTCGCGCACGACGGCGTCGAAACCGGCCGCTCGCCCGGTCAGCGCGTCCAGCACCACCTGGGCGTTGGAGGCGTTGGCGACGACCATGTATTCGTACTCGGCCAGCCGGTAGACGATCAGGTCGTCCAGGATGCCGCCGTCCTCCTGGCAGATCATCGTGTAGCGGGCGCGTCCGACGCCGACGGTGGCGATGTTGCCGACCAGCGCGTGGTTCAGCAGGGCCGCCGCCTCGGGGCCGGTGACGGTGATCTCGCCCATGTGGGAGAGGTCGAAGAGCCCGGCCTTAGTGCGGACGGCGACGTGCTCGTCGCGTTCCGAGCCGTAGCGCAGCGGCATGTCCCAGCCCGCGAAGTCGGTCATGGTCGCGCCGAGCGAGCGATGCAGGGCATCGAGCGCGGTGTGACGGGGTGCGTTGCTGCTCATCGGTCTGGCTCCCAAGGCATGACGGCGAGGTCGTTCCTCCCCATCTGTCATCGGAACCTGAGAGGTTCATCAAGACACCACGAAACGGTGGTCCTGATTTGCACCTTGGGTGGGGCCACTGGTTCAGCGGCCCGCTTTTCAGATGTGCCTCGCCCGCGCGGTAACGGGGCCTGAGAGATTCAAGGGAGGGACTTGCTCCTTCGGCGCCCGGGTACACGTACCCAGGACTCTCCCGCGCGGATTCAAGCGGCCGGTATGCAGTTGGCGCGGCCATCATCGCACGCGTTCCCCGATCGCGGCAGCCCGTCATCTGTGACGGGGCTGTGGCAGTCCGCGCACGGAAATGGGAAGCGCCGGGCATTACCTTCTCTTTACACTCGACGGAGATGGGACTCCACGTCCAAGGGGAGGACGGTCACGGTGAACAGGACCACGGCGTACGCGACGGCCACGGGTCTCGCACTGCCCGAGCAGGCCGGCGCACCGGCCCGAAAGGCCCGCGGACCGCTTCCGGCGGCCGTCGTGCGCGATCTGCGCGACCGGGTCGGGCACAGTCCGCACGGTCTCCGCTTCGGGGCCCGCGACCTCGTCGTGGTCACCGGACTGCCCGGCAGCGGCAAGTCGACGCTGATGCGGCGGGCGGTGCGGGGCCCGCGGGTCGACTCGCAGGACACCCGCGACCGCTGGGACGGCCGGATGGCCGGGCTGCTGCCGTACGCGCTCTACCGCCCCCTGGTCCGCCTCGCGCACTACGCCGGCCTGCGCCGTGCCCTGCGCGAGGGCGGCGGACTCGTCGTGCACGACTGCGGCACGCAGGCCTGGGTGCGGCGCTGGCTCGTCCGCGAGGCCCGGCGCCGCGGCGGCGCGCTGCACCTGCTGCTGCTCGACGTCACGCCGGGCACCGCGCTGGACGGTCAGCGCGAGCGCGGCCGGGGCGTGTCGCGCTACGCCTTCGCCCGCCATCGCGGCGCGGCCGCCCGGCTGCTGCGGGCCGCCGAGCGGGGAGACCTGCCCGAGGGCTGCGGCTCGGCGGTGCTGATCGACCGGGACGCGGCGGACGTGCTGCGCAGGATCGACTTCGGCCACTGACCGGTGGCGGTGGCCCACTAACCTTTCCAGCCGGAACAACGGTTCGAAGCAGGCGGTAGACAGATGGACTTTCCGGCACAGGCGCACCCCCATCCGCACGGCGGCTGGCCCGGCAACGAGCTGGAGGAGGTGCTGTCCGCCTCCCTCGGCATGCCCGCGGGCCCCTCGGCGGGCGCTCGCATCGTCGAGGTGCTCGGCCGCAGCTTCGTGTGGGTGCCGCTGCCCAACGGCGGCGGACCGCAGAGCGGTGCGCTCGATCTGCCCACGATGGACATCGGGGGCCAGGTGTACGTCCCCGTCTTCAGCTCCGAGGAGCAGTTCCGCCAGGTCGTCGGCAGTCACATGTCGTTCACGATCGCGCCCGCCGTGGAGTTCGCCCGCGGGCTTCCGCCGCAGGTCGGCCTCGCGGTGAACCCGGACGGTGTGGTCGGCGTACCGCTGCCGCCGATGGCCGTCGCCGAGCTGTGCCGGGCCGGGCGGTCCGAGCTGGACGGGGCCTCCAGCGGGGGCCGCGTGCGGCTCTTCGAGCCCGACTGGCAGGACGATCCGATGGACTTCCTCGCCGCGGCCTCGGCGGAGTTCGCCGCGACCGGCGTCGTCCTGAGCGCCCGTCGCTGTCTCGCCAGCATCGAGGGCGACGAACCGGTGATGTTCATCGGCGTCGAGCTCTCGATGTGGGAGGGCGACGTCCGCGCCGTGCCGCTGGACGCCCTGGGCCGCGCCCTCGGCCGGGTCCCGGTGAACATCGCGGTGAACCTGGTTCTTCTCGACGTGGCGCAGGACCCGGTCGGCGACTGGATGCGGGCCCAGGTGCGCCCCTTCTACCAGCACGGTCACTGAACGACGCCCGCCAGGAGCGCCCGCGCGCCGGCCCCGCCGGGCCCTCTGCGGGCCCGCGGGGGCGGTCCCGGCTCTCGACTGCTTCCCCCGGCGGAGCACGATCGCCGCATAAGCTGGTTTCATGGCCTGGACGAGGTGTTGACGCATATCGGACCGGTGCCTCGGGCGTAAGGGATGAGTTCGTCGTGAATTGTTCGCGAAGGGGCGGTTGAGGGTGAGCGCGTCGGGCACGGCCGCGGCCGGGCAGGTCGAGCACATGCTGCGCCAGGTGACTCCCGGGCGTTACGACGCCTACGAGGCGCTCCTTCGCGCGCTCGCGACCCCGTCGTCCGGCCAGGTGTGGATGCTGCTGTGGCACGGCCAGGCCGGCTCCCCCGACGCCCAGTACGGGAACATGCCGGTGGACGGCTTCGGGTACGCGCCCTGCGTCACCTCGGCCCAGGAACTCTCGGCCAGCGGCTGGAACCGCAGCTACGAGGTCGTGGACGGCCTGGACGTCGCCCGCACCCTGTACCCGGACCAGTTCGGGCTCTGGCTCAATCCGCACGCCCCGGGCGGGGGCCTCGGCGTGCCCTGGCTGGATCTGCGCCGGATCGCCACGGGTCTGGAGCGCCAGCCGGCGGGTCCGCTGCGGCTGTCCGAACCCGCCATCGAGATCCCGCAGTTCTACGCCCTGATCACCCAGAACGCCCATCTCACCCCGGCCGTACGGTCGTTGCGCCGAGCCTGGGTCCAACCCGCGCTCGGGGCGCCGTATCTGGCCATCGGCCTCGACGTGTACGACACGTCACCGCCCGCCGTCGACTCGGTGCGGGCGATGATGCAGCAGTCGATCGGCGCCGTCCCGGACGGGCTGCCGGTCTCCACCGTCGCGATGTCGGACGAGTTCGACCCGGTGGCGATGTGGCTGCGCGCGAACGCACGCCCGTTCTACGACCGTGAGGCGCACGCGGCCCCGGCGCAGGTCCCGACAGCGGGCGGTTACGGCTATCCGCCGGCCCGCGGCGGGTACTGAGAGCGTCCCGAATCCCGGACCTCTCGCATGCCCGTGCGAGAACGGCTGGCATCATGACTCTGCACACGGCCTTCACGTGGCGTGGGTCTCATGCTGCTGACCTGCGGGGAAGCCGAAGCATGTGCCGATTGTCCCGTTTTGGCGGGACTTCCGACCAAAAAGACTCTTATGGATTCTTCGCGGTCAATTGGCAGTCGTCCGGCTCCCGTTACCCAGTGTTCGGATAACGGAATCCCCCAACAAGCATCACGGTTGCGCATAGTTTCTCCATGAGGCCTGGCAACTGATCGTGGCGGCACTGAAGACTCGCCCATCAGACACGGGGTCATCGATCCTGTGAGCGAGTGCAAGCCGAATCATCAGCCGGGTCATCGGACCGCACCATCTGCGGTCAACTTCCCGGCGAGCAAGTGAACCAAGCCGCAGACAGCGGCAGTCGTAGGCCGGTCACCACCGGCGAGAGGGGTCGGGTCACTGTGACCGCACCGATCGAGACCACCGCGGCGGCAACGGAAGCGCAGCCAGAGGCTGTGCTTGCCGGAGCCGGCAAGGGGCAGATCGAGGGCCGTTCCCTGGGACAGATCGCCTGGACGCGCTTCAAGCGCGACAAGGTGGCGGTCGCCGGCGGTGTCATCGTCTTGCTCCTCATCCTGCTGGCCGTGCTGGCCCGGCCCATCCAGTCGATGCTGGGCCTGGACCCGAACGCCTTCAACCAGGACCTGATCGACGCCAACACCTCGCTCCCCAAGGGCGGCATGGGCGGCATGAGCGCGGACCACCCGCTCGGTGTCGACCCGAAGTTCGGGCGCGACCTGGCCACCCGCCTCCTGGAGGGCTCCTGGGTGTCGCTGGTCGTCGCCTTCGGGGCGACCATCCTGTCGAACGTGATCGGCGCGATCCTCGGCGTCGTCGCGGGCTTCTACGGCGGGCGCGTCGACGCGATCATCAGCCGGCTGATGGACACCTTCCTCGCCTTCCCCCTCCTGCTCTTCGCGATCGCCATCTCCGCCACCCTCCAGGGCGGCGCGTTCGGCCTCGAAGGGCTTCCGCTCCACCTCTGCGTCCTGATCTTCGTGATCGGCTTCTTCAACTGGCCCTACCTGGGCCGGATCGTCCGAGGCCAGACGCTCGCCCTGCGCGAGCGGGAATTCGTGGACGCCTCCCGGGGCATGGGCGCCAAGGGCCCCTACATCGTGTTCCGGGAGCTGCTGCCCAACCTGGTCGGCCCGATCATCGTCTACTCGACGCTGCTCATCCCGACCAACATCCTCTTCGAGGCGTCCCTGAGCTTCCTCGGGGTCGGTATCCAGCCCCCGCAGGCTTCTTGGGGCGGCATGCTCAGGGAAGCGGTCACCTACTACGAGGTCGACCCGCAGTTCATGATCGTGCCCGGCCTCGCCATCTTCGTGACTGTCCTCGCCTTCAACCTGTTGGGCGACGGACTCCGCGACGCTCTCGACCCGCGCAGCCGCTGATGCCTGCCGCACACCGAGAGATCAACAAGTTTCCGACAATGGAGGGGAACCCGCCCATCATGCGAAGGTCAGCGCTGGCCGCGATTGCGGCCATCGGCTCCGCGAGTCTGCTCGTTGCAGGCTGCAGCAAGGCCGATGACAACAAGAACAACGACACCACGAAGTCAGCTGGGGCCAACGCAGCGACCACGGACGTCGTCAACGCCTCCACGAAGAAGGGGGGCACGGTCACGTACGAGTACTCGGACGTGCCGGACTCCTTCGACCCGGGCAACACGTACTACGCGTTCATGTACAACCTCTCCCGGCTGTACGCCCGTCCGCTGATGACGTTCCAGCCCGGTGCCGGCGAGAAGGGCAACACCCTCGTCCCGGACCTCGCGGCCGGCAAGGGTGTCCCGAGCGACGGTGGCAAGACCTGGACGTACAAGCTGCGTACGGGTGTGAAGTACCAGGACGGCACCGCGATCACGTCCAAGGACGTCAAGTACGCGGTCGAGCGCTCCAACTTCTCGCGTGACGTGCTCTCCCTCGGTCCGAACTACTTCCAGCAGTTCCTCGTGGGCGGCGACAAGTACAAGGGTCCCTACAAGGACAAGAGCGGCAAGGGCCTCTCGTCCATCGAGACCCCGGACGACTCCACCGTCGTCTTCCACCTGAAGACGGCCTTCCAGGAGTTCGACTACCTGGTCGCCTCGCCGCAGACGGCTCCGGTCCCGCAGGCCAAGGACAACGGCGTCGACTACGTCAAGAACATCGTGTCCTCGGGCTCGTACAAGTTCCAGAGCTACGACGACGGCAAGCAGGCCGTCCTCGTGCGCAACGAGAACTGGGACGCGAAGTCCGACCCGCTGCGCAAGCAGTACCCGGACAAGATCGTCGTCAACCTGAAGGTCGCCGCCGAGACGATCGACAAGGACGTCCTCGCGGGCGACGCGATCGACCTCGGTGGTGGCGGTGTCCAGGCCGCGACCCAGGCGCAGCTGCTCAGCTCCGCCGACAAGAAGGCCAACACGGACAACACCTACGGTGGCCGTCTCGTCTACATGGCGATCAACACCAAGGTGAAGCCGTTCGACAACGTCGCGTGCCGCAAGGCCGTGCAGTTCGCGATCGACAAGGTCTCGGTGCAGACCGCCGAGGGCGGCCCGATCCGTGGCGACATCGCCTCCACGGTTCTCCCGCCGGACATCCCGGGCTACGCCAAGGCCGACGCCTACGCGTCCGCCGGCAGCAAGGGTGACGCCGCGAAGTCCAAGGAGCAGCTGAAGGCCTGCGGCAAGTCGGGCATCAGCACCAACATCTCCGCGCGCAGCGACCGTCCGCAGGAGATCGACGCGGCCACCGCGATCATCGCCTCGCTGAAGACGGCCGGCATCAACGCCACCCTGAAGCAGTACCCGTCGGGCAAGTACTTCACCGACTACGCGGGTGTCCCGAAGTTCACCGAGAAGCAGAACATCGGCCTGATCATGATGCAGTGGGGTGCCGACTGGCCCTCCGGCTACGGCTTCCTGCAGCAGATCCTGAACGGCTCCGCGATCGGCGCCTCGGGTAACACCAACCTGTCGCAGTACAACAACAAGGACGTCAACTCCCTCCTGGAGAAGGCGATCGGCACGCAGGACGACGCCGCGCGCAACGCCCTGTACACCGAGATCGACAAGAAGACCATGGACGACGCCGTCCTCGTGCCGCTGACCTACTTCAAGGTTCTGCTGGCCCGCCCGCAGTACGCGACCAACCTGGTCTCCACGGCGGCCTTCAGCGGTCAGTACGACTACCTCAACATCGGCACCACGAAGAAGTAGCAGCCCCGGAAGGCAGGTGAAGGCATTGGTGCCCGCGGGCTTAGCGGCCCGCGGGCACCAGCGCCGATCCCCGTGATCTCGTACATCCTCCGTCGGACGGCAGCGGCAGCGATCCTGCTCCTGGTCGTCTCCGCGGTCACCTTCGCCATCTTCTTCCTGCTGCCAAGACTGGTCGGTCAGTCCGCCGACCAGCTCGCGCAGCAGTACATCGGGAAGAGCCCGACGAAGGCCGACATTCTCGCGGTCAAGCACAACCTCGGTCTGGACCAGCCCGTCTACGTCCAGTACTGGCACTTCATCAAGGGGATCGTGGTCGGCGCCACCTATGATCTGGGTCCCACCACGGCACACTGTGGCGCGCCGTGCTTCGGGTACTCCTTCAAGACCCACCAGGCGGTCTGGCCGGAGCTCACCTCCCGGATCCCGGTGACCCTCTCGCTCGCCGCGGGGGCCGCCGTGATGTGGCTGGTGTCCGGTGTGGCGGTCGGCGTGATCTCCGCGCTCAAGCCGCGCTCGCTCTTCGACCGCACCTTCATGGGCGTCGCGCTCGCCGGTGTCTCGCTGCCCATGTTCTTCACGGGCAACCTGGCGCTGCTGCTCTTCACCGTCAACTGGCCGATCTTCGGCCGCACCTACGTCCCGCTCACCGAGAACCCCGTGCAGTGGGCCAACACCCTCTTCCCCGCGTGGTGTTCTCTCGCGCTTCTGTACTCCGCCATCTACGCGCGGCTCACCCGCTCGGGCATGATGGAGACGATGAACGAGGACTTCATCCGCACGGCCCGCGCCAAGGGCCTGCCCGAGAGGGTCGTCGTCGTCCGGCACGGACTGCGCGCCGCTCTCACCCCGATCATCACCGTCTTCGGCATGGACCTCGGTCTGCTGCTCGGCGGTGCCGTGATCACCGAATCCGTGTTCTCCCTGCACGGTGTCGGCCAGTACGCGGTGCAGGGCATCACCGACAATGACCTGCCGCTCATCCTCGGCGTGACCCTTCTCGCCGCGTTCTTCGTCGTCGTAGCAAATCTTCTGGTGGACCTGCTGTACGCCGCCGCTGACCCGCGGGTGAGGCTCTCGTGACCGAACTTTCCAAGACCGGCGCCGCCGTGGGCGAGCCCGTCTCCTCACCCTCGAACGCCCCGAGCTCCTTCCTCGAAGTGCGTGACCTCAAGGTGCACTTCCCGACCGACGACGGTCTGGTCAAGTCCGTCGACGGGCTCACCTTCTCGGTGGAGAAGGGCAAGACCCTCTGCATCGTGGGTGAGTCGGGCTCCGGCAAGTCCGTCACCTCGCTGGCGGTCATGGGCCTGCACCGGCTCGGCGCGCGCGGCAAGAACGTCCAGATGTCGGGCGAGATCTGGCTGGACGGCAAGGAACTGATCGGCGCCGACCCGGACGAGGTGCGCAAGCTCCGCGGCCGCGAGATGGCGATGATCTTCCAGGACCCGCTGTCGGCGATGCACCCGTACTACACGATCGGCAACCAGATCGTGGAGGCGTACCGCACCCACCACAAGGTCAGCAAGAAGGTCGCCCGCACGCGGGCGATCGAGATGCTCGACCGTGTGGGCATCCCCGAGCCGGCCAAGCGTGCCGACAGCTACCCGCACGAGTTCTCGGGCGGTATGCGGCAGCGCGCGATGATCGCGATGGCGCTCGTCAACAACCCCGAGCTGCTCATCGCGGACGAGCCGACGACCGCCCTCGACGTCACCGTCCAGGCGCAGATCCTCGACCTCATCCGTGACCTCCAGAAGGAGTTCGGCTCCGCGGTCATGCTGATCACCCACGACCTGGGTGTGGTCGCCGAGATCGCCGACGACGTCCTCGTGATGTACGGCGGCCGGTGCGTGGAGCGCGGCACCGTCGAGCGGGTCTTCGAGGAGCCGCAGCACCCCTACACCTGGGGTCTGCTCGGCTCGATGCCCCGTATCGACCGTGAGACGTCCGAGCGGCTCATCCCCGTCAAGGGCCAGCCGCCGAGCCTCATCAACGTCCCCTCGGGCTGCGCCTTCCACCCGCGCTGCCCGTACGCGGACCTGCCCAAGGGCAATGTCACCCGCACCGTGCGCCCCGAACTCCAGCTGATCGGCAGCGGCCACTACACCGCCTGCCACCTCTCGCAGGAGGACCGCACGCGGATCTGGACCGAAGAGATTGCGCCGAAGCTGTGAGCGAGAACAACAAGACGGACGGCGCCGGCGCGGTGATCCCGCAGCAGGCCGCGGCTCCCGCGCACCGCGCGAAGTCCTCGGAAGGCCGTGAGGTCCTCCTCCGGGTGCAGGGACTTGAGAAGCACTTCCCCATCCGGAAGGGCGTTCTCCAGCGTCAGGTCGGCGCGGTCAAGGCGGTCGACGGCATCGACTTCGAGGTCCGCAAGGGCGAGACGCTCGGTGTCGTCGGCGAGTCCGGCTGCGGCAAGTCGACCATGGGCCGGGTCATCACCCGTCTCCAGGACCCGACCGGCGGCAGCATCGAGTTCGAGGGCCAGGACATCACCCGGCTCAGCGCCTCGAAGATGCGTCCGCTGCGCCGTGACATCCAGATGATCTTCCAGGACCCGTACGGGTCGCTGAACCCCCGTCACACCATCGGCTCGATCGTCTCGGCGCCGTTCCGGCTCCAGAACGTGGAGCCCGAGGGCGGTGTGAAGAAGGAGGTCCAGCGGCTCCTGGAGCTGGTGGGTCTGAGCCCCGAGCACTACAACCGCTACCCGCACGAGTTCTCCGGCGGTCAGCGCCAGCGCATCGGCATCGCCCGCGCGCTCGCCCTGAAGCCGAAGCTCGTCGTGGCGGACGAGCCGGTCTCGGCGCTCGACGTGTCGATCCAGGCGCAGGTCGTGAACCTGATGGACGACCTCCAGTCGGAGCTCGGCCTGACGTACGTGATCATCGCTCACGACCTCTCCGTCGTGCGCCATGTCTCGGACCGCATCGCGGTGATGTACCTCGGCAAGATCGTCGAGCTCGCCGACCGCGCCTCGCTGTACGAGGCGCCGATGCACCCGTACACCAAGGCCCTGATGTCGGCCGTGCCGGTCCCGGACCCCAAGCGCCGTGGTGCCAAGAGCGAGCGGATCCTGCTGCGCGGCGACGTTCCCTCGCCGATCGCGCCGCCGAGCGGCTGCCGCTTCCACACCCGGTGCTGGAAGGCCACGCAGATCTGCAAGACGACCGAGCCGCCGCTCATCGAGCTGAAGCCCGGCCAGCAGGTCGCCTGCCACCACCCGGAGAACTTCGCGGACCAGGCTCCGCAGGACGTCGTCCTGCTCTCGGCCGCCCGCGAGGCCATCGAGCTGGTGTCCGGCGTGGAATCCGCCGAGGTGTCGGGCAAGGCTCCGGCCGAGCTCGCCGCCACCGACGAGGCCGTCGCCGACGAGGAGGCCGCCACCGCTGAGGAGGCCACCGTCGAGGAGCCCGCAGTCGCCGAGGAGGCCGGCTCCGCTACGGACTCCGCGGTTGCGGAAGCCGATCGTCAGGAGTCAACGGGCAAGTAGCCCGTGACGACTTGGCAAAGTCATGAACATGCTCGAACGGGAGAGTGCAGAGTCCTGCGTGTCCGTCTGATCGGAAACGATCGGCACACGTACGAAAGGGACGCGAAATGGCACTCTCCCGTTCGGCACGTTTAGGCGCGCTCGCCACTGCGGCAGCCTCCTTCCTCCTCGTCGCAGCCTCCTCCGCCCCCACCCCCGGCGCGGACGGCATCGGTGACACGTACTTCCCCCAGCTCGGCAACGGCGGCTTCGACGCCCGCCACTACGCCCTGGACGTGGCGTACAACCCGGACACCGACCGCCTCGACGGCGTCACGACCCTCACCGCCCGCGCCACCCAG
Organism: Streptomyces sp. NPDC005281; assembly: GCF_040607495.1. Taxonomy (NCBI): domain Bacteria; kingdom Bacillati; phylum Actinomycetota; class Actinomycetes; order Kitasatosporales; family Streptomycetaceae; genus Streptomyces; species Streptomyces sp. NPDC005281. The sequence continues at coordinate 79,941 of NZ_JBEXGX010000023.1, read as the reverse complement.
AACCTCGCCTCCTTCGACCTCGACCTCCAGAAGCTGGACGTCACGAGGATCGAGGTGAACGGCAGGGCGGCCCACTTCACGCGGGAGGGCGACGAGATCCACATCACCCCGCGCGGCCCGCTGGCCAAGGGCAAGACCTTCACGGTGACCGTCACCTACGGCGGAATCCCCGAGCCCCTCAACGGGCCGATCGTCTTCGGCTCCGACTACGGGTGGATGAAGACCGCGGACGGCGTGTTCGTGGCCTGCGAGCCCAACGCCGCCTCCACCTGGTTCCCCTCCAGCGACCACCCCTCCGACAAGGCGACCTACGACATCCGCATCAAGGCGCCCAAGGGCCTGACGGCGGTCTCCAACGGCCGCCTGATATCGACCCGCTCCAAGGGCGCCGAGACGGTCACGCACTGGCGCGAGAGCCGCCCCATGGCCACCTATCTCGCGACGGCGACCATCGGGAAGTTCGACGTGAAGACCGGCAGAACCCCCGCCGGGACACCGATCTACGTCGCCATCGACCCGGTGCTCGCGAACAGCAACAGCGTCGACGTGTACGCCGTCACCGCCGAGGCCACCGACTACTGGTCGCAGCTGTTCGGCCCGTACCCGTTCGAGGAGACCGGCGCCATCGTCGACGACATGCCCGAGGCGGGATTCTCGCTGGAGGTCCAGTCGAAGCCCGCGTACTCGGCGGTGCGCTCGGAGTCGACCATCGTGCACGAGCTGGCCCACCAGTGGTTCGGGGACTCCGTCTCCGTGGCGCACTGGAAGGACATCTGGCTGAACGAGGGCTTCGCCACCTACGCCCAGTGGCTGTGGGCCGAGCACAAGGGCATCCGCTCCGCGCACGACTCGTTCCTCGCCGGGTACAACCAGCGGCCCGCGGACTCGGCCTTCTGGCAGACCGAGGTCGCCGATCCGCAGCGCGACACGATGTTCGCCTCCGCGGTGTACCAGCGGGGTGCGATGACCCTCCAGAACCTGCGCGAGCGCATCGGCGACACCGCCTTCTTCAAGCTGCTGCCCGCGTGGACGAAGCTGCACCGGTACGGCAACGCCGGCACCGCCGACTTCATCGCCCTCGCGGAGCGGATCTCCGGGCAACAGCTGGACGACCTCTTCCAGACCTGGCTGTTCACCACAGGCAAGCCGGCCCTCTAGCCCTTCCTTCGTAAGGCGCACGCCCCGCGACAGGTGAGAATGTGGGGGTGTTCCAGCAACTGTTCAGCCCCTCCGTCCAGCACACGCTCGACCTGATCGGCATCTTCGTCTTCGCGATCTCCGGCGCGCTGCTGGCCGTCCGCAAGAACTTCGACGTCTTCGGTATCGCCGTCCTCGCGGAGATCACCGCGCTGGGCGGAGGGCTGCTGCGCGACGTCATCATCGGTGCCGTACCCCCGGCGGCCTTCACCGACCTGGGGTACTTCACCACACCGCTGGTCGCCGCCCTGCTCGTGTTCTTCCTGCACCCGCAGGTCGAACGCATCCAGGTCGGCGTGAACGTCTTCGACGCGGCCGGGCTCGGACTGTTCTGTGTCACCGGCACCGTCAAGGCGTACGACTACGGGCTCGGCCTGACCGCCTCCGCCGCCCTCGGCCTCGCGACCGCCGTGGGCGGCGGTGTGCTGCGGGACGTCCTCGCCAACGAGGTCCCCTCACTGCTGCGCTGGGACCGCGACCTCTACGCGGTACCGGCGATCGTCGGCGCCACGATGGTGGTCCTCTGCATCCGCTACGACGCGCTCACTCCGTTCACCACCGGCGTCGCCATCGTCACGGCTTTCGTGCTGCGCCTGCTCGCGATGCGGTTCCACTGGCGAGCTCCGCGGGCGTGGAACCGCCGCTCGACGGTGCGTGAGGACGAGAACTCCTGATCCTGTCGGCGCCGACCGCCGTGCCGGCGCCTCCGGCGGTGTTCGTGGCGCCGGCTCCGGCCCCGCCCGCGGTGCCTCCCGTGCCCGCGGTGCCTCCCCTGCGCGCGGTGCCTCCCGTGCCTGCCGTGGCCCTCCTGCCGTCGAACTGCGCGGTCAGCCAGCGGAACACCTCCGGCAGCTGGGGCCGCCACAGCCCCATGTCGTGGCCGCCCGCGCTGCGCGGCAGCAGCACCACGTCCACGCTCGTCGGCGCCTTCGCGATCGCCTGGATCGCCGCGCCCGCCTGGTACCCGTCACCGGACTCGCCGGAGAAGTAGAGGGCGATCCGGGGGTGGAGGCGGTCGGCGCGCAGCAGCAGGTAGGGATTGTTCCGGCGGCGCAGTTCGAGGGTCCGTCCGGCCAGTGAACCGCGTTCGCCCTTGGGGTCGTTGTAGCCGGACATGCTCACCGCGGCGCGGTAGCGGTCGGGGTGGGCGACGGCCAGTTTGGTGGCGCAGTGCGCCCCGGCCGAGTACCCGGCCGTGGCCCAGCCGTTCGGGGCGGACTCGGCGCGGAAGTTGTCCATGACCATCCGCGGTACGTCGATGCTCAGCCAGCTCTCCGCGTTCACCGTTCCCGGGATGTTCGCGCAGCCGGTGTCGGCCCGGGCCAGCAGGTTGGTGCGCGGCGCGACCAGGATGAACGGCGCGACCCGGCCGTCGAGCATCATCGGCCGCAGCTGTTCGTGCACCCGAAGGGACCCGAACCACGCCTTGGCGGAGCCCGGATAACCAGGCAGCAGTTCCACGACCGGGAACCTCCGGTGCCGGTAGGCGGGCTCGTTGTACTGCGGCGGCAGCCAGACGTAGACCTCGGCGTTCACCCCCGACACCCGCCCCTTCAGATCGGTGACGAACACGCCGGCCGACCCCATACGTGGCCCCTGGGCCGGCTCGAAGGTCTGCCGCATCCTGGGCAGGGTCTTCAGCGAGATCCCTCCGGTGCCGTCCACACCGAGGTCGGCCGCCTGCTGGACATGGTTGCCGGTGCCGAGGAGGTCGGCCCAGTTGTCGTACAGGTTGTTCGCGTTGTTCACGAGGACGAACACCAGGCTGATCGCCGTCCCCTGGGCGAACAGCAGCATCAGGAGCCGGGTCGCGGCACGCACGGGGGCCGGTCCGGGCACCCGGGACCACAGGACCAGGGGCAGCAGAAGTGCGAACGCGCACACCACGAAGGAGGTCAGGAGGAACGTTGTCCCTGTGAGGCTCATGTCCCATCAGAGGAGAACCCGGACCGATTGGTCACGGAAGATTGCGGACACTTAACAAGAAATTGCCGAATCCTCACCTGGATGGCCGGACGATGACGCGTCCGTGTATCCGGAATCGCAAAAGCTACCGCTTAGTAATTTCCTGTTGTACCGTTCACGTATGCCAGAAGCAGCTTCGGTGCAGGCCGTACGGGCCACGATCGGCGACAGCGAGTTCGACCGGGACACGGCCGTCACCCCGCGCGGGGCCGGCGTCTACGACGTCGACCTCTCCGCCGGGTGGACGATCATCAACGCCGTCAACGGCGGCTATCTGCTGGCCGTCCTCGGCCGCGCACTCTCCGACGCCCTCCCGCACTCCGACCCGTTCACGGTCTCCGCGCACTATCTGACCGCCTCCCAGCCGGGCCCCGCGGTCATCCGCACGGACGTCGTACGCACCGGCCGGACGCTGTCGACCGGACAGGCCTCCCTCTTCCAGTACGACGACGAGGGCCGCGAGATCGAGCGGATCCGGGTGCTCGCCTCCTACGGCGACCTCGACTCGCTGCCCGACGACGTGCGCACGACCGCGGTGCCGCCCGCGCTGCCGCCCATGGACCAGTGCTTCGGTCCGCAGGACGCGCCGGCCCCCATCCCCGGCAGCTCGGCCATCACCGACCGGCTGTTCCTCAAGCTCGACCCCGCCACCCTCGGCTGGGCGCTCGGCGCTCCGTCCGGGAAGGGCGAGATGCGCTCCTGGTTCGGCCTCGCCGACGGCCGGGACGCGGACCCGCTCTCGCTGCTCCTCGCGGTCGACGCGCTGCCGCCCACGGCCTTCGAGATCGGCCTCTCCGGCTGGGTGCCGACCGTCGAGCTGACCGTGCACGTGCGTTCCCGCCCGGCGCCCGGCCCGCTGCGGGTGTCCATCACGACCCGCAATCTCGCCGGTGGCTTCCTGGAGGAGGACGCGGAGGTCTGGGACAGCGCGGACCGTCTGGTCGCCCAGTCCCGGCAGCTCGCCCGCGCCCGCCTCGGCTGACCCGCGCCCGCCTCGGCCGGCCCGCGCCCGCCTCGGCCGGCCCGCGCCCGCCTCGGCCGGCCCGCGCCCGCCTCGGCCGGCCCGGGCTCGTCCCGGCCGGTCCGGCGTCGTCAGGCGGTCACCAGCGGGCGGCGGCCCATCCAGGCCGCCAGTCGTCCGTAGGCGTCGGCGTCCTCGGGAGCCGGCGCCACCGCGCCGAAGGGCAGTTCGGGGTCCTCGCGCCCCTCGTCGGGCAGTACGCGGGTGGCGATGGTGAGCGCGAACTCGGCCAGCTCCGGGTCGAGTTCGAGAGGCCGGCCGAGCGCTTCCCAGAGGTCCCAGGTGTGCGTGACCGCCTCCATGACGTAGCCGGCCAGCGCGATACGTCCCGTCACCTCGCCCCAGGGCACCGTCACCGGCGCGTCCAGCCGCGCGTCGTCCGCCCAGTCCTCGCGGACCTGGGTCCTGGCCTCGTCGTACGCGGCGTCCCAGCCGTCGTCCGGCACGCCGTCGGCGAACGGCCGCACCGCGAGCCCGTCACCGCCCGCCCCGATCACGGCGATCCGCCGGGTGCCGCCGACCATGTGCGACAGCAGCAGGCGCACGTCGAACTCGGTGCACGGAGTGGGGCGGTCCAGCTGCTCGGGCCGCACGGTCGCGACGAGCGACGCGATCTGAGCGGCGGCGCGGGCGTACAGGGGGCGGGGGTCCATGGCGTTCATGACTGCCTCTTCCGTCTCTTCCGGGTGTCGGTGTGCCCTCACTCTCGACCCATAACCTGACAGTTTCCGTCAGCATTTGCGGAGGCCTTCGACGGGCGCGATCCTGAGCCGGTGAAGTCCGACCGCCTGCTCTCGATCCTGCTGCTGCTCCAGACCCGCGGCCGTGTCCCGGCGCACGAACTCGCCGGCCGGCTCGAGGTGTCGGTGCGCACGATCTACCGGGACATCGAGGCGCTGTCCGCCTCCGGCGTCCCGGTCTACGCCGAACGCGGCCGGCACGGCGGGATCGAGCTGCTCGCCGGCTTCCGTACGGACGTCACGGGACTGACCGCGGACGAGTCCCGTTCGCTGTTCATCCTGGCCGCGCAGGGCGCGCACGCCGCCCTCGGCCTGGACGCGGCACTCGGCTCGGCGCTGCGCAAGGTGATGGCCGCGCTGCCGGCGCCCTTCCGGCCCGCCGCCGAGGTCACCAGCCGACGGGTCCTCGTCGACGCCACCCGCTGGAAGGGCGGCCCCCAACGGACCGTCGATCTGGACGTGTTGCAGGACGCCGTCTTCTCCGACCGCAGGCTGCGGCTGCGCTACCGCCACGGAGGCGACGCCGAGCCGCGCACCTACACCGTCGACCCGTACGGCCTCGTCTTCAAGGCGGGCGTCTGGTACCTGGTCGCCGACCGGCGCGGCGCGCCGCGGCTGTTCCGCGCCGACCGGGTGCGCTCGGCCACCCCGCTGCCGGACCCGGTGCGGCGCCGTCCGGGCGTCGAACTCGCCGACGCCTGGGAGGTGCTGAGGCGCCAGGTCGAGGACCGTCCGGGGGTCGTCGATGTCACGGTTCGGGTACGGCGCTCGCGCCTCGACATGTTCGTACGCCTCCATGCTGCCTCCCTCGCGGAGCTGCCCGAGGACGACGGCGCCGGCGAGTGGGTGACCGCGCGTCTGCGTCTCGGCTCGGTGCGCGAGACCCGCACGCTGCTGGCCTTCGGGGACGCGCTGGAGGTCCTCGCGCCGGCCGAGGCGCGACAGGAGCTGGCCACGACGGCGGCCGCCATCAGCGCGGTGTACGAGGGGGGTTGAGCCGCGGCGCCGCGCCCGTGCCGCACAGCAACGCACAGCTCCGGCACAGCGCGGCCCTACGTGGATCTGGTGCTCTGGCTCCCGCTCGTCCGGCTCCGGTGCCGTGGCGGCCGGCGTTCACCGTGACGGGCGGACGCCGCCCGCCGCGGCACCGGCGGCCCGACCCACGTGACCTGACCGGGAGTTGCCCCATGAACCGTCGTGCACGACTCGTTCCCCTCGTCGCCCTTCTCGCACTCGCGCCCCTCCTGGCGGCCTGCGGCTCCGGTGACGCGTCCTCCTCGGACGGCAAGACCTCCGGAGGGCAGAACTGCACGCGCCCCTCCGGGATGCCGGGCGGCGCCTCCGGCCGCCCGAGCGGCGCCCCCTCGGGGATGCCCACGGGGAAGGCCCCCTCGGGGATGCCCACCGGGAAGGCCCCTTCGGGCATGCCGAGCGGCGCTCCTGGGGGTGGCACGGGCGGCGGCCAGGGCGGCTGCGGGGGCGGTCCCGGCGGTGGTCAGATGGGCCAGGGCCAGGGCCAGTCGGCCGCGCAGGGCTGACACGGGGGAGAGAGCCCGCCGCCCTACGGGGCGGCGGGCGGTCAGCCGAGCCAGTGACGGCGGCCGATGCTGATCAGCCGCATCTGACGGCTGGCCACCTTGGCCACCCGCTCACGCTCCGCCGCGGAGCCGTCCAGCGCCTCCAGGAACGCCGAGGCCGCCATGAGCATGTGGTCGACGTACAGGCCCGCCAGCATGAGCAGATCGTCGTCGCTCCACCCCTTCGACTCGGGGTGCTCGGCCAGCGCGTCCCTGACCTCCTCGGCGAACCGGGCCAGTTGCTCGCGGATCGCGTCCCGCACCGGCTGGACCCCGCCGTGCCGCTCGCGCGCGATGAAGCGGACGTGCGCCGGATGCGCCCCGACGTGGTGGGCGATCAGTTCCACGGCGCGCGTGATGCGTTCGTCGCTGTCACCGGCCGTGGACACGATGTCCTCGATCATCGGATGCAGGCTGCCGAGCGCCTCCTCGACCAGTGCCACACCGAGATCCGCCGTCGAGCGGAAATGCCGGTAGAAGGCGGTCGGGGCGACTCCGACGGCGCGGGTGACCTCGCGCAGCCCCAGGCTGCTCAGGCTCTGGTCCTCCAGAAGCCCCAACGCCGCGTCCAGCAGCGACTGCCGGGTCTTCTGCTTCTGCGCCTGGCGGAGGCCGAGAGTGTGACTCATGCCATGCAGTTAACAACTGTTCTCTGGAAATTTAAAGCCGGGAGCGCGCTAGACTCAAGAGTCAGTGAACAAGTGTTACTACAACCGTTCACTGAGTCGTCAAGTCCCGGAAACATCGGGCCCTCACCGTTGAGGTCCCGGACGTTCCAGGACCGGACTTCGAGACTTCTTCGAGAGGCATCTCATGCTGTTCCTCGTCGCCACACTCCTGCTGCTCGGCGTTGTGATGGGTTCCGTGGCGCACGCGCCGCTGACCGTCACCCTCGCCGCCGCGGCCGTCATCGGCGTCTGGCTGATCGTCTTCGCGCTGCGCGAGCGCGGGGCCCGCCGACGCCACCCCTCCGCCAACTGACCGTTGGCCCCGCACCTTCGCCGGTCGGCCGCCGGTCCCACACTTTCGCCGACGGCCGTCGGTCCCGCACCTCCGCCGACCCGCCGTCGGTCCCGCACCTTCACCAACTGATCGTTGGGAGCTGACTCACGTCATGGAACTCACCGCGCGCACCACCGGCACGACCCGCTCGACCCGCACCACCGGTGTCTCCGGTACGACCCGCACCTCTGACGCGACCCGGGCCACCGAGACCGCACCCGCCACGCACCGGACCGGCGTCAGGGACGCGGACGGCATGGCCGTCGCCTCCTTCGTCCTCGGCCTGCTCGGCCTGCTCGTGCTGAACGTCTTCCTCGGTCCCGTCGCCATCGTCCTCGCCTCCGTCGCCCTCTGGCGCGGAACGGCCCGCCGAGGCCGCGCCTTCCTCGGCCTCGGCCTGGGAATCGCCGACCTGGTCGTCCTCGTCGCCTTCATGCAGTTCGACAACACGGTGTCCTGGAGCTTCTGAGACGCTCATGCCGTAGGGGGCCCGGGCGCGCGGGAGCGGGCCCGTAGAATCGAGCCCACCATGGCTTACCTCGACCACGCCGCGACCACCCCCATGCTTCCCGAGGCAGTAGAGGCTCTGACCGCCCGGCTGAGCGTCACGGGCAACGCCTCCTCCCTCCACGCCGCCGGCCGCACCGCGCGGCGGACGGTCGAGGAGGCCCGCGAAACCCTGGCGGACGCCCTCGGCGCCCGCCCCAGCGAGGTGGTCCTCACCTCCGGCGGCACCGAGGCCGACAACCTCGCGGTGAAGGGCCTGTACTGGTCCCGCAGAGACGCGGATCCGGCCCGGACCCGCGTACTTGCGAGCCCCGTCGAGCACCACGCCGTCCTCGACGCGGTCCACTGGCTCGGCGAGCACGAGGGCGCCACGGTCGAGTACCTGCCCGTCGACGCGTACGGCCGTGTCCACCCCGGCGCCCTGCGCGAGGCCATCGCCCGCAACCCCGGGGACGTCGCCCTCGCCACGGTCATGTGGGCCAACAACGAGATCGGCACCCTCATGCCGGTCCGTGAACTGGCCGACGTCGCGGCCGAGTTCGGGATCCCGCTGCACGCCGACGCGGTCCAGGCCTTCGGTCAGGTCCCCGTCGACTTCGCGGCCTCGGGCCTCGCCGCGATGACGGTGTCGGGCCACAAGATCGGCGGCCCGTACGGCATCGGCGCGCTCCTTCTGGGCCGCGAGTACAGCCCCGTGCCCGTGCTGCACGGAGGCGGCCAGGAGCGCCACGTCCGCTCCGGCACGCTCGACGTGCCCGCCATCGCGTCCTTCGCGGTCGCCGGGCGGCTGGCCGCCGAGCGGCGGGAGTGGTTCGCCCGCGAGATCGGCGCCCTGCGCGACGACCTGGCCGACGCCGTCGTCAAGGCCGTGCCCGACGCGATCCTCGGCGGCGACCCGGCCCCCGGCGGCCGGCTGCCCGCCAACGCGCACTTCACGTTCCCGGGCTGCGAGGGCGACTCGCTGCTCCTGCTGCTCGACGCGCAGGGCATCGAGTGCTCGACCGGCTCGGCCTGCACGGCGGGGGTGGCCCAGCCGAGCCATGTCCTCCTCGCCACCGGCACCGACCCGGACCTCGCCCGGGGAACCCTGCGCTTCTCCCTCGGCCACACCTCCACCCGGGCGGACGTCGAGGCGGTGACACGGGCGATCGGACCCGCGGTGGAACGGGCCCGCATGGCGGGCCTCACCTGACCTCCACCCGGTGGGCCACCCGGGGACACCTGGAGATATTCAGGGACCCCCGGGACCCCCGGGACCCCCGGGACCCCCCCGGGACCCCCGGGACCCCCGGGACCCCCGGGACCCCCCCGGGACCCCCGGGACCCCCGGGGGAGGTCCCGTCAGGCCGCCGCCGACCGTGCCCGCCGGACGAGCCGTATGTACCGGTCCCAGTCCCAGTGCCGTCCGGGATCCGTGTGGTCCGTGCCCGGGACCTCGACGTGTCCGATGATGTGCTCGCGGTCCACGGGGATGCCGTACCGCCCGCATATCCCGGCCGTCAGCCGCGCCGAGGCCTCGTACATCGCGTCCGTGAACGACGACGGGCGATCGACGAAACCCTCGTGCTCGATGCCGACGCTGCGTTCGTTGTACGCGCGGTTGCCCGCGTGGAACGCCACGTCCAGCTCGCGGATCATCTGCGTGACATGACCGTCCCTGCGGACGACGTAATGAGCGGCCGCCCCGTGCCTCGGGTCCTGGAAGACCTGCACCGCGCTCGCGAAGCTGCCCTGGGTGACATGGACGACCACGCGGTCTATCGAGTAGTCGTCGGGACGGTCGGCCCGCCGCCAGTTCGCCGCCGAGGCCGCCACCCACTGCGCGCCCCGGAAGTCCACCGCCCCCGCGACGCGCGCCTTCTCCACACCCGGCAGCCGCCACCACAGATGCGACAGCTCCTCCCGGGCCAGCCCCGCCGCGCTCACGGCGGCCACCAGACCGCCGAGGAGCAGCACCCGGCGCCCGACCGGCTGGTCCGCGTCCTTGGCCCCCGCCCCACGGCTCCGTGGCGTTCCCGGCTTCCCCTTTTTCGCCCCCATGCGATCTTCAACGGATACTCGCGGGTTCCGGTTCCCGCGGCCCCGTACTCTTGAGGGGTTATGACTGAGACCTCGCAGCGCCCCCTCCGCGTCCTCGCCGCCATGTCGGGCGGAGTGGACTCCGCCGTAGCCGCCGCCCGTGCCGCCGAGTCCGGGCACGACGTGACCGGTGTGCACCTCGCCCTCTCGGCGAACCCGCAGTCGTTCAGGACCGGCGCGCGCGGCTGCTGCACCATCGAGGACTCGCGCGACGCCCGCCGGGCCGCCGACGTCATCGGCATCCCGTTCTACGTCTGGGACCTCGCCGAGCGCTTCCGCGAGGACGTCGTCGAGGACTTCATCGCCGAGTACGAGGCCGGCCGGACCCCGAACCCGTGCCTGCGCTGCAACGAGAAGATCAAGTTCGCCGCCCTGCTGGACAAGGCGCTCGCGCTCGGCTTCGACGCGGTCTGCACCGGCCACTACGCGCAGGTGATCGTCCGTGAGGACGGCACGCGCGAGCTGCACCGGGCCTCCGACATGGCCAAGGACCAGTCGTACGTCCTCGGTGTCCTGGACGACCGCCAGCTCGCCCACGCGCTGTTCCCGCTCGGCGACACGGTCACCACCAAGGACGAGATCCGCGCCGAGGCCGAGCGCCGGGGCCTCGCCGTCGCCAAGAAGCCGGACTCGCACGACATCTGCTTCATCGCCGACGGTGACACCCAGGGCTTCCTCGCGGGCCGGCTCGGCAAGGCCGAGGGCGACATCGTCGACGAGGACGGCGCCCGGATCGGCACCCACGAGGGCGCGTTCGGCTTCACGATCGGCCAGCGCAAGGGGCTGCGCATCGGCACCCCGGCCGCCGACGGCAAGCCCCGCTACGTCCTCGACATCTCACCGGTGAACAACACGGTCACGGTCGGCCCGGCCGCCTCCCTGGACGTGTCCGCGCTGACCGCCGTCAAGCCCCGCTGGTGCGGCGCGGCCCCGGCCGGCCCCGGCACCTACACCGCCCAACTCCGCGCCCACGGTGGCGAGACCGAGGTGAACGCCCGTCTCGTCGACGGCGAACTGCGCGTCACCTTCACCGAGCCGGTCCGCGGCGTGGCCCCCGGCCAGGCGATCGTCCTGTACGACGACACCCGCGTGGTGGGGTCGGCGACGATCGCGACGACCACGCGCGCGACGGCGACCGTCTAGGCGTACGCGACCGGCCAGGCCCCGCCGCCCGACCGACGCGACCGGCCCGGCCGGGCTCGTGTGGGACCCGGGTGGCCGGACTGCCCGGCCGGTGCGTGCGGGACCTCGGCGCGGACCTCGTCTAACCGTCCGTGCCGAAGAACTCCGCGAGGACCGGCGCGAGCGCCAGGGGATCCACCATGTGGGTCTGGCCCTCCAGCGTGCGGTACGACCCGTTCGGCGCCGCCTCCGCGACGGTGCTCGCCGCCTCGCGCATCCACGCGGGGCTCGCGTCGCCGGCGATCGACAGCAGCGGCAAGGAGAGCGCCGCCAGCCGTTCCCGGGGCACCCCGTTCCCGCCCATCGCGGCGTCGTCGTACGCCAGGGTCGGCGCGATGGCCTCCATGCCGGGCCAGGCGTGGGACATGCGCACCCCGGCGATCATCTCCGGGGGCGTTCCCACCAGGCTCAGGAAGAGCTCGACCGCGTCGCCGCGCCGGTCCTGGCCGAGCAGCTCGGCCAGTCGCTGGGTGTACTCCGCCCGCTGCTTGCCCGCCACCTCGTCGACGGCGAACGGCGTCTCGTAGACGGCGACTTCGCGGACGGGCAGCCCGCTCATGGCCGCCTCCAGGGCCAGCGCGCCGCCCGACGAGATGCCGTAGAGCGACGCACCGCCCCCGAAGGCCCCGATCAGCGCCGCGATGTCCTCGATCTCCCGGGCGACCGCGAAGGGCTTCGTGTCGCCGCTGCCGCCGCGGCCCCGCCGGTCGTAGGTGATGGCGCCGAAGCGGTCCGAGAGCGCTTCGGCCAGAGGCGTGAGCGTGGCGCCGGTGCACATGGCACCGCCGACCAGGACGACCGTCGGGCCGTCACCGTGGCGTTCGTACGCGATGGGGGTCCCGTCGCGCGAGATGGTCTTCTTGTCCATGTCTCAAGAGACTGCCCGCCGGCCGGGAACTCATCGCGTCACCACGCCCGCGCCCGCCCGGAACTCAGGACACGTCCACCTCGTAGAAGCAGAGGTGGTCCTTGATCTCGGCGACGTCGGACTCGGGATCGGGATAGGCCCACACCAGATCGGCCGCGCCGGTGCTCGACCAGTAGGACGCGGTGCCCTTGAACGGGCAGTACGTGTGGGTGTCGGAGGGCGTCAGCAGGTCCAGACGGACGTCCTCGGGCGGGATGTAGTAGCGCACCGGACAGCCCGTCTCGCGCAGCACCAGGGGGCGGTCGCTCTCCGCCAGAACCTGGCCGCCGTGCACGACGCGGACGTGCCGCGCGCCCTGCTCGATGGTGATCGTGTGTCCTTCAGCCATGTAGGGAAAGCGCTCGCGAGCCCCGAATCGTTCCCGCGTACGGTGACGTCATGAACATCTGCGTCTTCCTCTCCGCCGCCGACCTCGACGACCGCTACACGCGCCCCGCGCGGGAGTTCGCCGAACTCCTCGGCAAGGGCGGCCACACGCTCGTGTGGGGCGGCTCCGACGTCGGACTGATGAAGGTCGTCGCCGACGGGGTGCAGCAGGCGGGCGGACGGCTGGTGGGCGTCTCCGTGGACTTCCTGGCCGCCAAGGCCCGTCCGGGCGCCGACGAGATGGTCGTCGCCCGTGATCTCGCCGAGCGCAAGGCGCTGCTCCTCGCGAAGGCCGACGCGGTGGTCGTCATGGTCGGCGGCACCGGCACCCTGGACGAGGCGACCGAGATCCTGGAGCTGAAGAAGCACGGGAAGACCGAGAAGCCGGTCGTCCTGCTCAACACGGCCGGCTTCTACGACGGGCTCAAGCAGCAGTTCCTGCGGATGGACGCCGAGGGCTTCCTGCCGCGCCCGCTCACCGACCTGGTCTTCTTCGCCGAGGAACCGGTGGGGGCGCTGGCCCACCTGGAGGAGAGCCTCGGCACCCGCTGAGGCGTCCGCGGATGGTTCGGGACCGGTGCCGGGTGATGCGAGCATGGCGTCCATGGCTACACATGTGATCACCGGGGCCGGTTCCGGCATCGGCGCGGCCGTCGCCCGCCGTCTGCACGCGCGCGGGGACGAACTCGTGCTCCACGCGCGCGACGCCGGCCGCGCGAAGGAACTGGCCGCCGCGTTCCCCGGGGCGAAGACCCTGGTCGGCGACCTGGCGGACCCCGACAAGCTCTCCTGGGCGTTCTCGCACCAGTCGCTCCCCGGCCAGGTCGACTCCCTGCTGCACATCGCGGGCGTGGTCGATCTCGGCCCGGTCGGCGAGCTGACCCCGAAGGCCTGGCGCCACCAGCTCAACGTGAACCTGATCGCCCCCGCCGAGCTGACCCGCCACTTCCTGCCCCAGCTCCGCCTCGCCCGGGGCCACGTGCTCTTCGTGAACTCCGGCGCCGGACTGAACGCCCACGCCGACTGGTCCGCCTACGCCGCCTCCAAGCACGGACTGAAGGCCCTGGCCGACTCCCTGCGCCACGAGGAGCACGCGGCCGGGGTCCGGGTGACCTCCGTCTACCCGGGCCGCACCGCGAGCCCCATGCAGGCCAAGGTCCACCAGCAGGAGGGCAAGGAGTACGACGCCTCGAGGTGGATCGACCCCGAGTCGGTCGCCACGACGATCGTGATGGCGCTCGACCTGCCCCGGGACGCCGAGGTCAACGATCTGACGGTGCGCCCGGGAGGCTGACCCGCGCGCGGGATTCCGTAGGCTTCCGGGGTGAGCGAAAACAGCGAGTTCAGGTTCGGCGCCGCCACCGGGGTCGGGTCCATGCCGGGCGGTGACGCGCGGGAGGCCGCCAAGACCGTCACCGGCTCCTTCGAGGACTTCCCCTTCCTCGCCGAACTGCCCGCGCGCGGGCCCGGGGCGGACATGATCGGCCGGACCGCGGGGATGCTCGTCGAGCTGTACGCGCGCGTGGAGCCCAGCGGCTGGCGCTTGGGAGACCGGCCGGGCCGTGACACCAAGCGGGCCAGGTCGTGGCTGGGGGAGGACCTCGACGCCCTGGAGGAGTTCACCCAGGAGTACGAGGGTCCTCTCAAGGTGCAGGCCGTCGGTCCCTGGACGCTGGCCGCCGCACTGGAACTGAGGAACGGCGAGTCCGCCCTCTCCGACCCCGGCGCCTGCCGCGATCTCGCCGGATCTCTCACCGAGGGCCTGCGGATCCACCTCGACGACGTACGCCGCCGGATCCCCGGGGCCGAGATCGTCCTCCAGCTCGACGAGCCCTCCCTGATCGCCGTGCTGCGCGGCCAGGTGCCCACCGCCAGCGGCTACCGCACCCACCGCGCGGTGGACCGCCAGATCGCCGAGGCCACGCTCCGGGACGTCGTCGGGGCGAACGGCGGCGGTCCCGTCGTCGTCCACAGCTGCGCGCCGGACGTCCCTTTCGCCCTGCTGCGCCGGGCGGGCGCGGCGGCGATCTCGTTCGACTTCTCCCTCCTCACCGAGCGTGACGACGACGCGATCGGGGAGGCGGTCGAAGGCGGTACCCGGCTGTTCGCAGGTGTCGTCCCCGGCGTGGACGTCCCATTGTCGGACCCTGCCGGTAGCGTCATGGGTGTCAGGACGTTGTGGCGCAGGCTGGGCCTGCGGCCGGGCCTTCTCGCGGAGGCGGTCACGCTCACTCCGTCGTGCGGACTCGCGGGAGCCTCCCCCGACTTCGCGCGCAGGGCGCTGGCCCACTGCGTCCGGGCGGCGAGATCCCTCGCGGACAACCCAGAGTAACGGGAGGACACAACGGTGGCCGGCGACAAGCACGCAGAGCCCACATCGGTACCCGCCGGGGCGCGGGAGCGGCACGCGCGGCTCGCCGAGCAGATCGAGGAGCACCGCTTCCGGTACTACGTGAAGGACGCCCCGGTCGTCAGCGACGCGGAGTTCGACACCTTGCTGCGTTCCCTGGAGGCGCTGGAGGAGGAGTACTCCGAGCTGCGCACGCCGGACTCGCCGACCCAGAAGGTCGCCGTCGAGTACGAGACCGATCTCGCCGAGGTCGAGCACCGCGAGCGCATGCTCTCCCTCGACAACGTCTTCGACGACGCGGGACTCGCCCTCTGGGCCGGTCGCGTGGCCAAGGACGTGGGCTCGTCCGGCTACCACTTCCTGTGCGAGCTCAAGGTCGACGGTCTCGCCGTGAACCTGACGTACGAGGACGGCAGGCTCACGCGCGCGGCCACCCGTGGCACCGGCCGGACCGGCGAGGACATCACGCCGAACGTGATGACGATCGCCGAGATCCCGCACCGGCTGAAGGGCGATCACGTTCCCCGGCTCGTCGAGATCCGCGGCGAGGTCTACTTCCCGATGGAGGCGTTCGAGGCTCTCAACGCGCGTCGGGTGGCGGCCGGGGAGAAGCCGTACGCCAACCCCCGCAATTCCGCCTCGGGTTCGCTGCGGCAGAAGGATCCCAAGGTCACGGCGACGCTTCCGCTCCACATGGTCGTCCACGGCATCGGCGCCCTGGAGGGCTTCGAGGGCCTCGGCCGCCTCTCCGAGGCCTACGGCCTGCTGCACTCCTGGGGACTGCCGACCACGCGGTACGCCAAGGTGGTCGACGACCTCGACGGCGTACGGGAGTTCATCGCGTACTACGGCGAGAACCGCCACTCCGTGGAGCACGAGATCGACGGCGTGGTCGTCAAGCTGGACGAGATCCCCCTCCAGGGCCGGCTCGGTTCCACCGCGCGCGCACCGCGCTGGGCGATCGCCTGGAAGTACGCGCCCGAGGAGGTCAACACCAAGCTCGTCAACATCCGCGTCGGCGTGGGCCGTACGGGCCGGGTCACCCCGTACGCGCAGGTCGAGCCGGTCACGGTCGCCGGCTCCGAGGTCGAGTTCGCCACCCTGCACAACCAGGAGGTGGTGAAGTCCAAGGGCGTGCTCATCGGGGACACGGTGGTGCTGCGCAAGGCCGGTGACGTCATCCCCGAGATCCTCGGACCGGTCGCCGACCTGCGCGACGGCAGCGAGCGGGAGTTCGTGATGCCCGCCGAGTGCCCCGAGTGCGGCACGGCGCTGCGGGCCATGAAGGAAGGCGACATCGACCTGCGCTGCCCCAACGGCCGTTCCTGCCCGGCCCAGTTGAGAGAGCGCGTCTCCTATCTCGCGGGCCGCGAGTGCCTCGACATCGACCACTTCGGCGACGTGGCCGCCGCCGCGCTGACCCGTCCGCTGGCGCCCGTGGCCGCGCCTCTCGTCGACGAGGGCGACCTCTTCGACCTCACCGTCGAGCAGTTGCTCCCTATCAGGGTGCACGTTCTCGACCCGGTCAGCGGCCTGCCCAAGCGGGACCCCAGGACCGGTGAGGAGAAGGTCGTCACGGTCTTCGCCAACCAGAAGGGCGAGCCGAAGAAGAACACGCTTGCCCTGCTGGACAAGATCGCCGAGGCGAGGACCCGCCCGCTCGCCCGGTTCCTCAACGGACTCTCCATCAGGCACGTGGGCCCGGTGGCCGCCGAGGCGCTGGCCCGCGAGTTCCGTTCCGTCGACCGAATCGAGCAGGCCACCGAGGCGGAACTCGCGGCGGTCGACGGGGTCGGCGGGATCATCGCGACCTCGCTCAAGGAATGGTTCGCCGAGGACTGGCACCGCGAGATCATCCGCAAGTGGAAGGCGTCCGGCGTCCGGATGGAGGACGAGGGCGCGGGCGAGGACGAGGGACCCCGTCCCCTCGAAGGCCTCACCGTCGTGGTCACGGGCACGCTCGAACACCACACACGGGACGGGGCGAAGGAGGAACTCCAGAGCCGTGGAGCAAAGGTGACCGGCTCTGTTTCGAAGAAGACATCTTTCGTTGTCGTGGGCGACAATCCCGGCTCGAAGTATGACAAGGCGATGCAGTTGAAGGTTCCGGTCCTGAACGAGGAGGGCTTCGCCGTCCTGTTGGGGCAGGGACCGGACGCGGCGGCGGAGGTCGCGCTGCCGATCGAGGAATAGCGGTTGAAGTCCACCCGTTCGGCGCAAATCGTCGTCATCCGGGTGACCAGGTCGCATTCGGGCAACCGTCGACGACCGCTGCCCGTGGAAGCCTTCCGCGGCCTACTGTTGACGTGTGCGCCCGCCGTGTCCGGCCGCGGTCGGCGCATCCTCCGCTCCGCACACGAGCAGGGGGAAGGGTTTTCCCACGCGGCACCGTTGGCAGTTGTCGCCGGCAACGGATCGTGTGGCGTGGGCACCGCCGGCAGTGAGAGGGACGGGAATGGAACCCACCGAGAGCGCTGCTCCCGACCCACGGTTGCGCCTGCGCCGGACGACCGGCGCATGGCTGACCGGCCTGCGGACGGGACGGCCTTCGGAACGCCATGCCCGCACCGGGCCCGGCATCGCACCGTTCTCCGTTCCGGCCGTCCCCGGCGCTCTCGCCGCCGATCACGGCACCGGTCTGCCCGGCCAGGACCCCGAACGCCACACGTCCTGGCCCGCGCTGCCGTCGGCGGTCGCGGCCACCGCCGCGTTCGTCCTCGGCGCGGGCTTCTACCGCGCGTTCAGCGGTCATCACGCCCTCTTCCCGTGCGGCACCGTCGGCTGGGCGCTGGCGCTGCTGACCGGCGTCATCGTCGGTCACCTGGTCGCCCTCGGCCGGGCCCGCTGGTGGGGCGGCACCGGTTCCGGCGCCGCACTCACCCTCGCGGTCCTGCTGCTGTACGGCTGGGTGCCGGCCGGCATGGTCAGCCTCACCGTCGTCGTCCTCGTGGGCACGGCCCGCCGCAACCGCTGGCGCCAAGGCGTCCTGCACGGCGCCGTCGACATCATCGGCATCGGCGCCGGAGCCCTGGTCCTCGCGTCGTTCGGGCGGTTCCCGAGCGTCGAGACACCCTGGGCCCCCAGCACCTGGACGTTCTACGCCGCTCCCCAGCTGGTGCTGGTCGCCGGCGCCTACCTCGCCGTCACCCGCGCCCTGCTCTGGTATCTGAACACCCCGGGCGGCGGCCTGCCGACCGTCGCCCGTACGGCCCTCGTCAGACACGGTCTCGTCGCCGTGGCACTGCTCGGCATCGCCCCGCTGATCTGTGTCGTCGCGATGGCCCAGCCGACGCTGCTGCCGCTGTTCTCGATCCCGCTGATCGCCCTCGACTCCACCCTGTGGATAGCCCGCGCGCGGGCCGAGGAGCAACTACGCGACCCGCTGACCGGGCTGCCGAACCGTCAGTGGCTGCTGGAGCGCACCTGGACGGCGCTGGACGACGCCGAGCGCATCGGCGCCCGCTCCGCCCTGCTGCTCATCGACCTGGACCGCTTCCGTTCGGTGAACGACACCCTGGGGCACCTCGCCGGTGACCGCCTGCTCCTCCAGATAGCCGAGAGGCTGCGGCTCGCACTGCCGCGCGGGGCGGAGGCCGCGCGGCTCGGCGGTGACGAGTTCGCCGTCTTACTGCCGGTCGCGGACTCCACCACCTCGGCGACACGGGTCGCCCGCAACCTGGTCGCGGCCCTCGGCTCGCCGCTCGACCTGGACGGACTCACCCTCGTCCTGGAGGCCAGCGCCGGGCTCGCCGTCTTCCCCGACCACGCGCTCGACGCGGAGGGGCTGCTGCGGCTGGCGGACATCGCGATGTACCAGGCGAAGCGGGACCGTACGGGCGTGGAGGTGTACGAGTCCAAGCGGGACTCCAACACCCCCGACCGGCTGGGCCTGCTCGGCGATCTGCGCCGGGCCCTGGACACCGGTGACGTCGAACTGCACTACCAGCCCAAGGTCCGCTTCGACGGACAGGTGGCCGGTCTCGAGGCCCTGGTCCGCTGGGTGCATCCCGAGCGCGGCAAGGTACCGCCGGACGAGTTCATCGCCATCGCCGAGTCGTCCGGGCTGATGCCCCACCTCACCGAGTACGTCCTGGAGACGGCCCTCGGACAGGTCGCGCGCTGGCGGGCACAGGGCCTGTACGTGCCGGTCGCGGTGAACGTGTCGCCGCGCGACGTCCACACACCGGGGTTCGCCGGGGCCGTCGCCGCCCGTCTCGCCCGGCACGGAGTGCCCGCGGGAGCGCTCCAATTGGAGATAACGGAGCATGTGCTCCTGGAGGACCCGCAGCGGGCCGCCGACACGCTCGCGGCGCTCACCGGGCACGGCGTGAAGATGTCACTGGACGACTTCGGCACCGGTTACTCCTCCCTGGTCCATCTGCGCCGGCTGCCGGTCAGCGAACTGAAGATCGACCGGTCGTTCGTCGCACGGCTCGCCGTGGACGCCGAGGACGCCGAGATCGTGCGCTGCACCGTCGACCTCGCCCATTCGCTCGGGCTCCTTGTCGTGGCGGAGGGCGTCGAGGACGACGAGACGTGGGAGCGACTGCGGGATATGGGCTGTGACGCCGTCCAGGGGTGGCTGGTCGCCGCGGCGATGCCGCCCGACGAGGCCACTGCGTGGCTGCTGGCGCGTGGGGTCCGGGGGTGGCAGCGGCCGCGGGCCGCGCTGCCGGCCGCGGAGTAGCGGCCCTCGTCACTGGCCTCCGGCCGGGTGTTGCCCACCCACGCACAACCCGGTCGCCCTCATCCGGCAAGCCGGGCACTCCCGTCCGGCCGTCCCGCCGTCGGCGGCGGTCGGTTGTGGGCGGCCCTGCCGCGGCCGCCGACGGCGGGACACCCCCGGGGGAGAGTTCGGCTGTCCGGAGACAGTCACGGGTGGTGCGCGGGTGGGAGACGTCCGGCCGGAGGCCGGGAGGCAAACCCGGGCGCGGGCATCGGCCCGGGCCCCATAGGATTGGGCCAAACCACACCGCACTCACCCCAGAGGATCGCTGCATGCCTGGCATCACGCGCGAGGAGGTCGCCCACCTCGCACGGCTGGCGCGTCTGGAGCTGAAGGGCGAAGAGCTCGACCACTTCGCAGGCCAGCTCGACGACATCATCGGCGCGGTCGCCCGCGTCAGCGAGGTCGCCGACCAAGACGTACCGCCGACCTCTCATCCGCTGCCGCTGACGAACGTCATGCGCGTGGACGAGGTCCGTCCGTCGCTCACCCCCGAGCAGGCGCTCTCCGGCGCCCCGGCCCAGGAGCAGCGGCGTTTCAAGGTGCCGCAGATCCTGGGGGAGGACTAATCACCATGACGGACACCAACGTCAACATCATCAAGCTCACCGCGGCCGAGATCGCCGGGAAGATCGCCGCGGGCGAACTGACCGCCGTCGAGGTCACCGAGGCCCACCTCGCCCGCATCGAGGCCGTCGACGAGAAGGTGCACGCCTTCCTGCACGTCGACCGTGAGGGCGCCCTCGCTCAGGCGCGTGCCGTGGACGCCAAGCGGGAGGCCGGCGAGAAGCTCGGCCCGCTCGCCGGTGTGCCCCTCGCGCTCAAGGACATCTTCACCACCGAGGGCATCCCGACCACCGTCGGGTCCAAGATCCTCGAGGGCTGGATCCCGCCGTACGACGCGACGCTCACCAAGCGGCTGAAGGCCGCCGACGTCGTGATCCTCGGCAAGACCAACATGGACGAGTTCGCCATGGGGTCCTCCACCGAGAACAGCGCGTACGGACCCACCGGCAACCCCTGGGACCTCACCCGGATCCCCGGCGGCTCGGGCGGCGGCTCCTCCGCGGCCCTCGCCTCCTACCAGGCGCCCCTCGCCATCGGCACCGACACCGGCGGCTCCATCCGCCAGCCGGCCGCCGTCACCGGCACGGTCGGCGTCAAGCCGACGTACGGCGCGGTCTCCCGCTTCGGCATGGTGGCGTTCTCCAGCTCCCTCGACCAGGGCGGCCCCTGCGCCCGTACGGTCCTCGACGCCGCCCTTCTGCACGAGGTCATCGCCGGGCACGACCCGCTCGACTCGACCTCCATCGACGCGCCGGTCCCGCCGGTCGTCGAGGCCGCCCGCAACGGCAGCGTGACGGGCATGCGTGTCGGTGTCGTCAAGCAGTTCCGCGGCGAGGGCTACCAGGCCGGTGTCATCCAGCGTTTCGACGAGTCCGTCGAGCTGCTGAAGGGACTGGGCGCCGAGATCGTCGAGCTGGACTGCCCGTCCTTCGACCTGGCGCTCTCCGCGTACTACCTGATCGCGCCGTCCGAGTGCTCCAGCAACCTCGCCCGCTTCGACGGCCTGCGCTACGGCCTGCGTACGGGTGACGACGGCACGCGCTCCGCCGAGGACGTCACCGCCCTCACCCGCGAGGCCGGCTTCGGCCCCGAGGTCAAGCGCCGCATCATGCTCGGCACGTACGCGCTCAGCTCCGGCTACTACGACGCGTACTACGGCAGCGCCCAGAAGGTCCGTACGCTCATCACGCGCGACTTCGAGAAGGCGTTCGAGCAGGTCGACGTGATCGTCTCCCCGACGACGCCCACCACCGCCTTCCCGATCGGCGAGCGCGCCGACGACCCGATGGCGATGTACCTCGCGGACCTGTGCACCATCCCGACCAACCTGGCCGGCAACTCCGCCATGTCGCTGCCCTGCGGTCTCGCCCCCGAGGACAACCTCCCGGTCGGTCTCCAGATCATCGCCCCGGCGCTGAAGGACGACCGTCTGTACAAGGTCGGAGCCGCCGTCGAGGCCGCCTTCGTGGAAAAGTGGGGCCACCCGCTGCTTGAGGAGGCTCCGTCGCTGTGAGCAAGGCAATGTCCAAGGCCAAGGGTTTCAAGAAGTCCAAGTCCGGCACGTATCTGTCCATCGCCGGAACGGCCTTCGGTGCGTTCGGTGTCGCGAAGCAGGTCAAGAAGGCCCGCACGGAACACGACACCCTGCGCCTCATCGACGCCGCCGTGTCCGCCGCCGCCATCGTCACCGGCCTCGCCATCCTCTACCGGGAGCTCAAGCGCCTGGGCGACGACGACGTCCTGCTGGGCTGAGAGGGAAGTTTTCACCGTGACCACCACGACCGACCTGGTGTCGTACGAGGACGCACTCGCGACCTACGACCCCGTCATGGGCCTCGAAGTCCATGTCGAACTCGGCACCAAGACGAAGATGTTCTGCGGCTGCTCGACCGAGCTGGGCGCCGAGCCCAACTCGCAGACCTGCCCGACCTGCCTCGGCATGCCCGGCGCCCTCCCGGTCGTCAACGCGACCGGAGTCGAGTCCGCCATCAAGATCGGCCTCGCGCTGCACTGCGAGATCGCCGAGTGGTGCCGCTTCGCCCGGAAGAACTACTTCTACCCGGACATGCCGAAGAACTTCCAGACCTCCCAGTACGACGAGCCGATCGCCTTCAACGGCTATCTGGACGTCCAGCTGGAGGACGGCGAGGTCTTCCGTGTGCAGATCGAGCGCGCCCACATGGAGGAGGACACCGGCAAGTCGACGCATGTCGGCGGTGCCACCGGCCGCATCCACGGAGCCTCGCACTCCCTGCTCGACTACAACCGCGCGGGCATCCCCCTCATCGAGATCGTCACCAAGCCGATCGAGGGGGCGGGCGAGCGGGCCCCCGAGGTCGCCAAGGCGTACGTCGCCGAACTGCGCGAGCTCATCCGGGCGCTCGGCGTGTCGGACGCCCGCATGGAGATGGGGCAGATGCGCTGCGACGTGAACCTCTCGCTGCGCCCGCACGGGCGTGAGAAGTTCGGCACGCGCTCCGAGACGAAGAACGTCAACTCGCTGCGTTCCGTCGAGCGTGCCGCCCGCTTCGAGATCATGCGTCACGCCGCGGTGCTGAACTCCGGCGGCACGATCATCCAGGAGACCCGCCACTTCCACGAGGACACCGGGTCCACGACCTCGGGCCGCGTGAAGGAGGAGGCCGAGGACTACCGGTACTTCCCGGAGCCCGACCTCGTCCCCGTCGCCCCGTCCCGTGACTGGGTCGAGGAGCTGCGCGGCGGGCTGCCCGAGCAGCCGCTGGCCCGCCGCAACCGACTGCGCGAGGAGTGGGGAGCGAACGCCCACGACATGCAGTCGATGCTCAACGCCGGTGCCATCGACTCGATCGTCGCGACGATCGAGGCCGGAGCCGAGTCCACCTCCGCCCGCAAGTGGTGGATGGGCGAGCTGGCCCGCAGCGCCAACGAGTCGGGCACGGCCCTGGAGGACCTGCCGATCACCCCGGCGCAGGTCGCCCGGGTGGCCGAGCTGGTCATCTCCGGCGATCTGAACGACAAGCTCGCCCGTCAGGTCATCGAGGGCGTCCTCGCCGGCGAGGGCACCCCGGACGAGGTCGTCGACAAGCGTGGCCTGAAGGTCGTCTCGGACGAGGGCGCGCTGACCGCCGCCGTCGACGAGGCCATCGCCGGGAACGCGGGCATCGCCGACAAGATCCGTGGCGGCAAGGTCCAGGCCGTCGGCGCGCTCGTCGGCGCGGTCATGAAGGCCACCCGTGGCCAGGCCGATGCGGCCCGCGTCAAGGAGCTCATCCTGGAGAAGCTGGGCGTCTCCGAGGGCTGAGGTCCAGGTTCGTTCCGGGTTTTCCCACATCCCAGGGGGTGCATCGTGGCCGATGCGCCCCCTGGGGTCTGTGTCGGCGTGCTCAGGTCAACGCGCTACGCTCCCGCGCCATGAGTGGAAGCACCGACTCCGAGACGCACGACAGCACGACGCACGACTCCGAGACGCACGACAGCACGACGCACGACCGCGAGACTCGCGACCGCGGGACCCGGACCCCGGAGACCCAGGCCCTGGAGGTCCGGGCCCCGGAGGTCCAGGACCGGGACGAGCAGGACGAGCAGGACCGGGACCCGGCGGGCCCCGACGGTGAGGTCCAGGCCCCGGCGGACTCGGGCGACGAGGACCGGACCCCGGCGGACACCGCCGCCGACGACGAGGACCAGGACCCCGAGGCGCGCCGGGCGCGCTGGAGCGCTGTCGGGACGGGGATCCTGCTGACCGTCGCCGGGCTCGCCGCGTCGGCGATGCGCACCGGCTCCGGGACCGCGCTCATACCCCTCTCCTACGCCTCGGGGGCCGTCCTGTGCGCCGGAGCGTCCGCGCTCGGGGCCAGGGGCCGCACCCGGCGGGCGCTGTGGCTCATGATCGTCGGCGTGATGGTCATGGCCGTGGGTGACCAGCTGGACTGAGCTGTGGCCGACGGGGTGACCGGGGCCACGCGAATGGCCTGTGACCTCGGACGCAGTCCTGTGAGTAAGCCCACGAATGCGACAAAGAATCACTTCAGGCTGTAAGAGTGATGACGCATTAGTCATGTGTTCTTTGCGGGCAGTTCCCGATAAAGATCCACAAATCCCCCAGGGAGCTCGCTCGTGGCAGCCCTTGCACGGTGGTGTGTCCAGCATCGCCTCGTCGCCGTTCTGCTCTGGCTTCTGGCCTTCGGCGGAGTGACCGCCGCCGCTGCCGTTACGGGTTCCGCCTACTCCAACGACTACGAGGTCCCCGGCACCGAATCGGGCCAGGCGACGCAGCTCCTGAACAAGGGCTTCCCCGGGCTCGGCGGTGACAGCGACACGATCGTCTGGCACACCTCCCCGGGCACGGTGCGCTCGGCCGACGTCGAGCAGAGCATGACCCAGGCCCTCGACAAGATCGAGAAGCTCCCCGGAGTGGCCTCCGTCGACAGCCCGTACACCCACCAGGGGTCGGGCCGGGCCGACTCGGTGGGCCGGATCAGCCAGGACGGCCGGACGGCGTACGCGACGATCACCTTCGCCGACCGGGCCGAGAACCTCGACAAGGGCGAGGTCCAGGCCGTCGTCAGCACCGCCAAGGCCGCAGAGGCCAAGGGACTCGACGTCGAGCTCGGCGGCACCGCCATCGCCCTCACCAAGTCCTCCGGCGGGCACATGGCCGAGATCGTCGGCGTGGCCGTCGCCGCCGTGGTCCTCTTCCTCGCCTTCGGTTCGCTCGCGGCCTCCATGCTGCCCATCGCCACCGCCCTGATCGGCGTCGGCACGGCGTACTTCGGCATCGTGCTCCTCGGGCACGCCATGACCGTCGCCGACTTCGCCCCCATGCTGGGCATGCTGGTGGGCCTCGGCGTCGGGATCGACTACGCGCTGTTCATCGTGACCAGGCACAGGCGTGGTCTCAAACGCGGGCTGACGGTGGCCGAGGCTGCGCAGAACGCCGTCGCCACCACCGGACGCGCGGTCGTCTTCGCCGGCGCCACCGTCTGCATCGCCCTGCTGGGCATGCTCATCCTGCGGCTCAGCTTCCTCAACGGCGTGGCGATCGCGGCCTCCCTGACCGTCGTCCTGACCGTCGCGGCCTCCGTGACCCTGCTGCCCGCGCTGCTCTCCTTCATCGGTCCACGCGCGCTCAGCCGGCGCGAACGGCGGCGGCTGGAGGAACACGGACCGGAGCCGGAGATGGCCACCGGGTTCGCCGCCCGCTGGTCCGCCTTCGTGGAGCGCCACCCCAAGCTGCTCGGTGTCGTGGCCGTCGTCGTGATGGCCGTGCTCGCCATCCCCACGTTCTCCCTCCACCTGGGCACCTCCGACCAGGGCAACGACCCGAGGACGACGACCACCCGGCAGGCGTACGACCTGATCTCGCAGGGCTACGGTCCCGGCGTCAACGGGCCCCTGACGCTCGTCACCAAGGTCGGCGGCGCCGAGGACAGGCTCGCCCTGGACAACCTGGACGCCACGCTGCGGGCCACCGAGGGTGTCGCCTCGGCGACCCCGGTGACGTACAACGGCGCCGGTGACACCGCCTTCCTCACCGTCGTCCCGGCCTCCGCGCCGCAGTCCCAGAAGACCAGCGATCTCGTCGACCGGCTGCGTACCGACGTCCTGCCCCGCGCCGAGTCGGGCACCGGTCTCGACGTACAGGTCGGCGGTGTGACGGCGAGCTACGACGACTTCGCGGGCGTCATCGTCGGCAAGCTCCCGCTCTTCGTCGGCGTCGTGATCAGCCTCGGCTGCGTCCTGCTGCTGCTCGCGTTCCGGTCGATCGGCATCCCGCTCAAGGCCGCGGCCATGAACATCGCCGCCGTCGCGGCCGCCTTCGGAGTCGTCGTCGCGATCTTCCAGTGGGGCTGGGGGAGCGAACTGCTCGGCCTCGGCCGCGCGGGCCCGATCGAGCCGTTCCTGCCGGTGATCATGGTGTCGGTGCTCTTCGGGCTCTCCATGGACTACCAGGTCTTCCTGGTCAGCCGGATGTACGAGGAGTGGCTGGAGACCGGCGACAACCGGCGTGCCGTACGCGTCGGGCTCGCCGAGACCAGCCGGGTGATCAACTCCGCCGCCGTCATCATGATCTCGGTCTTCCTCGCCTTCGTGCTCAGCGGCGACCGCGTCATCGCGATGTTCGGCATCGCCCTCGCCGCCGCCGTCGCGCTGGACGCCTTCGTCCTGCGCACGCTCCTCGTCCCCGCCCTCATGCACCTGCTCGGCGACGCCAACTGGTGGCTGCCCCGCGCCCTCGACAAGCGGCTGCCGCGCATCAGCATCGAGCCGCCCGAGTGCAGGGCCGCGCATGAGAGGCTGGCCGAGGCCACGGACGCCGAGGCGGCGGACGTACTGGGCCGCGCGGCGGCGGACGCCGAGGCCGCGGATGCCACGGCGGCGGACGACGGGGTGACCGACGCGGGGGCGACGGACGTGACGACGAAGGAGCGGTAGCGGGATGTACGCGATATCCCTGGGTGACGACGGTGCGCAGCTTCGGCCGCTGGAGCCCTGGCACGCGGAGGAGTTCCTCGCGCATCTGGACCGCGGACGCGAGTTCATCGGGCAGTTCATCTCCTTCGGCGCCCGTTCCACGGACCTGACGTCGGCGCGGGCGCAGCTCCAGAGGCACGCCGACCTGCGCGCCGCCGGCACCGGGTCCCTGCACGGCCTGTGGCTCGAGGGGAAGCTCGTGGGCGGTGTGCTCTTCCTGAACTTCGACGCCGATCAGGGCAACTGCGAGGTCGGCTGCTGGCTGGAACCCGCCGCCTCCGGGCGCGGTCTGGTGACCCGCGCGATGCGGATCCTCATCGACTGGGCGGTCGAGGAGCGCGGGATCCACCGGGTCGAGTGGGTCGCGGCGGCGGGCAACGTCCCGAGCCTGAACGTGGCCCGGCGGCTCGGCATGAGCCGGGACGGCGTATTCCGGCAGAAGCACTCCCACGACGGGGTCCGGCACGACCTCGAGGTGTGGTCCGTGCTCGCCCCCGAGTGGCGTGCCGCACGCGCGGACGCCGCCCACAAGGATCATTAAGGAACCTCTCAGACTGCGTCCGTACGGTGCCCGCATGGGAACCAAGACAGTTGACGAGGCCGGGGCAGAGACCGGTACCGAGGCGAAGCGCGACGAGCGGACCGTGGACGTCACCGAGGCCGGCACGGCCGCGGCGTCCACCGACGAAGGGACTACGGCCGAGGCCGAGGAGCGCGACGAGACCGACGCGGACCTCGACGAACAGGGCGAGCCGGAAGAGAACCCCGTGAGCGGTGCCGACGCCGCCGACGCGGGACAGGACGCCGGTGTCGGCCAGGGCGCCGCGGCGGTCGTGTCCGCCGGGCTCGGCGTGGTGTCGCTGACCGGCAGCTGGGTCGCCACCGTGGCCGCCGCCCGCTCGACCCTGGTCGGCCAGCTCCAGACCTCCTCGACCGCGAGCGTCGCCAAGCAGGTCAAGGCGGTCTACGGCGACGCCTGGGCGACCACCGCGCTGATCGGCGGCCTCTTCGCGCTGGCCGCGCTGATCGTCGGCGTCTTCGTGCTGGTCCGGCCCGCGTTCGGCGTCCCCGGCAAGCCGCAGGCGGCCTGGATCAAGTCCGTCGCCTGGGCCGGCGTGTCGCTGGGCGTCGTAGGACTGGTGCTCGCGGTCGCCAAGTACTCCGACGTCATCCTCGGACTGCCGTCCACCAGCTGAACCCCGTAGACCGGGACGACTCTGAGGGGCCTTAGGGCCGGCGCGGGAAACCGGCCGCCGCCCTAAGGCCCTTCGCGTTCCCAAGATGCGGAACTCTCCCGATGTGGCGCACCCCCCTGGGAGAAGAAGGTTGAGGCATCGCAACGAGCGAGACCGGAACCGACTCTTCACAAGGGGTACGAGATGTTCGAGTACGAGCTCCACCGCATGCGTTCCGCGGACCTGATCCGCGAGGCCCAGACCCACCGGCTCGCCAGGGAGGCCGCGAGCGGCCGCCGGGCCGCCCGCCGCGCCGCCCGCGAGAACGCACAGGGCGACGCCGGGGAACGGGCCCATAGCGACCGCCCCCGCCGGCACCGGTTCGCCCGCACCGCGTGAGCGCCCGGGCACCCGTGGACGGCCGGGCGCAGTCCGGCCGCCCACGGGGCGTACGGGACGGCGGCCCCGGCGGCCCCGCGGCGGTCGGCCGCCTTCCGCCGGGAGCCGGCGGCAGGACACCGGAAGGCGTCGGCCGGACGGCCGACGGGGATGCTCCGACGGCCGGCGGGGGTGCTCCGACTGCGGGCCCGGGCGGTCCGACGCTGGGAGTGGGCGGTCCGACGGCCGACGGGCGTGGTCCGACGATGGGCCGGGGCGGTCCGACGGTGGGCCGGGGCGGTCCGACCGCGGGAGTGGGCGGTCCGACGGCGGGAAGGGTACTGCCCGCCGTCCCGATAACCGCTGACCTCCTCCCGGACTCCTGTGCCATGCTCGGGCCCGTGGAGACCAGGTCCGTCAGCCCGGTGTTCGTCGGCCGCTCCGACGAACTGGAGGTGTTGAACGACGCGCTCGCCCGCGCCGCCGCCGGCAGTGCCTCAAAGGCGTCCGGCACCGGGGGAGAGCCCCAGGCGTTCCTGCTCGGCGGCGAGGCGGGCGTCGGGAAGACCCGCTTCCTGGAGGAGTTCGCGGCCGCCGCCACCCGCGAGGGCGCCGTCGTCGCCTGCGGCGGCTGTGTCGAGATCGGCGCCGACGGCCTGCCCTTCGCACCGTTCTCCACCGCCCTGCGCGCCCTGCGCCGCACCCTGCCCGACGAGTTCGCCGCCGCGGCCGCCGGACAGGAGGAGGAACTCGCCCGTCTGCTCCCCGAGCTCGCGCAGACGACCAGGGGACGGCAGTACGAGGAGGACGGCACGGCCCGCCTCTTCGAGCTCACCGCCCGCCTGCTGGAGCGCGTCGCCGCGGACCGCACGGTCGTCGTCGTGCTCGAGGACCTGCACTGGGCCGACGCCTCCACCCGCCACCTGCTCGCCTACCTCTTCCGCACGCTGCGCGGCGGCCGCCTCGTCGTGATCGCCACCTACCGCGCCGACGACATCCACCGCCGCCATCCGCTGCGCCCCCTGCTCGCCGAGCTCGACCGTCTCCGCACGGTCCGCCGCATCGAGCTGGGCCGTTTCAACCGGGCCGAGGTCGGCCGTCAGATCGCCGGGATCCTCGCCCGTGAACCCGACACCGCCCGGGCCGACGACATCTTCGCCCGCTCCGACGGCAACGCGTTCTTCGTCGAGGAACTCGCCGTCGCCGCCCGCGAGGGCTGTCCCACCGGGCTCACGGACACCCTGCGCGACCTGCTTCTCGTCCGCGTCGAGGGACTGCCCGAGAGTGCCCAGCGGATCGCCCGGACCGTCGCCGAGGGCGGCAGCACCGTCGAGTACCCCCTGCTCGCCGCCGTGGCCAGACTCGCCGAGGACGACCTCATCGAGGCCCTGCGCGCCTGCGTCGGTGCCAACATCCTGATCGCCTCACCCGGCGGCGACGGCTACCGCTTCCGCCACTCCCTGGTCCGCGAGGCCGTCAGCGACGACCTGCTGCCCGGCGAGCGCTCCCGCTTCAACCGCCGCTACGCCGAGGCCCTCGAGGCCGATCCGGCACTCGTACCGGCCGACGAGCGCGTCACCCGGCTGGCCAGCTACTGGTACCACGCCCACGACGGGGCCAAGGCGCTGCCCGCCGTCCTCGACGCCTCGGTCGAGGCCCGCCGCCGCCACGCCCACTCCGAGCAACTGCGGCTCCTGGAAAGGGCGATGGAGCTGTGGGAGGCGGTCCCCGACACCGTACGGGCCGAACTGCGCCCCATCGACTACGTGGAGGCCTATCCGCCCCCGCGGCCGCAGGAGTGCGGGGAGAGTCCCGCCGGCCGTGACTGCGCGGCCGCGCCCCTGCGCTACCTGGACCTGATGGCCGAGGCCGCCGTCGCCGGCCGGCTGTGCGGGGAACGCGAACGAGCCCTGAAGACGACCAAGCGGGCGCTGCACCTCCTGGAGGACGAGCACGACCCGCTGCGCGCCGCCTGGTTCTGGGTCCAGCGCTCCCGGCTCGTCCAGGCACAGGTCCGCGGCGACGGCTGGACGGAACTCGCCACCGCACAGGACCTGGTGCGCGGTCTGCCGCCGTCCCAGGTGCACGCCGAGGTCCTTTCCATGGTGGCCGCCTGGTGCATGGTCCACCAGCCGGGTCACGGCGCCCTCTCCGCGGCCGAACGCGCCGTGGAGTACGCGCACATGGTGGGCGCCCGGGACACCGAGCTGAACGCCCGGCTCACCCTCGGCGGCCTGATGGTCGACGCGGGGGAGACCGAGGCCGGGCTCGCGGAGATGTACGGGGTCAGGGAGCGGGCCAGCCGCCATGGCGCCGCGTACGTCGTGGGCCGGCTGCACATCAACCTGCCCTCGCACCTGGAGTCCGTCGGCCGCTCCCGCGAGGCCGTCGCGATCCTGCGCGAGGGCATCGAACTCGCCTGCCGGAACGGCCTGTTGGACACCCAGGCCTGGGTCTGGGGCAATCTCTCCGAATCGCTGTACGCGCTCGGCCGCTGGGACGAGGCCGCCGAGGCCGCGCGCAACGCCCTGGCCGTCGGACTCGGCGGCAAGGCCTCGGGTGTGGGCGCCTCCCGTCTCGCGCCCGTCGCCCTGGCCCGCGGCGACCTCATCGAAGCCGGCCGTCAACTGGCCGCGGCCCGGGCCCACTTCGGCACCCATGACCCGATGCCCCAGCACTCCCTGCCGCTGCTGTGCACCACCATCGGCATCGCCGCGGGCGAGGGCCGCTTCCTCGACGCCCGTACCGTCCTGGAGGAGGCCCTGGCCGCGGGCTTCCCGCCCGGTACCCAGCGCTACGCCTGGCCGCTGCTGCTGGCCGCCGTCACCGCCGAGGCCGACGCCCGCGGTCTGCCCGTCGCGGGCCC
The DNA here is from genome assembly GCF_040607495.1 of Streptomyces sp. NPDC005281. Lineage (NCBI taxonomy): Bacteria > Bacillati > Actinomycetota > Actinomycetes > Kitasatosporales > Streptomycetaceae > Streptomyces > Streptomyces sp. NPDC005281. The sequence continues at coordinate 48,859 of NZ_JBEXGX010000023.1, read as the reverse complement.
CGGCCGTGCTTCGGCCCTGGAACGTATCCGCGCGGCCGCGAGAACCCTGGCCACCGGAGCGCCCGTCTGGCTCGCCCACGCCGACTGGCTGAGCGCAGAGCTCCGGCGGGCCGACGGCGCGAGCAGCCCGGAGCAGTGGTCTGCGGTGGCCGGAGCCGTCGAACCCCTGGAGCGCCCCTACGACCTTGCCCGCGTCCGCCTCAGGCTGGCCGAGGCACTGCTGCTCACGGGCGCGGACGACGACGAGCGCGCCCGCGCCGCGGAACTCCTCCGGCTGGCGGGCGCCACCGCCGGACACCTCGGCGCCCGCCCGCTCGCCGAGGCCGTCGCCCTGCTCGCCCAGCGCGCCCGCCTCACCCTGGAGCACACGCCCGCCCGGTCCCGTACCGCCCCCGCCGACCCGTCGGACGCGTTCGGCCTCACCAGCAGGGAGCGCGATGTCCTGCGCCTGGTCGCCGCGGGCCGCAGCAACCGCCGGATCGCCGAGGAACTCTTCATCTCCCCGAAGACGGCCAGCGTCCATGTCTCGAACATCCTGGCCAAGCTGGATGTCTCGGGACGGGGAGAGGCGGCGGCCCTGGCCCACAGGCTGCGGCTCTTCCCGCCGGACGTCCCGGATGCCCCGGACACCCCGGCCGCCCGGACGGCGGGCTGAACACCGGTCCCGGCCGCGCTACTTGACCTCCAGCTCCAGCAGCCGGTCGTCGCCCTTCACGGGGGTGCCGCGGCCGTCGGTCTCGCTCGTGGTCAGCCAGAGCCGGTCGCCGCCCGCCGAGACGACCGTGCGCAGGCGGCCGTACTTGTCCTTCAGGAAGGCCTGGGGCGGCGCGGACGCCTTGGTGCCGTTCAACGGGATGCGCCACAGGCGCTGCCCCCTGAGCGCCGCCATCCAGATGGACCCCCCGGCGTAGGCGATCCCGCTCGGGGAGGCCTCGTCGGTGTGCCACTGGAAGATCGGATCGTGGTACTTCGGGTTGTGCCCGATGCCCTCCACCACCGGCCAGCCGTAGTTGTCGCCCGGCTTGATCTGGTTCAGCTCGTCCCAGGTGTCCTGGCCGAACTCCGAGGCCCACAGCCGCTGTTTGTCGTCCCAGGCGAGACCCTGGACGTTGCGGTGCCCGTACGAGTACACGACCGAGCCGGGGAACGGATTGCCCGGCGCGGGCTCGCCCTCCGGCGTCATGCGCAGGATCTTCCCGCCGAGCGACTTCCTGTCCTGGGCGAGCCCCCGGTCGCCCGTCTCGCCCGCGCCCGCGTACAGCATCCTGTCGGGGCCGAAGGCGATCCGGCCGCCGTTGTGGATCACGCCCTTGGGGATGCCCTTGAAGATCGTGTCCGGCGCGCCCAGCTGCTCGCCGGCCGGCTTCCGCTCGTCGTACAGCACGCGGACGATGCGGTTGTCGGAGGCCGTCGTCAGATACGCGTAGATCATGTGGTCGGAGGCGTAGTCCGGCGAGAGCGCTATGCCCAGGAGGCCGCCCTCACCGGCCGGGGCCACCCCGGCCACGTCGCCCAGCAGAGTCTTCGCGCCGGTCTTCTCGTCGATCCGGGTGATCGTCCCCTTGTCCCGCGAGGACACCAGCAGACCGCCCCCGGGCAGCGGCGCGAGGCCCCAGGGGGTGTCGAGATCCTCGGTGACGGTGCGCAGGACCTTCACCGAGCCCTTCGCGGGCGGCGTCGGCTCGGGGGCGGCGCTCCCGGCGGACGACGAGTGCGGCGACGGGCTCCCGGTGCCGGCGGGCACGCCCGGGCCGGCCGGGCCCGGACTGCCGCCGGAGGAGCAGCCGGCCGTCAGCAGAAGCGCGGTCGTGGCCAACACGACTGTCACTGCTCGAACTTGCACCATCGGAATCCCTTCGACGCGGCGGTCCTCCTGTTCATACACCGCTCGCGTTCCACGGGTTCCCGGCGGTCCCGGACGGGCGATCCGCGCCGGGCTCCGGAAGCACCGCTCAGTCCCAGGATCCCAGCGCCCCCGGCAGCCCCGCCACCTCGGCCAGATCGTCCGCCGTCAGGCGTAGTCCGGCCGCCCCCGCGTTCTCGGTGACCCAGCGCTCCCGCTTGGCCCCCGGCACCGGGACGACCTGCGGACCCTGCGCCAGGACCCAGGCCAGTGCCACCTGCGCCGGCGTGACGGGCCGGGCGCCGTCCCCGTGGCGCCGCGCGACGCGCCGCAGACCGACGACGATGGGCTGGTTCGCGGCCATCATCTCGGCGGTGAAGCGGGGATGGCGGGCCCGCGGATCGTCGGGCTCGAAGCCCTCCCCGGGGGTCAGGGTGCCGGTCAGGAAGCCGTTGCCGAGCGGCATCGCGGCCAGGAACCCGACACCGCGCGCCGTGCACCACGGCAGCAGCGTGTCCAGCGCCTCCGCGGACCACACCGACAGCTCGGCCTGCACCGTGCTCACCGGGAAGACCTGCTGCACCCGCTCCAGCAGCCGGATCGTTTCGTCGTGCGGCCGCGCCCACGCCCGGCGGCCGGACCCGGCCCCCACCGCGCACAGCCCGAGCGAGCGGACCTTTCCGGCCGCGACGAGCTCGGCCATCGCGCCCCAGGTCTCCTCGACCGGCACTTCCGGATCCGCGCGGTGCAGCTGGTAGAGATCGATCACGTCCGTCTGGAGCCGGCGCAGCGACGCGTCGCACGCCCGTTTCACATAGCCGGGGCGGCCGTTGGCCACGAGGTGCTGATCGCCCACCAGCAGACCGACCTTGGTCGACACGAAGGCCTCGGAGCGCCGCTCCTTCAGTACGCGCCCCACGAGCAGCTCATTGGTGAAGGGCCCGTACATGTCGGCCGTGTCGAGCAGCGTCGACCCCCGGTCCAGTGCCGCGTTCACCGCGCGCAGCGACTCCTCGCCACGCCGTTGTGACCCGGTGTAGGCCCAGCTCATCGGCATGCATCCGAGTCCGACCGCCCCCACATCGAGCGCCGCGGCCCCGATCGTTCTGCGCTCCACCTGGCCGTGATCCTCCTTCTGCCGGCCCCCAACCTAACCTCTGCGCGCATGAGCGCCTGGCATAACCTCCTGACCATGACTTCCGATGTCTGGCTCCCCTTCCACGAGGACGAGATCGACGGACTGCCCGAGGGCCCCTACTACCGCTTCTGGGACGGCGGCCCGGAGTTCCCCGCGGATCCGGCCGACTGCGCGTTCTACGTCGTGCCCTACATGAAGCCCCCCGCCGTCTCGCGGCGGCCGATGGCCGAAATGACGTCGCTCCAGGCCGTGCAGACACTCTCAGCCGGCGTCGACCACGTCCTGCCGAGCCTCAAGTCCCTTCCTTCCGGGGTGGTGTTGTGCAACGCCCGCGGGGTGCACGAGGCGAGCACCGCGGAACTCACCCTCGCCCTGGTCCTCGCCTCGCTGCGCGGGATCCCCGACTTCGTGCGGGGCCAGGACAAGCAGGAGTGGCGCTCGGGGTTCCGTCCCTCGCTGGCCGACAAGTCCGTACTCATCGTGGGGTACGGGTCGATCGGGTCCGCCATCGAGGACAGGCTCGCGCCCTTCGAGCTCGCGCGGGTCGCGCGCATCGCACGCTCCGCCCGTGCCACGGCGCGCGGTCCCGTGCGCCCCCTCGCCGAACTGCCGTCCCTGCTGCCCGAGTTCGACGTCGTCATCCTGTCCACGCCACTCACGGACAGCACCCGCGGCCTGGTGAACGCCGACTTCCTGTCCCGGATGAAGGACGGCGCGCTCCTGGTGAACGTGGCCCGCGGCCCCGTCGTCGACACGGACGCGCTGCTCGGCGAGCTGAAGAGCGGGCGCATCACCGCGGCCCTCGACGTCACCGACCCCGAACCGCTGCCCCCGGGGCACCCGTTGTGGCACGTGCCCGGCCTGCTGATCAGCCCCCACGTCGGGGGGCCGACTTCGGCGTTCTGGCCGCGCGCCAAGCGGCTGCTGGCGGATCAGCTGACCCGCTTCGTGAACCGGGAGCCGCTGCGCAACGTGGTCCTTACCACCGGCACCTGAGCAACCGTCCGTTCGCCCCGCGTCCGCTTCGGGCACCCTCCGGAGTCCTCCGGATGCGGGCAGTGGCGGCATAGTCCCTGGTCGTTACGGAGCGTAGAGGAACTATGTCCCTGAGTGACGAGACTGGTGTATCGTCCCGACAGGGGCTGCGCCGCGCACCGTTCGGCGCCGGGGACGGACATGAGACTGCGAGGGGGGCGACGGGCGATGCACGGCCTATGGACCGACGATCCGACGCGGCGGGGCCGCCGCCGACGACCCTGGCGCGCGGCCACGCACAGCCGCGGCAGCCATCACCACCGCAGGCACCCGGGCCGCCGCAGGCACGGGCATCCGGCGCACCGGGACCAGCGGGACCCCGGGGCGCGGACCCGGTGGGCCCGGTGAGTTCCCCGGGAGCGCTGCTGACCCGTCGGACGGTCTTCGACGGCGGGACGGGCCTGTTCTCGCAACTCGCGCTGGCCCTGCTGTGCGCGGGATACGCCGTCGGTTCCGCGCTCGACTGGGGTTCCGCGAGTCTGGCGCTGGTCATGGGCGACTTCGGGCTGAGCGTCGCCGCGGGCACCGCGGCGGTCTCCTGCTTCCTCTACGCTCGCAGCCGCCGCAGCCGTTTTCGACCCGCCTGGCTCCTGTTCGCGCTCTCCTCGGCGATGGCCTCGCTCGGAAACCTGGTCTGGGGGTGGTACGAGGTCGTCCTCGACCGTCCCGTGCCCACCCCGAGCTACGCCGATCTCTTCTTCCTCTGCTTCGCGCCGCCCGCCATCGTGGGACTTCTGGTGCTCGCCAAGCGGCCCGTCACCAAGGCGGGCTGGGTGTGTCTCGCGCTGGACGCCTGGCTGATCGGCGGATCGCTGCTCACCCTGTCCTGGAGTCTGGCCCTCGCCCAGGCCGCGAAGTTCGACGGGCCGAGCGTCGCCCACACCGCGCTGTCGCTCGCGTACCCGCTGCTGGACATCGCCCTGGTCAGCATGGTGCTCGCACTGCACTTCAGGCGCTCGTCGGTGAACAGGTCGGCGGTGAACACGGCGATCGGGGCGCTCGCCCTGACCGTGATGTGCGACGCGCTGTTCACCTCGCCCCTCCTGCACAACACCTACCACTCGGGCCAGCTCCTCGACGCGGGCTGGTTCGCCGGCTCGCTGCTCCTCGCGTACGCCCCCTGGGTCGTCACCCGGCACGGCGGCGAGAGTGAGGATCACGGCACGGGCGAGCACGGCATCGACGCGTACGGCCCGGATCTGCGCGGGCCCGACCTGCGCGAACCGGACGAGCAGGACTCTCGGGAGCACGCGCGCGTGGTGCACGAGGGCATCCCGGGACAGCGCAGGGAAGGGCAGCACGGACCCCCGGGAAGTCACGCCTCGCCCGGACCGCGGGGGACCCGTCCGCCGTACGACCGCGAGGCCCCGCGGCAGGAGCACGGGTCCCACGAGGGCCAGGGGCGGCACGAGGAGCCGGACGGCCTCCACGGGCCGCCGCACGACGGAGCCGCGCACCCGAACCCCCAGGGCCCCGGATCCGGCCGCTCCCAGGCGGCACGGCCCATCACCGGATCACTGGCCGCGCTGACGCCCTACCTGGCCGCCGCCGTCTGCACGCTGGGGATCCTCTACAACATCCTGAACGGACGCCGGGTGGACCGCGTGGTGCTGGTCACCGCCGGCCTGGTCGTGCTCGCCCTCGTCGTGCGCCAGGGCATCATGCTGCTCGACAACATCACCCTCACCCAGGAACTGGCCCAGAAGGAGAACCACTTCCGCTCCCTGGTGCAGGGGTCGAGCGACGTCATCATGATCGCCGCTCCGAACGGCATCCTGAGATACGTCAGCCCGGCCGCCGCCGGGGTCTACGGCCGGGACGCCGAGGAACTCGTCGGCTCCGAGCTGGCCTCGCTCATCCACCCCGAGGACCTCGGCTGCGTGGTCCACGAGGTGCGGCGCTTCCTCGCGGCCAGCCAGGCCGAGGAACCCACCACCCGGATCGAGTGCCGGTTCCGGTCCGGCGACGGCGGCTGGCTCAACGTGGAGTCCACCGTCAACCGGCACCACGGCGGCCTCATCTTCAACAGCCGTGACGTCACCGAACGCGTGCGGCTACAGGCGCAGTTGCAGCACAACGCCGAGCACGACCCGCTCACCGACCTGCCCAACCGCGCGCTGTTCACCCGGCGCGTCCAGCAGGCGCTGTCCGGGCGCCGCTCCACCGACCGGGGCACCGCCGTCCTGTTCATCGACCTCGACGGCTTCAAGGCCGTCAACGACACGATCGGGCACCAGGCCGGCGACGAACTGCTCGTGCAGGCAGCCCGCAGACTCCAGGACTCCGTCCGGCACGGCGACACCGCCGCCCGGCTCGGCGGGGACGAGTTCGCCGCCCTCATCGTCGGTGACGGAGGACGCGACCGCACCGCCCGTGAGCAGCAGATACTGGAACTCGCCGACCGTCTGCGCATCAGGCTCTCCCAGCCCTACTGTATCGACGGCAACGATGTCCGGGTCGCCGCGTCCATCGGCGTCGGCTTCGCCGAACCTGGCCTCGGCGCCGGTGAGCTGCTGCGCAACGCCGACCTCGCCATGTACCGTGCGAAGGCGGCCGGCAAGGGGCGCGTCGAGCTGTACGCGCCCCAGATGCAGCAGGACGTGGTCCGCAAGGCGGAACTGGCGACCCGGCTGCGCTCCGCGCTCCAGGACGGCGAGTTCGCGCTGCTGCACCAGCCCGTGGTGTCGCTGGGAAACGGCCGGATCGCGTCGGTCACCGCCCAGGCGCGCTGGCGTTCCTCCCAGGGCGTGCTCTTCACGCCCGCCGAGTTCCTGCGGGTGGCAGAGGACAGCGAGCGGACCGCCGAGCTCGGCCGCTGGATGCTCGACGAGGCCGTCGAGCAGGCCGCCGAGCGCACCGCCGCGGGGGTCGCCGTGCCCGTGACGGTCCGGATGACCGCCCGGCGTCTGGTGGACCGGTCGATGCCGCTGGGCTCCGTGGAGTCCCTGCTCACCCGGCACGGGCTCGCCTCGGGCGGCCTGATCATCGAGCTGTCCGACACCGATCCGAGGGTCCCTCTGGACGAGCTGGAGCGCCGGCTGAACGCGCTCAGACGTCTCGGTGTGCGGATCGCCCTGGACGGCTTCGGCAGCGGCTACGCGGCGATCACGGCACTGAGGCGGCTCCCCCTCGACGTACTGCGTCTCGACAGGAGTCTGGTCGAGGGAGTCGTCGAGTCCGCCCGGCTGCACAAGATCACCAGCGGGCTGCTGCGGATCGCCACCGATCTCGGTCTCCAGTCCGTGGCCGACGGGGTGGACCTTCCCGAGCAGGTCGTCGCCCTGCGCGCGATGGGGTGCACCCATGGCCAGGGCATGGCGTTCTCCGGGCCGCTGGACGAGTACCGGCTGCGCAGAGCGCTCGCCTGCGGCCGCTATCCCGTGCCCGACGGCCCCGCCGAGCCGGTGTTCGCGGGCGGGGGCGGCGCGGGGGTGTATTCGGGCGGGGTGCCCGTCGCCCTGGCAGGCGGAACGGCCCTCCGCTCACATAATGAGACTCCCGTCCCACCCACTTGACAGTCGGTGCGTGCCGGGGGGAGGGTCAATGCCATGCGCACCCGAATTCTCGTACTTGGAAAGCGCGTCGGCTGAAGCTAGGTGACCACCGGAAAGGTCCGGAACACCCAGCGACCGCACCCGGCGCGCTCCCCTCGCTTGCCTCACGGCACGAGGGGTTTTTTGTTGCACAGGCATCAGTCGTACACCGCACAAAAGTCGCAAAAACCCTCAGCATCGAGAAGAGAATGCCGATGACCGAGCAGGCCACCGGGGCCCACCATCCGCAGCCGCGGCCCCGTTCCGGAGGACAGTCCGCACCCGAGCACGTCACGGGTGCGAAGTCCCTCATCCGCTCGCTCGAGGAGGTCGGGGCCGAGATCGTATTCGGTATCCCCGGTGGGACGATCCTTCCGGCATACGACCCGATGATGGACTCGAGCAGGCTGCGCCACGTGCTCGTCCGTCATGAGCAGGGTGCGGGTCACGCGGCCACCGGCTACGCGCAGGCCACCGGCAAGGTCGGTGTCTGCATGGCCACGTCGGGTCCGGGTGCGACGAACCTGGTCACGCCGATCGCGGACGCCATGATGGACTCCGTCCCGCTGGTCGCCATCACCGGCCAGGTCGTCACCAAGGCGATCGGCACGGACGCCTTCCAGGAGGCGGACATCGTCGGCATCACGATGCCGATCACCAAGCACAGTTTCCTGGTCACCAAGCCCGAGGACATCCCGAAGGCGATCGCCGAGGCGTTCCACATCGCCTCGACCGGCCGCCCGGGCCCGGTCCTCGTGGACATCCCGAAGGACGTGCTCCAGGCCCGGACGACGTTCTCGTGGCCGCCGCAGAGCGACCTGCCGGGTTACCGCCCGGTGACCAAGCCGCACGCCAAGCAGATCCGTGAGGCCGCGAGGCTGCTCACGAACGCGAAGCGACCCGTCCTGTACGTGGGTGGCGGCGTCCTCAAGGCGCACGCCACCGCCGAGCTGAAGGTCCTCGCCGAGCTCACCGGAGCGCCCGTCACCACCACCCTGATGGCGCTCGGCGCGTTCCCCGACAGCCACACGCTGCACGTGGGAATGCCGGGCATGCACGGTTCGGTCACCGCCGTCACCGCGCTCCAGAAGGCCGACCTGATCGTCGCCCTCGGAGCCCGCTTCGACGACCGCGTCACCGGCAAGCTGGACAGCTTCGCCCCGTTCGCCAAGATCGTCCACGCCGACATCGACCCGGCGGAGATCGGCAAGAACCGCACCGCCGACGTGCCGATCGTCGGAGACGCCCGCGAGGTCATCGCCGACCTCGTCCAGGCGGTCCAGAAAGAGCACAACGAGGGCAACACCGGCGACTACACCGCCTGGTGGAGCGACCTCAACCGCTGGCGCGAGACGTACCCGCTCGGCTACGAGCAGCCCGACAACGGCCAGCTGTCACCGCAGCAGGTCATCGAGCGCATCGGACAGCTCGCCCCCAAGGGCACGATCTTCGCGGCCGGCGTCGGCCAGCACCAGATGTGGGCCGCGCACTACATCCAGTACGAGCAGCCCTCGACCTGGCTGAACTCCGGCGGCGCCGGAACGATGGGCTACGCGGTCCCGGCCGCGATGGGCGCCAAGGCCGGACAGCCGGACCGCACGGTCTGGGCGGTCGACGGCGACGGCTGCTTCCAGATGACCAACCAGGAACTCACCACCTGCGCCCTGAACAACATCCCGATCAAGGTCGCCATCATCAACAACGGCGCCCTCGGGATGGTCCGCCAGTGGCAGACCCTCTTCTACAACCAGCGCTACTCCAACACCGTGCTGCACAGCGGCCCGGACGCGGACGGCAAGCAGCCGAGCGCCGGCACCCGCGTCCCCGACTTCGTGAAGCTGTCGGAGGCCATGGGCTGCTACGCCATCCGCTGCGAGTCCCCGGACGACCTCGACAAGGTGATCGAGGAGGCGAACTCGATCAACGACCGTCCGGTCGTGGTCGACTTCATCGTCCACGAGGACGCGATGGTGTGGCCGATGGTCGCCGCCGGCACCTCCAACGACGAGGTCATGTTCGCCCGGGACGTCCGCCCCGACTTCGGCGACAACGAAGACGACTGAGAGAGAGCCGAGTCAGACCCATGAGCAAGCACACCCTCTCCGTCCTCGTCGAGAACAAGCCCGGTGTCCTCGCCCGGATCACCGCCCTGTTCTCCCGGCGCGGCTTCAACATCGACTCCCTCGCGGTCGGTGTCACCGAGCACCCCGAGATCTCCCGCATCACCATCGTGGTGAACGTGATCGAGACACTTCCGCTCGAACAGGTCACCAAGCAGCTCAACAAGCTCGTCAACGTCCTGAAGATCGTCGAGCTGGAGCCCGGTTCGGCCGTTCAGCGGGAACTCGTTCTGGTGAAGGTGCGCGCCGACAACGAGACGCGCTCCCAGATCGTCGAGATCGTTCAGCTGTTCCGCGCGAAGACCGTCGACGTCTCCCCGGAGGCCGTCACCATCGAGGCCACCGGCGGCGCCGACAAGCTGGAGGCCATGCTCAAGATGCTGGAGCCCTTCGGCATCAAGGAGCTGGTCCAGTCCGGCACGATCGCGATCGGACGCGGGGCGCGTTCGATCACCGACCGGTCGCTGCGCGCACTGGACCGGTCGGCCTAAGCCAGGAGAACACCGGTACACGGGCGGGCCGCTCACCCGGTCCGCCCGTATACCGAGACCCGAGAACTTCACTTCCCCCGCCCGCCGTACGGTGGGACGCAACACCGGAAATACCGGAAAACAAGGAGAACCCCAGTGGCCGAGCTGTTCTACGACGACGACGCCGACCTGTCCATCATCCAGGGCCGCAAGGTCGCGGTCATCGGCTACGGCAGCCAGGGCCACGCCCACGCGCTGTCGCTGCGCGACTCGGGTGTCGACGTCCGCGTGGGTCTGCACGAGGGCTCCAAGTCCAAGGCGAAGGCCGAGGAGCAGGGCCTGCGTGTGGTGACGCCGTCGGAGGCCGCGGCCGAGGCCGACGTCATCATGATCCTGGTGCCGGACCCGATCCAGTCCCAGGTCTACGAGGAGTCCATCAAGGACAACCTCAGCGACGGCGACGCGCTGTTCTTCGGCCACGGCCTGAACATCCGCTACGGCTTCATCAAGCCCCCGGCCGGCATCGACGTCTGCATGGTCGCCCCCAAGGGCCCGGGTCACCTCGTGCGCCGCCAGTACGAGGAGGGCCGCGGCGTTCCGTGTATCGCGGCCGTCGAGCAGGACGCGACCGGCGACGCCTTCGCCCTCACCCTCTCGTACGCCAAGGCCATCGGCGGCACCCGCGCCGGCGTCATCAAGACGACCTTCACCGAGGAGACCGAGACCGACCTGTTCGGTGAGCAGGCCGTCCTGTGCGGTGGCACCGCCGCCCTGGTGAAGGCCGGTTTCGAGACGCTGACCGAGGCCGGCTACCAGCCGGAGATCGCGTACTTCGAGTGCCTGCACGAGCTGAAGCTCATCGTCGACCTCATGTACGAGGGCGGCCTGGAGAAGATGCGCTGGTCCGTCTCCGAGACCGCCGAGTGGGGCGACTACATCACCGGCCCGCGCATCATCACGGACGCCACCAAGGCCGAGATGAAGCAGATCCTGGCCGAGATCCAGGACGGCACCTTCGCCCGTAACTGGATGGACGAGTACCACTCGGGCCTGAAGAAGTACAACGAGTACAAGACCCAGGACGAGAACCACCTCCTGGAGACCACCGGCAAGGAGCTGCGCAAGCTCATGTCGTGGGTCAACGACGACGAGGCGTAAGCCGTACGACGGGGGGCCGGGGCGGCATGCTCCGGTCCCTTCGTCGAACCCCGGGTAACACCGGTGTGCGCGGTGTTGTCCATCCCGTCCAGCCACGGACGGGTGATCCTTCCGCAGAGGCGCAGGACGGCCTCCGCGGCGCCACTACACTGCTGCACATCAACAACGCGTCAGGCCCACAGCGTCGTGCGTCTTCCACGCGGCTCATGCGGCCCCCAAGAAGTGCAGGCACACCCCGGGGCCGCTACAAACCCTCCACCGCCTGCGGCCGTCGGGACGGCCGTCCGCATTGGACTTGTGAGGACTCACGTGAGCTCGAAACCTGTCGTACTCATCGCTGAAGAGCTGTCGCCCGCGACCGTAGACGCCCTGGGCCCGGACTTCGAGATCCGGCACTGCAACGGCGCGGACCGCGCCGAGCTGCTGCCCGCGATCGCCGACGTCGACGCCATCCTGATCCGCTCGGCCACCAAGGTCGACGCCGAGGCCGTCGCCGCCGCGAAGAAGCTGAGGGTCGTCGCACGAGCCGGCGTCGGCCTGGACAACGTCGACGTCTCCGCCGCCACCAAGGCCGGCGTGATGGTCGTCAACGCCCCCACCTCGAACATCGTGACCGCGGCGGAGCTGGCCTGTGGCCTCCTCCTCGCCACCGCGCGCCACATCCCGCAGGCCAACACGGCGCTGAAGAACGGCGAGTGGAAGCGCAACAAGTACACCGGCGTCGAGCTCGCCGAGAAGACCCTCGGTGTCGTCGGCCTCGGCCGCATCGGCGCGCTCGTCGCGCAGCGCATGTCGGCGTTCGGCATGAAGGTCGTCGCCTACGACCCCTACGTCCAGCCCGCGCGGGCCGCGCAGATGGGCGTGAAGGTCCTGACCCTCGACGAGCTGCTCGAGGTCTCGGACTTCATCACCGTGCACCTGCCGAAGACCCCCGAGACCCTCGGTCTCATCGGTGACGAGGCGCTGCACAAGGTCAAGCCGACGGTGCGCATCGTCAACGCCGCGCGCGGCGGGATCGTCGACGAGGAGGCGCTGTACTCGGCGCTCAAGGAGGGCCGCGTCGCCGGCGCCGGCCTCGACGTGTACGCGAAGGAGCCCTGCACGGACTCCCCGCTCTTCGAGCTCGACGAAGTCGTCTGCACCCCGCACCTCGGCGCCTCCACGGACGAGGCACAGGAGAAGGCCGGCATCTCCGTCGCCCGCTCGGTGCGTCTCGCCCTCGCCGGTGAGCTCGTCCCCGACGCGGTCAACGTCCAGGGCGGTGTCATCGCCGAGGACGTCAAGCCCGGTCTGCCGCTCGCCGAGAAGCTCGGCCGCATCTTCACCGCCCTCGCGGGCGAGGTCGCGGCCCGCCTCGACGTCGAGGTGTACGGCGAGATCACCCAGCACGACGTCAAGGTGCTCGAACTCTCCGCGCTCAAGGGCGTGTTCGAGGACGTCGTCGACGAGACCGTGTCGTACGTCAACGCCCCGCTGTTCGCGCAGGAGCGCGGCGTCGAGGTCCGTCTGACCACGAGCTCGGAATCCCCCGACCACCGCAACGTGGTCACTGTGCGCGGCACGCTCACCGACGGCCAGGAGGTCTCGGTCTCCGGCACGCTGGCCGGCCCGAAGCACCTCCAGAAGATCGTCGCCGTCGGCGAGTACGACGTGGACCTCGCGCTCGCCGACCACATGGTCGTGCTGAGCTACGAGGACCGTCCCGGTGTCGTCGGCACCGTCGGCCGCATCCTCGGCGAGTCCGGCATCAACATCGGGGGCATGCAGGTCGCCCGCGCGGCCGTCGGTGGCGAGGCTCTCGCGGTCCTCACCGTCGACGACACCGTGTCGCAGAACGTCCTCACCGAGCTCTCCGCCGAGATCGGCGCGACGTCGGCGCGGTCGGTCAACCTGGTCTGAGGGCCGTCCACGACGGCTTCCCGTACGACGGCCGAGGGCCGGGACACCAGTCGGTGTCCCGGCCCTCGGCCGTTTCGGCCCATTACGCGGACGGTGTCGTCTCCGGTTCGATCAGGCCCTCGCGATAGGCGATGGCGACGGCCTCGGTGCGGCTCGCGGCCCCCAGCTTGGCGAGGATGTTGGAGACATGGACGCTCGCCGTCTTGCCGCTGATGAACAGCTCCTCGCCGATCTGGCGGTTGGTGCGCCCACGGCCGAGCAGCCGCAGCACATCGCTCTCCCGGGCGGTCAGCGCGGCGATGCGTGGGGCGGCCGGTGACTCGGCGAGGCGCCCGCGCCGCAGAAGCGCGTCCAGGGCCTCGCGCAGCGGCGCCGCGCCGAGGCCCACGGCGGTGTCGTGGGCCGCGCGGGCCTGTTCGGCGGCCTCCGCGCGGCGGCCCGCCGCGAGCAGCGCCTCGGCGAACCGCCGTCTGCTCCTGGCCAGTTCGTACGGATCGCCGTAGCCGAACGCCGTCACGGCCCGCTCCCAGGCCGCCACGTCAGGACCGGTGCGGGCGCGCAGTCCCTCCGCCTCGGCACGGGCGAGCCAGGCCAGGCCCTCGGGTCCGTGCTCGCCGCCCTTCCCGCCCTGGGCCGCCGTGGACCTGGCCAGCTCCACCAGTTCGGCCGCGGTGTCCGCCCAGCGGCCGGCGCCCGCCGCGTCACCGGAACGGCGTGCCTCCTCGGCCGCGTCGGCGACCGCCGACAGCGCGAGGGCGGCGAGCCGCACCACGACGGGCGGCGGGCCGGTCCCGGAGGCGTCCGTGAGGGCCTCGGCCGCGGTGCGCACCCGCCGTACGGACTCCTCGGCGTCGCCGCCGTGGGCCGCCGCGTCGATCAGCACGATGCTCGCGACGAGCGTCGACATCCAGTCGAACGGCCGGTCCAGCAGCGCGCGGGCTCCGGTGACGGCCGCCTCGTGCTCGCCGCGGGCGAGCGCGACGTACAGGGCGGGCCCCGTCGCGAACCCGGCCGCCGCCGGGAGCACTTCGGCGTCGTCGGCGGCCGCTCGCGCGCAGGCGTCCCAGCTGCCCATCGTGTAGAAAACCAGCGACTGGAGGTAACGCAGTTCCAGGGCGTACGGCGAGGAGAGGAGACCGGAGCGGCGGGCGCGGTCCACGCCGTCGCCGAGCCAGGTCAGGCACTCCTGGAGGTCACCGGATTCGTAGCACCCGATGGCCAGGTTGAACAGCGCCCGCATCTCGACCGGGAAGTTCCCCGCGTCGTGGGCCAGTTCACGGGCCCGGCGCAGACGCTCGCGGCCCTTCGGGGTGCGCCGGTTGTCCGCCTCCATGCCGACCAGCGAGATGGTCAGGTCGGCCTGGGCATCGGCGAGCCGGAGCTGTTCGGCGGTGGCGAGCGCCTGCCGGGCGACCCGCTCGGCGTCCTCGGCCCGCCCCACATGGCGGGCCGCCATGACATGGGTGGCCGCCGCCCACACCCAGGTGCGGGAGGGTGGTTCGGCGGGGATCAGCGCGAGCGCCTCGCTGCTGTAGGCGAACGCGTCCTTCAGGCTGTCGATCCGCATCAGGTTGCCCGCGAGGGTGTAGCGGACCCGGGCGGCGAGTTCGGAGTCGGCGTCCGCGCCGACCCTGGCGAGGGCGTCACGGGTGAGGTGGACCGCGCGATGCATCTCCCCGGCGCTCGCGGCGGCCGCCGAGGCACGCAGCGTGAGGGCGACCGTGCCCCCGTCGGGGCGGGCGCCGGCGTCCACCGCGGGCCACAGTTCGAGCGCGGCCTCCAGATGGCGCAGCTCCTCGGCGGGCGCGCCGACGCACTGGGCGTGATCGGCCGCTTCGAGGGAGGCGGTGAGCGCGTCGGGCAGGTCGTGGCTCTCGCGTGAGTGGTGGGCGCGCTCGGCCGCGTTCTTCGCCGAACGGGCCTGCCCCGCGAGGAGTTTGGCGAACTGGCTGTGCAGCCGCACCCGTTCGCCTGGCAGCAGGTCCGCGTACACGGCCTCGCGGGTGAGCGCGTGACGGAACGAGTACGTCGCTCGGTCGCCCGGCACCAGCAGTTGGTGGCCGACGGCCTCGCGCAGCGCCGACTCCAGCTCGTCCTCGGGGAGTTGTACGGCTCCACGCAGCAGTTCGTGCTCGACGCGGCGCCCCGCGACGGCCGCCGTGCGCAGCACCTGCTGGGCGGTGTCGGAGAGTTGCTCGATGCGGATGAGCAGCACGTCGGCGAGCCCGCTGGGCATGGCGGGGGAGAGGGAGGCGTCGTCACCGGGCAGCGCGGCGAGCAGTTCCTCGGCGTAGAAGGCGTTGCCCTCGGCGCGCTCGACGATGCTCCGGACCGTGCTGTCGGAGACCGGGCCGGTGCGCAGCGCGCGCACGAGCCGGGCCACGTCCGCGTCCGCCATGGGCCGCAGCTCCAGCCGGTCGACGGCGGGCAGCCGGATCAGCTCGGCGAGCAGGGGGCGCAGCGGGTGACGGCGGTGCAGGTCGTCCGCGCGGTACGAGGCGAAGACCGCGAGCCGCCGGGCGGGGCCGCCGGCCGCGGGCCGCTGGAGCACGCCCCGGCTGAGCAGGAAGCGGAGCAGGTCGCGGGAGGACTGGTCCGCCCAGTGGAGGTCTTCGAGGATCAGCAGGAGCGGGGTGATGTCGGACAGGTCGGCGAGGAGACCCGCGACGGCCTCGAAGAGCCGGAGCCGGCCACCGGGGTCGAGTGCGCCGCCGGCCCCCGGACCGGAGCCGGTCAGCCGGTCCACCGCCGGGTGGGCGGCGAACGCCGGGGCGAGGCGTTCGTCGGCGGCCGCCGCGCCCAGGATCTCCGTGAACGGGAGGTAGGGCAGGCCCACGTCGCCGAGGTCCACGCAGTGCCCGGTCAGGACCGTCGTCCCGGAGCCTGCCGCGTGCGCCGCGGCCTCGGTGAGCGTGCGGGTCTTGCCGACGCCGGCGTCCCCGGCCACCAGGACCGCGCGCGGCTCGCCGCCCCTGGCGCGCTCCAGCACGCCGGTGAGCCGGGAGAGTTCGTCTCCGCGGCCGATGAACGGCGTACCGAATGTCTGTGTCACCCGTCCATCCTGGCACGCCCCGCCGACAACTCCCCGGCGTCGCCGCCCTGGTCGGGAACCCGGCCCCCGGGCCCGCGCCGAGGACGGCCCCGCGCAGGCCGAAGCCGCGCATGCCGAAGCCGGGCGGGCCGGAGTGCTCCGGCCCGCCCGGCGGACGGGCGTCAGGGTCGTCGGCCGCCCGGTGGGCGGGCTGTCAGGCTGTTCGCGTGCTCGGTGCCGCCACGTCGAGCGGCTCGGCGGTTCCGGCGTCGAGGGTGTCGCCGTTCTCGCGCACCGTCACCCTGCGCAGGCTCGCCGCGGCGAGGACGGCGGCGCCCAGCAGCAGGACCGCACCGGCGACGGCCGCCGCCTGCATGCCGTGGGTGAAGGACTCCCGTGCGGCGGCGGCCACGGCCCGTCCGGCGTCGCCCGGCAGTCGTCCGGCCACGGCCAGCGCGCCGCCCAGGGTCTCGTGGGCCGCGGCCGGGACCCCGGCGGGGATGTCGTGGCGGTAGACCGCCGTGCCGATCGAGCCCAGGACCGCCATGCCGAGGGCACCGCCGAACTCGGCCCCGGTCTCCAGCAGTGAGGAGGCGGCGCCCGCGTTGGCGACGGGCACCGTGCCGAGGGCCAGGTCCATCATCTGCGACATCACGGTGACGATCCCGGAGGCCAGGACACCCGCGCCGGCCAGCACGAGCCACAGGGAGTCGGTGCCGGCGAGTGCAAGGAGTCCGTATCCGCAGGCGGCGGTGACGAATCCGCCGGAGACGACGTGGGCGCGGTGGACGCCCTTGGCCACGAGCTGTGCGGAGAGCGGCGCGGCCGCACCGACCAGGACGGTGGGAAGCAGGGACCACAGGGCGGCGGTCATGGAGCTCTTGCCGAGCACCGACTGGAGGTACTGGGTGGTGAAGTACGCCGAGCCCATCATGCCGAAGGACGAGATCAGGTTGAGGACGACGGCGGGCGCGAAGCCACGGCCGCGGAACAGCGCGGGGGAGATCAGCGGGGACTTCGCGGTGCGCTGACGGTGGACGAACAGTGCGGCGAAGACCAGGCCGACGAGTACCGAGGCCACGTACTCGGTCCTCCAGCCCTCGGCCGGGATCTCCTTGACGCCGTAGATCACCGGCAGTACGGCGGCCATCGACAGGGGAACGCTCGGCAGGTCGAAGCGGCCCGGCTCCGGGTTCCTGGACTCGGGCAGCAGGAACGGGCCGAGGCCCAGCAGCAGTGCCATCGCGGGCAGGTTGACCAGGAAGACCGAGCCCCACCAGAAGTACTGGACGAGGACACCGCTCATCACCGAACCGAGCGCGACCCCGCCGGTCATGACGCCGGACCACAGGCCGATCGCCTTCGCGCGCTGTCCGGGGTCCGTGAACATCGTGCGGATGATCGCCATCGTCGACGGCATCAGGGTCGCGCCGCCGACGCCGAGGAGGGCGCGGGCCGCGATCAGCATCTCGGCGCTGTTCGCGTAGGCGGCCAGTACCGAGGCGGTGCCGAAGGCGGCGGCGCCGAACAGGAGCAGCTTGCGGCGCCCTATGCGGTCGCCGAGCGAGCCCATCGTCATCAGCAGGCCGGCGAGCACGAACGCGTAGATGTCGAAGATCCACAGCTGCTGGGTGCCGCTCGGCTCCAGGTCGGCGCTGATCGAGGGGATCGCGAAGTAGAGGACGGAGACGTCCATCGAGACCAGGAGCAGCGGAAGCATCAGGACGCCGAGGGCGGTCCATTCGCGGCGGCCGGCCGGAGCGCCGGGGGCACCGGAGGCGGGAGTCGTGCTCGTCGGGTTCGTCATGGCAGGGACTGTACGGACGTCTTAAACGCTTGTCTAGTACGCACGTATAATACATTCGTTTCACACGGTTGTCCTTGACGCACGTATGGGACGCTTGTCTGAATCGGGGGTAGGGTGGCCGGCATGGGACACCGTGAGGATCTGCTCGAAGGCGCCAAGCGCTGCCTGCTGGAGAAGGGCTTCGCGCGCACCACGGCGCGGGACATCGTCAAGGAGTCGGGGACGAACCTGGCGTCCATCGGCTACCACTACGGATCGAAGGACGCGCTGCTCGCGCAGGCCTACATCTCGCTGGTGGAAGCCACACCCTTCGAAGGGGACGGGGGTGCCGGGATCGAAGCCGCGCCCGGCTCGCTGGAGCGGTTCCGCGAGGTGTGGTCCAACATCGCCGAGTCGATGCGGCAGCCCGGGTCGATGTGGCGGCTGGGCATCGAGGTCATCACCATCGAACTGCCCGAGGTGCGCGAGCATCTGGCCCGGGCCCAGCTGGAGGGCGGCCGGGGACTCGTCGCACTCCTCATGGGCGTGCCGGAGGAGGAGGTGTCCGACGAGAGGGCGGACACGCTCGGCCGCTTCTACATGACGCTGATGTCGGGCCTCATCGCGCAGTGGACCTTCGATCCGAGGACGGCTCCCGACGGGGACGTGCTGACGGAGGGGCTGCGGCAGATCATCGAGGCCGCGACCAGGACCTGACGCCTCCGCCGTGTGCCGGGGCCGCGGTCGTCACAGCCGCGCACCCTTCAGCGCCATGTGCAGCAGCAGCCGGTCCTCGCCGTCGTCCAGGTCGAGGCCGGTCAGTTGCTCCACCCGGGAAAGGCGGTAGTAGAGCGTCTGGCGGTGGATGCCCAACTCGGCTGCCGTACGCCCGGCCTGACCCGCCCGGTCCAGGAACACCTCGGCCGTACGCGCGAGTTCACGGTGGGCGGTGCCCAACAGGGCGCTCACGGCCGGGTCGTGGGCCGCGTCCGGCGGCAGCGCGGTGAGCAGCCGGAACGGGCCGATCGCACCCCATTCGGCGACCGGACCGAGCCGGGGCTCCGCCAGCACCGCACGCGCGGCCGCGGCCGCCTCGCGCCAGGCCGCGCCCAGCTCCCCGAGCCCCTCCCGGGCCCCGGCGACCCCGGCGGCCGTCGCCCCTCCGGGACCGCCGCCGGGGGAGGAGGACCCCCGGCCGCCGGCGGAGGCTCCTCCCTGACCGCCGGCGGAGGTGGCTCCCTGGCCCCCGCCGCCGGGGGCGGCACCCCCGGCGCGGACGCCCGCGGCCTCCCGCACGAACCGGCCGGCCGCCGTCAGCGCCGGAGTCAGGACGTCCGGCGAGCGCAGCCGGACCAGCAGGGCCAGGCTCTGGGCCGTGGTGCCCCACGGAATGGTGCACAGCGCGGTCGTCCCCGGCACCGTACGGGCGGAGGGCGCGTCGTCCGGGTCGGCCGAGGGCCACGGAGCCACGCACACCACCGTGTGCAGGCCCTCGCCGCGCGGGCCGAGCGCCGTGCGCAGCTCGGCCACCGCCATGTCCAGCTGCCATCCCCGCTCGGCGGTCAGGACCGCCCGCAGCTCGCGGGTGAGATCGGCGCCGGCCTGCGCCTCGTCCGCGAGCAGTGCGCCGATGCGCGAGGCCACCTGCATGGCACCGGCCAGCTGGGCGTCGGTGGGACCGGGGTCGTCGTCCAGCAGCCAGACATAGCCGAGGACGACGCTCCGATGACGTACGGGCAGACAGATCCGCCCTCGGTACACCCCGGCCTCGGGGGTCGGCGGGATGCGGACGGGTCCGGTCGCCCTGGTGATGCCGAAGCCCTCGAACCAGGTGCGGACCGTGGTGGTGGAACGCCCGGTGAGGATCGAGCGGGTGCGCACGGGGTCCAGGGCGGACGGGTCGAGGTCGCCCTCGCTGTCGTACGCGCCGAAGGCGATCAGCTCGAAATCGCGGTTCTCCAGCGTCGCCGGGACGCCGAGGAGCGCCGAGATCTCGTCGACCAGCTCTTGGTAGTCGCCTCTGTGTTCACCGCTCACCCCGGCATTCTCGCGCATTTCCGCGAGCCCTTCATACATATGTCTGAGATCCGGGGCAGGGATGCGTGACAGCTGTCGATGGCCCAGGATCGGAGATATCCCTAGGTTTCACGGTGGTTCTCCGTGCCGTACCCGAATCGTCGGGACTCGGCCTCCTGCTCACTTTCGTTGTGGAGGTGCCCCGTGCTGGGTCCCGTGATTCTCGCCGCCTCGCGCAGCGACAAGATGCGCCGTCTGATCTCGGCCGCCCCGGTGACCAAGCCGGTCGTCGACCGCTTCATCCCCGGTGAGACCGTCGACCAGGTCGTCCCGATCATCAAGGACCTCGCGGGCAAGGGCCTCGAGGTCACGATGGACGTCGTCGGCGAGGACATCACGACGCCCGAGCAGTCGTACGCCGCCCGTGACGCGTACCTGGAGCTGATCGGCCGCCTCAAGGAGCTCGGCCTCGGCACCAAGGCCGAGATGTCGGTCAAGCTGTCGATGTTCGGCCAGGCCCTGGAGGGCGGCCACGAGCTGGCCCTCGCCAACGTCCGCCCGGTCGTCGAGGCCGCCGCCGCCATCGGCACCACCGTCACGCTGGACGCCGAGGACCACACCACCCTCGACTCGATGTTCGCGATCCACGAGGAGCTGCGGAAGGACTTCCCGCAGACCGGCTGTGTGATCCAGGCCTACCTGTTCCGCACCGAGTCCGACGCCCGCCGCCTCGCCGAGAGCGGCAGCCGCGTCCGCCTGGTGAAGGGCGCCTACAAGGAGCCCGCCGAGGTCGCGTACCAGCAGAAGGCCGAGACCGACAAGGCGTACGTCCGCATCCTGAAGATCCTGATGGAGGGCGAGGGCTACCCGATGATCGGGTCCCACGACCCGCGCCTCATCTCGATCGCCCAGGAGCTGGCGCGGACCGCCGGGCGCAAGCTGGACGAGTACGAGTTCCAGATGCTGTACGGCATCCGCAGCGACGAGCACGTGCGGCTCGCCGCCGAGGGCCACCGCATGCGCGTCTACACCGCGTACGGCACCGACTGGTACGGCTACTTCATGCGCCGCCTCGCGGAGAAGCCGGCCAACCTGCTCTTCTTCGCGCGCTCGATCCTGACCAAGGGCTGAGGGTAGCTGTCGGCATCCGGGCAAGGCCTGGACAACGGCAGCCACCAACCGTCGGCCGGTTGAGCCGACCCGGTTCCGGAAGGAGTTACGGAACTTGTGACTCCGCCCCGGTGAGGGCTTCTCACCTGCTCGCCGCGGCGAGCTCGTGACGGTCAAGCCCTGACCGCCGACCAACTTACGTGCATGACTTCGGTTCTCCCGGCTGAAGTCAGTGATTCATTCGGAAGAGGTAGCGTCATGGACGCAGTGACCCAGGTCCCCACCCCCGTCAACGAGCCGGTGCACGGCTACGCCCCCGGCTCGCCGGAGCGCGTCCGGCTGGAGGCCAAGCTCAAGGAGCTGGCCGAGAACCCGATCGACCTGCCGATGACCATCGGCGGCGAGCGGCGCATGGGCGGCGGCGCCCGGTTCGACGTCGTGCAGCCGCACAACCACAAGGCGCGCATCGGCACCTACGCCAACGCCACGCAGGCTGACGCCCAGGACGCCGTGGACGCGGCCCTCGCGGCCGCTCCGGCCTGGCGCGCGATGGCCTTCGACGACCGCGCCGCGATCATCCTGCGCGCCGCCGAGCTGCTGGCCGGTCCCTGGCGCGAGACGCTGGCCGCCTCCACCATGCTCGGCCAGTCGAAGACCGCCCAGCAGGCCGAGATCGACACCCCCTGCGAGCTCGTCGACTTCTGGCGCTTCAACGTCCACTACGCCCGCCAGATCCTCGCCGAGCAGCCGCCGGCGAACTCCCCGGGCGTGTGGAACCGCATGGACCACCGTCCGCTGGAGGGCTTCGTCTACGCGATCACGCCCTTCAACTTCACGGCGATCGCGGGCAACCTGCCCACCGCTCCGGTGCTCATGGGCAACGTCGTCGTGTGGAAGCCGTCCCCGACGCAGACCCACGCCGCCGTGCTGCTGATGCAGCTCCTGGAGGAGGCGGGCCTGCCCAAGGGTGTCATCAACCTCGTCACCGGTGACGGCATCGAGGTCTCCAAGGTCGCCCTGGAGCACCGCGACCTCGCCGGCATCCACTTCACCGGCTCGACCAAGACCTTCCAGTACCTGTGGAAGACGGTCGGCAACAACATCGAGAAGTACCGCTCGTACCCGCGTCTGGTCGGCGAGACCGGCGGCAAGGACTTCGTGGTCGCCCACCCGTCGGCGGACCGCGCGATCCTCAAGACCGCCCTGACCCGTGGTTCCTTCGAGTACCAGGGCCAGAAGTGCTCGGCGAGCTCCCGCGCCTACATCCCGGCCTCCATCTGGAACTCCGGTTTCAAGGAGGACTTCGCGGCCGAGGTCGACTACCTGACCATGGGTGACGTCACCGACCTGTCGAACTTCATGGGCGCGGTCATCGACGAGCGGTCCTTCGCCAAGAACAAGGCGGCCATCGACCGCGCGAAGGCCGACCCGACCTGCACGATCGTCGCGGGCGGCTCGTACGACGACTCCGTCGGCTACTTCGTGCGCCCGACCGTCGTCGAGTGCTCGGACCCGGAGAACGAGGTCTTCACGACCGAGTACTTCGGCCCCTTCCTCGCCGTGCACGTCTACGAGGACGACAAGTACGACGAGATGCTGACCCAGATGGAGTCGGCGTCCGACTACGCGCTCACCGGCGCGGTCATCTCCGGCGACCGCGCGGCGGCCGCGTACACGATGGAGAAGCTCCGCTACGCGGCGGGCAACTTCTACATCAACGACAAGTCGACCGGCGCCGTCGTCGGCCAGCAGCCCTTCGGCGGCGGCCGTGCCTCCGGCACCAACGACAAGGCGGGCGCCCCGCAGAACCTGATGCGCTGGACGCTGACCCGCGCCATCAAGGAGACGCTGGTCCCGCCGACCGACTACGGCTACCCGCACATGGGCTGACAGCCGATCGCGGATGCCGGCCCCCGGGCCGGCAGCCCGTCACCCACTCCGCCCCCGCCCCACGGTCTCCCCCGTCCGTGGAGCGGGGGCGGTTTCCATGTCGCCGGCCGCACGGGCGGGTGCCGAGCGTGAGGCGGTGACGGCGGCGTCGCGGTGACCCGCCGTCCCGCGCCGCGGTGGGCGCGGCGCTATCCGGGGAACTCCGTCCGTTCCCACCACTCGTACACGGGCAGCCTGCCTTCAGGCGAGTCCGCGTGACGCGGGGTCGCCCTGAAGTGTTCGTATCCACCACGCAACTCGATCTTCACCTCCGATCCGGGGGCCGGGACGGGGACGATCCGTTCGGGCAGGTCGTCCGGGCCGCCCTCAAGCAGTGCTCTGGTCGCGTCGCTCATGACGTCACCGTTCCCTGTGCCGGAGCCCGATGTGGCACGCCTGGCGGAGGATCAGTCGTGCGGGTGATCCGCTTCCCGGCCGTCGGCCGTCGGATTCCGGTCGAGGAAGTCCCCGATGAGGACCGCGATCTGCGTCGCGTGCGTCTCCAGGGCGAAGTGCCCCGTGGGGAGCAGATGGATCTCCGCGTCCGGGAGGTCGCGGCGGAAGGCGAGGGCGCCCTCCGGGACGAAGATCTCGTCGTTGCCGCCCCAGACCGCCAGGAGCGGGACCCGGCTGGTGCGGAAGTACTCCTGGAAGGCCGGGTAGAGCGCGAAGTTGGAGCCGTAGTCGGAGATCAGGTCGAGCTGGATCTCCGGCTGGCCAGCGCGGGCCATCAGGGCCGTGTCGTGCTCGTAGGCGTCGGGGCTGACCAGGGTCGGGTCCGGCACGCCGGTCAGGTACTGCCACCGGATGCCGTCCGGGCCGCTGATCGCGCGGACCGGCGCCTCCGTCTCGGGCGTGCGTTCCGCGATCAGCGCCAGCACCGGCGCCCAGGCGTCGGCGCCCAGCCCCTCCTCGTACGCGTTGCCGTTCTGCGTGATGATCGCGGTCACCCGCTCCGGGTGCGTGAGCGCCAGGCGCAGACCGATCGGGGCGCCGTAGTCCTGGATGTAGAGCGCGTACTCCTTGAGACCGAGCTGTTCGGTGAACTCTCCGGTGATCTCGGCCAGCCGGTCGAAGGTGTACGGAAAGTCGCCGGCCGCCGGGGCGTCCGAGCGGCCGAAGCCGAGGTGGTCGGGGGCGATCAGGTGATAGCGGTCGGCAAGCAGCGGCAGCAGGTCCCGGAACATGTGCGAGCTGGTCGGGAAGCCGTGGAGCAGGAGCAGGACGGGGGCATCCGCCGGGCCCGCCTCGCGGTAGGCGATCAAGTGGCCGCCGACGGTCGTGGTGCGGTGATGGACCGACTGGCCGTGGTGGACCGGGTGGCTGCTCATGATCGGATCCCCTAACCCCTGAATGCCTTCTTGATGGTGAGAACAGTCCACCATGTGCATGTCTAACCGGTCAATACGTTTTTAGAGGTTAGACTGGTCGAGGGTTGGGTTCCGGAGGTCGAGGGTTGGGTTCCGCGAGGTGTCCGATGCCCGCGCGGGTAGCCGTCGCCTGCCGGTGGGTGGGGTGAAAGGGCTGGGATTCCCGGCCCGCGTGTGAATACTGACCGCATGGCCACCCGACTGTGGATCGCCCATACGGCGGATCTCGAGCCCGCCGAACTCCGCGCCGCCCGCGCCCTGTTGGAGGACGCCTTCGACGGGGACTTCAGGGACGAGGACTGGGATCACGCGCTCGGGGGCCTGCATGTCCTGGTCCGTGACGGCCGGGGCCTCGTGGCGCACGGCTCGGTGGTCCAGCGCCGCGTCCTGCACCGCGGACGCTCACTGCGGGTGGGATACGTGGAGGCGGTCGGGGTGCGCGCCGACGTGCGCCGCGCGGGGCTCGGCGGACGGGTGATGGCCGAGCTGGAACGGATCATCGAGGGCGCTTACGGGCTCGGCGCGCTCTCCGCGAGCGAGGACGGGGCGGCCCTCTACGCGGCGCGGGGCTGGCGGCTCTGGCCGGGCCACGTGTGTGTGCTCACGCCGGACGGAACCGTGCGGCTGCCCGACGAGGAGGGCACCACCTTCGTCCGTCCCGACGCCGCCCGCGGCCCTCTCGATCCCGCGCACGCGCTGGTCTTCGACTGGCGCGAGGGTGACGTGCTCTGACCGAAGTCGCAGGTCGCGGCGGTGTGACGTAATCCGCCGTCTCAGATAGTAGGAAGTCCGAGTAATTGTGGAGACAGATGCCGGGTCCTCGCCTAGCTTGGTAGGAGCCGAACGTCTCGCTCGACCAAGCGAATGGCGGTCGTGAGCCGGAGCCCTTTGCAGGCAACCCCTGCGGCACCGCTCCCCGCCCCTTCCGGCGTCTCGTAAATCCCTCATCGCACTTCCGGCCGCCCGTGCGGGCGCCGCCGGAGGCAAGGAGTCGATTCATCATGGCCGAGACGACCGTCCGCCGAGTCCGTCACCTCTCTCGCACGAGCAGCGAGTCCGACCGCAAGAACGCCGCCGCCGCGCTCCAGCGCGCCCTCGACCGCAGGGACAACGGCGGAGCGACGGGCCACTGAGGCCCGCCGCCCTCTCGACCGGGAGCCGCACCCGCGGGGGTGCGGCGCGGGGCCGTGCCCCGTGCCGCCCCTCGAACCCGGTTTCCGCGTCACCCCTCGAATCCGGCCTCCGCGCCGCCGGACTTGGACTCAGGTCCCGCGCCGCACCTCGAAGTGGTCGATGCGCTCGCCGCTCTGGGCCAGCGCGGACACCTTGAGCCGGGGTGAGGGGCCCGCCTGCGCCTCCACCGAGAGGAAGGAGAAGCCGGTGTACCGCACCCTGGACCACTCCACGGTGTCCGGCCTCTGCTGCTTCGACTTCGTCCAGTGGAAGGTCTCGACGGCCTCGCCGCGCGTGACCTTGCCCTCGTAGCTGTCCTTGACCCCGACGGGGAAGCGGTAGAGGCTCTTGCCCGCGCCGCCCGCCGTGACGTAGACGATCCCGTCCCGGGTCGGATCGGTCGAGGCGCCCACCGGCACCTGCCTGCCCACCTTGCCGCCCTTGATGGCGTCGGTGCGCTCGTACACGTGGTTGTGTCCGTTGATCACCAGGTCCACCTGGTGTTTGGTGAACAGCGGCACCCAGGCGTCGCGCACCCCTCCGTCGGAGGCATGTGTCGAGGTCGAGTAGGCGCAGTGGTGGAAGAAGACGACCACGAAGTCGACCTGCCCGCGCAGTTCCCCGAGCCGCTTGTCGAGCCAGGCCGTCTGCCTGCCCTCGGAGTAGCCCTTGTTGGCGGGGATCTCGTACGACACGTCGTTGGCGTCCAGCGCGACGATGCCGACGTTGCCGTACACGAACGAGTAGGCGCCCGGCGCGTTCCGGGGGTCGAAGCCGTTGCCGGGGAGCGTCCAGCGCGCCGACTGGCCGCCGTAGCCGTTCGGCGAGTACCAGGCCTCCATGTCGTGGTTGCCGGTCGTCACCATCCACGGCACCGTCTTCGCCACCGTCTCCGTCTGCTTGAGGAACAGGTCCCAGGCGGCCGGGTCGTAGATGTCCGACTCCTGGCCGAGCCCGATCCCGTCCGCGTAGCAGATGTCGCCCGCGTGCAGATGGAAGGCGGGCCCGCGGCCGAGGAGGACCTTGTCGTTGGCGAGCGCGTCGGGAGTGACGCCCTGGTCGCCGAAGGCGGTGAACACGAACTTCTCGGGGTGCGCGGGCGCCGTGCGGAAGTGGCCGATCGTGGAGTGCCGCTCCTTGCTCGCGGGGTCGGAGCCCTCGTGGCCGACTCCGTAGTAGTACGTCGCCCCGGGGCGCAGCCCGTCGAGCGCCGCGTGCAGGTAGTACTGGTCCAGGGCCGCCCGCTGTCCGGTCAGGCCCGGTGTGTGCAGATGGCGGACCTCGGCCTCGATCCTGCGGCTCAGGGCCCAGGGCGTCGGGCCCACCCGGATGTAGGGCTTCTTGACCGCGAACGGCACCTGCCAGGAGATCCGCATCTGCGTCTTCGGGTCCGCGCCGAAGGCGAGGTGGCGGCCGAACGGCGTGACGGCGGAGCCGGGCACCCGGCCGGTGGCGGGCGACGGCGAGGAGCCGGAGGCCGGCCGCGAGGGGACCCTGGTGCCCTGGGCGCAGCCGGCCAGCAGCCCGCCGCCCGCGAAGGCGCTCGCCGCGACGAGTGCGCGGCGCCGTGTGAGCCTCGTCCTCAGGTACTCGTACTGCTCCGCCATGCTCATGTCGCGTGCGAGCTCGTGCGGGATGCCGACGTCGGGGACGGGGAGCTCGGGGGAGGTCCCCCTGGAGGGAGCGGTCATGTCTGGAAAGTTCCCACCCTGCGTCAACGGCGTTCATACGTACGGGTGAACGTGTGTCGAAGCATAGGCGTGGCGCGACACCGTCGTGTCCGTATGGCGGACATCGCGTGTCATTCCATGGGACACGGAGTACGGTGCCGTCATGTCTCGCAGCATCGATCTCGCAGTGATCCCCGGTGACGGCATCGGCCAGGAAGTCGTGGCCCAGGGGCTCAGAGTCCTCTCCGCCGTCCTTCCGCCGGACGTGAAGCTGGAGACCAAGGAGTTCGACTTCGGCGCCCGGCGCTACCACGCCACCGGTGAGACCCTCACCGACGCCGACCTCGACGCCCTGAAGGGGCACGACGCCATCCTGCTCGGCGCTATCGGCGACCCCTCGGTCCCGTCCGGTGTCCTGGAGCGCGGCTTCCTGCTCAAGCTCCGCTTCGCCTTCGACCACCACGTCAACCTGCGTCCCTCGAAGCTCCTGCCCGGCGTCGCGACCCCGCTCGCCGGTCAGCCCGAGATCGACTTCGTCGTGGTCCGCGAGGGCACCGAGGGCCCGTACACCGGCAACGGCGGCACGATCCGCAAGGGCACCCCGCACGAGATCGCCACCGAGGTCTCCGTCAACACGGCGTTCGGTGTCGAGCGGGTCGTCCGTGACGCGTTCGCCCGTGCGCAGGCCCGCCCGCGCAAGAAGCTGACGCTGGTCCACAAGAACAACGTGCTGACCTTCGCCGGCCACCTGTGGACGAACGTCTTCAACAAGGTGGCGCAGGAGTTCCCCGAGGTCACCACCGACTACATCCACGTGGACGCGGCGACGATCTTCCTCGTCACCCAGCCCGAGCGCTTCGACGTGATCGTCACCGACAACCTCTTCGGCGACATCATCACCGACCTCGCCGCGGCCGTCTCCGGCGGCATCGGCGTCGCCGCCTCCGGCAACATCAACCCGAGCGGCGAGTTCCCCTCGATGTTCGAGCCCGTGCACGGCTCGGCGCCCGACATCGCGGGCCAGGGCAAGGCCGACCCCAGCGCCACCGTGCTGTCCGTCGCCCTGCTGCTGCGCCACCTCGGCTACGAGGCCGAGGCCGCCCGCATCGAGGACGCCGTCTCCGCCGACCTCGCCGAGCGGGTCGGCAAGCCCGCCCGCAGCACCGAGGAGATCGGCGACGCGCTCGCCGTGCGAGTAGCCGGCTGACCCGGCGCACCACCTACGTTCCGTAGCAGCCGCCGGGTCGCATCCGCACCCGGCGGCTTTCGCCGTTCCGTCGCCGGGTGCCACCATCAGTTCCCCGGGCCACCCCCCGGGCCGTATTCACACCGTTTCGTCCACGGCCCTCCGCGCGCGATAATCAGAGGCGGAGCCGCGGAATGAGGGAATGCTCGGACGTCCTAGCACTGGCCACGGACGGTTCGGGTGTGAGCGCGGCCCGTCACATACAACCGGTGAAGGACAAAACCACTCATGACGCAGCCCACGATCGAGCTCAAGCCCTCCGCCAGTCCGCTCGCCGCCGCCGAGCGCGAGGCGATCCTGGCCAACCCCGGGTTCGGCCGCCACTTCACCGACCACATGGTGACCGTCAAGTGGACCGAGGGCCGCGGCTGGCACGACGGCCAGCTCGTTCCGTACGGACCGCTCTCCCTCGACCCGGCGAACATGACCCTGCACTACGCGCAGGAGATCTTCGAGGGCCTCAAGGCCTACCGCCGGCCCGACGGCTCCGTCGCGACCTTCCGTCCCGACAAGAACGCCAGGCGCTTCCAGGCCTCCGCCCGCCGGCTCGGCATGCCCGAGCTGCCGGTGGAGACGTTCATCGAGGCCTGTGACGCGCTGGTCCGCCAGGACCGCGACTGGGTTCCCGCGCACGGTGGCGAGGAGTCCCTGTACCTGCGGCCATTCATGATCGCGACCGAGGTCGGTCTCGGTGTGAAGCCCGCCAACGAGTACCTCTTCCTCGTCATCGCCTCGCCCGCCGGCGCCTACTTCTCGGGCGGTGTGCGGCCGGTGTCGATCTGGCTCTCCGAGGACCGCGTCCGCGCCGTTCCCGGCGGCATGGGCGACGCGAAGACGGGCGGCAACTACGCCGCCTCCCTCCTCGCGCAGAAGGAGGCCGCGGCCAAGGGCTGCGACCAGGTCTGCTACCTCGACGCGGTCGAGCACAAGTGGATCGAGGAACTCGGCGGCATGAACCTGTACTTCGTGTACGGCGACCGCATCGTCACCCCGTCCCTCACCGGCTCCATCCTGGAGGGCGTCACCCGCGACTCCCTGCTGACCGTCGCCCGCGACCTCGGCTACACCGCCGAGGAGGGCCGCGTCTCCATCGACCAGTGGCAGACCGACGCCGAGAACGGCACCCTCACCGAGGTCTTCGCCTGCGGCACCGCCGCCGTCATCACCCCCGTCGGCACGGTCAAGCGCGACGGCACCGAGTGGCACCAGTCCGGCGGCGAGCCCGGCAAGGTCACCCTCCGCCTCCGCGAGGCCCTGCTCGACATCCAGCGCGGCATCACCGAGGACACGCACGGCTGGATGCACCCGCTGGGCTGATCCCTCACTCCTCCCGCCGGTCCCCGTCTCCCAACAGGGTTGCGGGGACCGGCTGTTCGTTCGACGCGTAGCGCCTCCGCGACACGGGTATCCACTCAGTCCACGGGGGGAGCGTGTCCTCCCGCGCGCCCGCACGGCCAGGGAGGGAGCCCAGGTGAGGGCAAGGTCGCCGCTGTCACGGCCGAGCTGGCTGCTGCGCACCCTGCGCACCCCGCGCCGACCCCAGAGCCTCACGGTCCTCGGCCTGCTCGCCGCCGTCGCCGCGCTGCTGCTCTGGAGCAGCAGGCGCATGGACAACTACGGGGAGAACCTCGCCCTCAACCTCGGCACCGACATCGTCGGCGTCGTCGTCACCGTCTTCGTGATCGGGCCGCTGATCAGCCGCGCCCAGGAGGGCCGGGTCCGCGAGCACACCCGGCTGGACTACGAATGGTTCAGCGCCCAGGTCTACGGGGCCACCTCGAACGTCAAGGTCCTCGACACCTTCTCCAGCGTCTTCGGCCCGCAGTTCTCCGAGCGGCTGTTCCGCGGCATCAAGGCGGCCACCGGGCACGGTGCCCGGGTGCAGATCCTGCTCCTGGACCCCGACTCCCTCGCGGTCATCCTGCGCGGCCGTGAACTCGGCGAGCAGAGCGCCGACATCCGCCGCGACATCCTGCGCAACCTGCGGACCCTGGACCGCTTCGCGCTGCGGCTCGACGAGGAGTGCCGTCAACTCCTCGAAGTACGCCTGTGTTCCGCGTCCCCCGGCGTGACCCTCTACCGCTGGGACGACCGCTCCCTGGTCTCCTTCCTCACGGTCGGCCGTCTTTCCGGCGAGGGCGTCCAGCTCGAAGTCGCCGTCCGTTCCCCGCTCGGCGCCTTCGTCGAACAGCGCTTCGACGAGCTGTGGCAGCAGAGCATGCCCATGGAACGGTTCACGCATCTGCCGGTGACCCTGGTCGACGCGACGGACGGGCGCAGGGCGTTCAGCGTGCGTTTCGTCTACTCTGGCGACGCCCTGTACGTCGCAGGGCACGACCTCGTGTCGTACATGGCGCGTCACCGGCTGGACCAACTGTCGGCGCACAGCGACTCCTTGAGCGCCCCCGGCGCACACGAACTCGTCGTGGTGGACGACGAGAGCGAGCTGCACGCCTTACTCATCCAGCAGTTCACGGAGAAGTATGCTGCTCCGGCGAGCGCCTTCGTCGAATTGCGGCCGGCGGCGTCGTTGACGGAATAGTCGTTGACGGAATAGAGGCTCCGGCACCAATGAGCTCAGCGCTCCACCCGGCTCCGCACGCGAGCACTCGCTCCCTCGGCACGAGTCCGCGCTTTCGGGCGTACACCTCCCGCGACCTCGACGGCCTGCTCCGGCGCGTGTCCCTGCCGTCCGACGAGCGGCTCGCCCTGCGGGCCGTGGCGGCCGTCCTGCCGTTCCGTACGAACAGTTATGTGGTCGACGAACTGATCGACTGGTCCGCCGTGCCCGGCGACCCGATCTTCCGGCTGACGTTCCCGCAGGCCGGGATGCTGCCCGAGCCCGACCTCAAGCAGATGGCGGACCTCCTCGCCCACGAGGCCCCGAAGGCCGAGGTGCTGCGCGCGGCCCACGAGATCCGGATGAGGCTCAACCCGCACCCCTCCGGGCAGCTCGACGCCAACGTCCCTGTGCACGAGGGCCGCCGCCTCACCGGTCTCCAGCACAAGTACCCGGAGACGGTGCTGATCTTCCCGCGCCAGGGCCAGACCTGCCACGCCTACTGCACGTACTGCTTCCGCTGGCCCCAGTTCGTCGGGGAGTCCGACCTGCGCATCGCCACGGACGACATCGCCGCCACGTCCGCCTATCTGCGCGCCCACCCCGAGGTCACCAGCGCGCTCATCACGGGCGGCGACCCGATGGTCATGAGCACCGAGGTGCTGCGCCGGTACGTCGAACCGCTGCTGGAGATCGACACGGTCCGCTCCATCCGCATCGGCACCAAGGCGCTGGCCTTCTGGCCGTACCGCTTCCTGACCGACCGCGACGCCGACGAGCTGCTGCGGTTGCTGGAGAAGGTGGTGGCGAGCGGCCGGACCCTCGCGCTGATGGCCCACTTCACGCATCCCCAGGAGCTGCGGCCCCCGGCCGTGCGCGCGGCGATGCGCCGGGTGCGCGACACGGGAGCGGTGATCCGCTGCCAGGGGCCCCTGGTCAGGGGGATCAACGACAGCGCCGGGGCGTGGGCCGAGCTGTGGAACGAGACGACCGCGCTGGGGGCGGTGCCGTACTACCAGTTCGTGGAGCGGGACACCGGCCCGCAGGGCTGGTTCGGGGTGCCGCTGGCCCGCTGCCACCAGATCTTCCGTGACGCCTACGCCCAGGTGTCGGGCCTCGCGCGGACCGTGCGCGGCCCGGTCATGTCGGCGATGCCGGGCAAGGTGTGCGTGGACGGGACGGCGGAGGTGGCCGGTGAGAAGGTCTTCGTGCTCCACCTCATCCAGGCCCGTGATCCGGACCTGGTGGGGCGCCCGTTCTTCGCCGCCTACGACGAGCGCGCCACCTGGTTCAGCGACCTAAAGCCGGCTTTCGGCGCGAGCCGGTTCCTGCCGGGGCTCGACCTCGGGTGACGCCGGCTTCGGCGAGAGGGCCAGGTACACGATGCCGCCGACCAGTCCGGACAGGATGAAGCTGCAGTCCACCCCGCCCGTCAGGGACAGCAGCGGACCCTCGTACGACGGCAGGGACACGGCCAGCAGACCGACGAAGGCGCCCAGCGCCCAGGCGGCGGTGGCCCGGATGTTCCAGCCGGCCCGGTACCAGTAGACGCCGCCGCGGGAGCGGCGGTTGAAGACCTGGAGGGCGTCGGCGTCGTAGATCCCGCGGCAGCGGACGAATCCGATCAGGGTGATGACCGCCCACGGGGTGCCGATCGCCGTCAGCAGCAGGACGAAGGACGTCAGCGCGGACTGGGCGTTCCAGGCGTAGTGGCCGACGAACACGCAGAGCATGGCGACGACGGCGACGGCGCAGGTGGCGCGGGCGCGCGAGGCGCGGGGCAGGATCGCGTCGAGGTCGAGGCCCATCGAGTAGAGCATCAGGCCGGCGTTGCCCACCGAACCGGCGGAGGCGGCCAGCAGCAGCGGGATCAGGTACCAGCCGGGGGAGGCGGACACGAGCGGTCCCGCGTAGTCGAGGGCCGCGCGGGCCCCGTAAGCGGTGAAGGTGCCGAAGAGCTGGGGGACCAGCAGACCGGCGATCAGGCCGAGCCAGGTGCCGTGCAGGACCGTACGGGAGGAGTGGCGCTCGGGCGAGATGTAGCGGGTGTAGTCGCCGAGCAGCGTGATGAACGCGATCGGGCCCGACAGCCCGGCCGCCACCGCGGCGAGCAGCCAGGTGGGCCAGAACGAGCCGAGCAGATAGCCGCCGGCCTCCGGGAGCGCCGCGGTGGTGAAGTGCGGGGCGTACGCGATCACGCCGACCACCAGCAGGGCCGACATGCCGAACGCGAGGGCGCGGGACATGGTGAGCAGCACCCGGTAGCCGTAGACGGCGCCCGCGACGGTGGCTGCGGCCAGCACCGCGTAGACGACCGCGTACGACAGTCCGTCCGCCGGGAGGCCGAAGAGGCGGCCGAGGACGCCGACCATCACGTCGCCGCCGATCCACACGGTCAGGGCGGTGTAGCCGAGCGCGAGGAGCAGGCCGACGACCGAGCCGACCAGTCGTCCGCGCACGCCGAACTGCGCGCCCGAGGAGGTCGAGAGGTTGGTGCCGGTCCGCAGCGAGACGAGGGCCAGCGGCGCGGTGAGCGCCGTTCCGACGACCGTGCCTGCCACGATCGAGCTCACCGAGGACCACCAGTCGAGCCCGAACGAGGGCGGCAGCCAGCCGAAGATGATCACCCCGAGGCAGAGATTGGAACCGAGCAGGATCGACACGAGATCGCGCGGCCCGCTGGTGCGTTCCTCGTCGGGGATCGTGTCGACTCCGCGCTGTTCGATCGGCATGGCTGGTCTCCTTTGACGGCCGCCTGGCGTGGTGCGGGCAAGCACCAAGAGTTTGAGCGACGTTCAATGTGACGTCTACGGTGCCTGGTCGTCAATGATTCCCTTCCATGAAATCGCCGTTTAGAGTGATGCTCTAAACAGAGGAAGGCGAGGAGGTGTCGTGGCGTGCGACTGACCCCCACGGAACGTGACCGACTGCTGCTGTTCTCGGCCGCCGAGCTGGCCCGTGCCCGCAGGGCGCGCGGACTGCGGCTCAACGTGCCGGAGGCCACCGCGCTGATCGCGGACACCGTCTGCGAGGTCGCCCGCGACGGCGGACGGCTCGCCGGGGCCATCGAGGCGGCCCGGTCCGTCCTCGGCCCCGAGGACGTGCTGCCCGGCGTCGCGGACATCGTCACCGAGGTGCATGTGGAGGCCGTCTTCGACGACGGCTCGCGCCTCGCGGTGGTGAGCGACCCCATCGGCGGCGGCCTCGGCGACCTGGCGCCCGGCGCCCTGCTGCCGGGTCCGGAGCACGCCGAGCCCGAGGCCGTCGTCCGCCTGTATGTGACGAACACGGCGCCCGTCCCCGTCTCCGTCACCTCCCACTTCCACTTCTTCGAGGCCAACCCGCGGCTCGACTTCGACCGCCCGGCCGCCTACGGCATGCGGCTGGCGGTACCCGCCGGCTCCTCCGTCCGCTTCGGCCCGGGGGAGAGCGCCGAGGTCGGGCTGCTCCCCATCGGCGGAGCCCGCGTCGCGATCGGCTTCGCGGGACTCGTCGACGGACCACTGGACGCCCCCGGAGCCAGAGAAGAGGCCCTGCGCCGGGCCGCCGCCTGCGGATACCTCGGCGTACCGGAAACCCGTGACCAGGAGGCCGAGCGATGAGCCGCCCCGGAGGCCACCCCGCCGAGGCCCGCCGCCTCACCCCCTACGAGTACGCCGCCACCCACGGCCCCCGCGCCGGGGACAGGATCAGGCTCGGCGACTCGGGGCTCACCGTCCGCGTCGAGTCCGACTCCCAGCTCCCCGGGGACGAGTTCCTCGCCGGGTTCGGCAAGACCGCCCGTGACGGGCTGCACCTCAAGGCCGCCGCCGTCCGGGACACCTGTGACGTCGTCATCAGCAACGTCGTGGTCATCGACGCCGTCCAGGGCATCCGCAAGGTGTCCATCGGCATCCGCGAGGGCCGCATCTGCTCGATCGGGCGGGCCGGCAACCCCGACACCCTCGACGGCGTCGACGTCGTGGTCGGAACCGGCACGTCCATCGTCTCCGGCGAGGGGCTCATCGCCACCGCCGGAGCCGTCGACACCCACGTCCACCTGCTCTCGCCGCGCATCATGGAGGCCTCGCTCGCCTCCGGCGTCACCACGGTCATCGGCCAGGAGTTCGGGCCGGTGTGGGGCGTCGGCGTCAACTCGCCCTGGGCGCTGCGCCACGCCTTCTCCGCCTTCGACGCCTGGCCCGTCAACATCGGCTTCCTGGGCCGGGGTTCGTCCTCCGACAGCGCGCCCCTGATCGAGGCGCTCGCCGAGGGCGGGGCGAGCGGCTTCAAGGTCCACGAGGACATGGGCGCCCACACCCGGGCGCTGGACACGGCCCTGCGGGTCGCCGAGGACCACGACGTCCAAGTCGCCCTGCACAGCGACGGGCTGAACGAGTGCCTGTCGGTCGAGGACACCCTCAAGGTGCTGGAGGGCCGCACGATCCACGCCTTCCACATCGAGGGCTGCGGCGGCGGGCACGTCCCGAACGTGCTGAAGATGGCGGGCGTCCCGAACGTCATCGGGTCCTCCACCAACCCGACCCTGCCCTTCGGCCGGGACGCGGTCGCCGAGCACTACGGCATGATCGTCTCCGTCCACGACCTGAAGACCGACCTGCCCGGCGACGCCGCCATGGCCCGCGACCGCATCCGCGCCGGGACGATGGGCGCCGAGGACGTGCTGCACGACCTGGGCGCCATCGGCATCACCTCCTCCGACGCCCAGGGCATGGGCCGCGCCGGTGAGACCGTGCGCCGCACCTTCGCCATGGCCGGGAAGATGAAGGCCCAGTTCGGCGCGCCCGAGGACCACGACAACGAACGCGTCCTGCGCTACATGGCCAAACTGACCATCAACCCGGCCATCGCGCACGGGCTCTCGCACGAGGTCGGCTCCATCGAGACCGGCAAGCTCGCCGACATCGTGCTGTGGCGCCCCGAGTACTTCGGCGCCAAACCGCAGCTCGTCCTGAAGTCCGGCTTCCCGGCCTACGGAGTCGTCGGCGACCCGAACGCCGCCACCGACACCTGCGAACCCCTGGTCCTCGGACCGCAGTTCGGGGCGCACGGCGCGACCCCCGCCGAGATCTCGGTCGCCTTCGTCGCCCAGGCCGCGCTCGACCAGGGCAACGACACCATGCCCACCCGCCGCCGCCGCGTCGCGGTCCGCGGCACCCGCGGCATCGGACCCGCCGACCTGCGCCTCAACTCCCGTACCGGAGCGGTCGACGTCGACCAGCGCAGCGGTCTGGTCACCCTCGACGGCGATCCGCTGCGCTCCGATCCCGCCGACTCGGTCTCCCTCAGCCGCCTGTACTTCTTGTGATGGACACAGCCCGTAAGGAATCACCCATGTCTGCTGCCGCCGACGGCTTCCGCATGCCTGCCGAGTGGACCCCGCACGAGCGCACCTGGATGGCGTGGCCGGGCCCCAACCCCACCTTCGACAACCCGGACGACCTCGCCGAATCCCGGATGGCGTGGGCGGCCGTGGCCCGCGCGGTCCGCCGCTTCGAACCGGTCACCGTGGTGTGCGGTCCGGGTCAGTCCGCGCAGGCCGCCGAGCTCCTCGGCCCCGGCGTCGACACCGTCGAGCGGGAACTCGACGATGCCTGGATGCGGGACATCGGCCCCACCTTCCTCACCAACGGTCAGGGCGAACTCGCCGCCGTGGACTGGACGTTCAACGGCTGGGGCGCCCAGGAGTGGGCCCGCTGGGAGCACGACTCCAAGATCGGCGCCCAGGTCGCCGAGCTGGCCGGCGCCAAGACGTACGCCTCCCGGC
Organism: Streptomyces sp. NPDC005281; assembly: GCF_040607495.1. Taxonomy (NCBI): domain Bacteria; kingdom Bacillati; phylum Actinomycetota; class Actinomycetes; order Kitasatosporales; family Streptomycetaceae; genus Streptomyces; species Streptomyces sp. NPDC005281. The sequence goes on along the minus strand of NZ_JBEXGX010000023.1, from coordinate 12,005 downwards.
TCGTCAACGAGGGCGGCGCGATCCACGTCGACGGCGAGGGCACCGTGCTGCTCACCGAGACCGTGCAGCTCGGCCCCGAGCGCAACCCGGGCTGGACCCGCGAGCAGGTCGAGGCGGAGATCCACGCCCAGCTCGGCACCGAGAAGGCGATCTGGCTGCCGCGCGGACTGACCGGCGACTACCCCCCGTACGGCTTCGGCACGCTCGGTCATGTCGACATCGTCGCCGCCTTCGCCCGGGCCGGCGTGATCGTCGCGCACTCCCAGCAGGACCCCGCGCACCCTGACCACGAGGTCAGCAAGGAGGTCATCGGGCTGCTCAAGGCGCAGACCGACGCGCGCGGCCGCCGTATCGAGGTCGTCGAGGTCCCCGCTCCGGCGGCCCTGGAGGCCGACGGCCACTGGGCCGACTACTCCTACATCAACCACTACCTCTGCAACGGCGGCGTCGTCCTGTGCGGCTTCGACGACCCGCGCGACGAGACCGCCGCGGACATCTTCCGCCGGCTCTTCCCCGAGCGGACCGTGACCCTGGTGGACGCACGTACGATCTTCGCGGGCGGCGGTGGCATCCACTGCATCACCCAGCAGCAGCCGAAGGTCTGACAACGGGAGTCACGGATGGCCGGTGCGCGGAAGAACGCGCCACCGCGCGAGGAGGTCCTCGCCGCCGCCATGGAGATGATCGCCGATCGCGGTCTGGAGAAACTCACCATGGCGGCGCTCGGCCGTGAGGTCGGCATGAGCAGTGGCCATCTCCTCTACTACTTCCGCTCCAAGGACGAGCTGCTGCTGCGCACCCTGGAGTGGAGCGAGGGCCGCCTCGGCGCCGAGCGCGGCCGGCTGCTCGCCGCGCGCGGAACCGCCCGCGAGCGCCTGGACGCCTATGTCGACCTGTACGTCCCCGACGGCCACCGGGACCCGCACTGGACCCTGTGGCTGGAGGTCTGGAACCACTCCCAGAACGCCGACGAGGCCGCCCGTGAACGGCAGGCCGCCATCGAGGGCGCCTGGCACCGGGACCTCGTCGCGCTCCTCGCCGAGGGCGTCTCGCGCGGCGAGTTCCGCCCCCTCGACGCGGACCGCTTCGGCGCCCGGCTGCGCGCGCTGCTGGACGGCTTCTCCATCCATGTGGCGATCGGCCTGCGCGGCACCAGCCGCGAGCAGGTCCTGTCCCATGTGCGGGAGTTCCTCGACGAGTCGCTGGGCCGGGACGAGTCGGCGGGCTGAGACGGGTCGCTGGGCCGGGACGAGTCGGCGGGCCGGGACGAGTCGGCGGGCCTGACGACCGTACGTCCGCGCCGGTCACGTAGCCCAGTGCTCGCATCCTGAGACACCGTGTGATCGCGGGGGCGGTATGTGCCACACTGCCCCCGTGCTCTCGTTCGCCACGATTATTGGCAGCAGGCGCGCCGGTCCGCAGTGACCGCCACGTACGACCAGGTACGGGCGGACACCGTCGTTCTCGACCCGCGCGCAGACCTCTCGCACCCGCGAGGGGTTTTTCGCATTTCTGGCCCACCTTCAGCCGGGAGCGCAGCGCGAGGGATCATTGGGGGACGGTGGAGCCGGTCATTCCGGTAGACCGAGTTTCAATACAGGAGCCCTGAGACCATGACGGAAACCAGCGAAGTCGACGATTCCTTCCACGTCTTCGACACGACGCTGCGCGACGGCGCGCAGCGCGAGGGCATCAACCTCACGGTCGCGGACAAGCTGGCCATCGCGCGGCACCTGGACGACTTCGGGGTGGGCTTCATCGAGGGCGGCTGGCCCGGCGCCAACCCCCGCGACACCGAGTTCTTCGCCCGCGCCCGGCAGGAGATCGACTTCCGGCACGCGAAGCTCGTGGCCTTCGGCGCGACCCGCAGGGCCGGCGGCAAGGCGAGCGAGGACCCCCAGGTCAAGGCACTCCTGGACTCGGGTGCCCCGGTGATCACGCTGGTCGCCAAGTCGCACGACCGGCATGTGGAGCTGGCGCTGCGCACCACCCTGGAGGAGAACCTGGAGATGGTCCGCGACACCGTCTCCCACCTGGTCGCGCAGGGACGGCGGGTGTTCGTGGACTGCGAGCACTTCTTCGACGGCTACCGCGCCAACGCCGCCTACGCGAAGTCCGTCGTTCGCGCCGCGCACGAGGCCGGCGCCGATGTGGTCGTGCTGTGCGACACCAACGGCGGGATGCTCCCGGCGCAGGTGCAGGCGGTGGTCTCCACCGTCCTGGCGGACACCGGCGCCCGCCTGGGCATGCACGCCCAGGACGACACCGGCTGCGCGGTCGCCAACACCCTGGCCGCCGTCGACGCGGGTGCCACGCAAGTGCAGTGCACCGCCAACGGCTACGGCGAGCGCGTCGGCAACGCCAACCTCTTCCCCGTGGTCGCCGCCCTCGAGCTCAAGTACGGCAAGAAGGTGCTCCCCGAGGGCGCGCTGCGGGAGATGACGCGGATCTCGCACGCGATCGCCGAGGTCGTCAACCTGACCCCCTCCACCCACCAGCCGTACGTCGGGGTGTCGGCGTTCGCGCACAAGGCGGGTCTGCACGCCTCCGCGATCAAGGTCGACCCGGACCTGTACCAGCACATCGACCCGGAACAGGTCGGCAACACCATGCGGATGCTGGTCTCCGACATGGCCGGCCGCGCCTCCATCGAGCTCAAGGGCAAGGAGCTGGGAGTCGACCTCGGCGACGACCGCGAGCTCGTCGGCCGGGTCGTGGAGCGGGTCAAGGAGCGCGAGCTCAAGGGCTACACCTACGAAGCCGCCGACGCCTCCTTCGAACTCCTGCTGCGCGAGGAGGTCGAGGGCAGGAAGCGCACCTACTTCGAGGTCGAGTCCTGGCGGGCCATCGTCGAGGACCGCCCCGACGGAAGCCACGCCAACGAGGCCACGGTCAAGCTCTTCGCCAAGGGAGAGCGCATCGTCGCCACCGCCGAGGGCAACGGCCCCGTCAACGCCCTCGACCGCGCCCTGCGCGTGGCCCTGGAGACGCTGTACCCGCAGCTGGCCAAGCTGGAACTGGTCGACTACAAGGTCCGCATCCTGGAGGGCAAGCACGGCACGCAGTCCACGACCCGGGTCCTCATCTCCACGTCCGACGGCACGGGGGAGTGGTCCACGGTCGGCGTCGCCGAGAACGTCATCGCCGCCTCCTGGCAGGCGCTGGAGGACGCGTACACCTTCGGCCTGCTGCGGGCCGGGGTGGAACCCGCTTCGTAACCGGACCCGAACGCCGGAGGGAGCGGGAAGCGCACCCTCCGGCGTTCACGGCATCTCGGTCCCTCCGGCGTTCACGGCCCGCTCGGCCCTTCCGCGTTCACGGCGTCCCGGATCCGCCGGCGTTCACCGTGTCCCGGCTCCGGCCGGCGCGGCGGACCGCTAACCCAGATGCCATTTCTGGTTGGCGGCCCCCGTGCACGACCAGATCTGCGCCCGTGCCCCGTTCGCCGACGAAGCGTCCGTCACATCGAGGCATTTGTTCGCCGCGGTGTTGACCACGTCACCCGTCGAGGAGTTGTACGACCACTGCTGGGCGCCCGACCCGTTGCAGTCGTAGAGCTGGACCTTGGCTCCGTCGGACGTCGACCCCGACGTGACGTCGAGGCACTTCCCGAGCGAGCGCGCCGAACCGTCGGCACCCAGGGTCCAGGACTGCGCGGCGGTCCCGTTGCAGTCGTAGAGCTGCACCGCCGTGCCGTTGGCGCTCGAACCGCCCGCCACATCCAGGCACTTGCCGGCCGGCCCGACGAAGGCTCCCGCCTGGCTGCCCCCGCCCGACTGCGTCCCGGACCAGGTGAACGTCGCCGACGTCCTGCCGGGCAGCGAGTAGGTCGCGTGCTGCGCACCCCAGTTGATGGTGACCGTCTTCGCCGCCGAGCTGTCGTTGTACGCGATCAGGGCCTTCGAGCCGTCCGGGTTGCGCCAGGCGACGTTCGGGACGGCCGACGACGCCGTGGAGGCGATCCGCTGTGCCCCGGGCCGGACGAACTTCGTCAGGTGCCCCATCGTGTAGTACTCGACCGTGTAGTCGACGGTTCCGCTCGCCCCGTCCCCGTTGTGCACGGTGATCAGCCCGGTGCAGGTGCCGCAACCCCCGTTGTGCGGGCCCTTGTTCTGGTCCACGGCGAGCGACCACTCGGTCACCGACTTCGCCCAGTTGCGGGTGTAGTCGACGATGTTGAGCATGTCCTCGCGCTGCTGGTCGGCGATCCAGGTGCCGCCGGAGTGCTCGGTCCCGAAGGCGTCGAGGCCCGGGTACTGGTTGTGCACACCGGTCTGCTTGGCGATGTCACCGCCGTACCCGTGCCAGGCGATCCCGCCGAAGTTCGGGTGCGAGCGGACCGCGGCGTCGTCGACCGTCGCCGCCGCGTAGGAGTCGTACACGTCCCAGTTCCAGTCGTGGGCGAGCACCTTGGTGGACAGCCCGGCCGCCTGGAGCCTGGGCAGCAGCTCGCTCTTGGTGAAGTAGGCGAGCCCCGAGGCGTTCCAGCTCATCGAGGGGTAACCCGAGCAGCAGGTCGGCTCGTTCTGGGCGGTGACGTACGAGACGGGGACGCCCTGGTCCCGGTACGCCTGGAGGTACTTCACGAAGTACGAGGCGTACGCGCCGTAGTCCTCGGCCTTCAGCCAGCCGCCGTTGAGCGACCCGCTGTCCTTCATCCAGGCCGGAGCCGTCCACGGCGAGGCCATCACCGTCAGGGAGGGGTTGAGCTGGAGGGCCTGCTTCGTCAGCGGCACCACGTCGGCGAGGTCGTGCGCGACGGAGAACTGCGCCAGGTTCGGGTCGCTCTGACCGGCCGGCACGTCGTCGTAGGTGTAGCCGTAGCGGGCGAGGTCCGAGGCGCCCATCGGGTTGCGCAGGAAGGACAGTCCGATCCCGTCCGTCGGCGAGAACAGTTTGCGCATGGTCGCGTCGCGGGCGCTCTGCGACAAGGCGCCGCTGCTGTTCATCAGCCAGGCCGCGGTGTCCGTGAAGGACGCGCCGCCGCCGGTGAAGGTCTGGTACCGGGTGTTCTCGTCGACGGTGATGTTCTCACCGCCGCCACCGCTGCCCGACTGGAAGGCGAACGGAGCCTGGGCCTGGAGCCCGCGCACGACATGGCGTCCGCCGTCGTCGTCCGTCGTCGTCAGATAGGCGGTGACCTGTTCGCCCGCTGCGTGCGCGGGCGCGGCCGCCGTGAATCCCGCGGTGGCGAGCAGCCCGGCGACGATCAGCCGGGCCGCCCGAGTGGATCTCCTCATGGAGCGCCGCCCTTCTGGAGGTGGGGGGAAGGCGTGCGAGGCGTGAGTAAATGACGGCTGCGGACCCGCGTCAAGGGGGTGCGCGTTCAGATTTTGAACGAACAACTGCTCTGATCCGGACGTGAGTTGAGTGTGTACCGGTTGTGGTGTGAAGTCTTGACGGGTTGCCGGGACGCCAGTTAACTCACGCCGTGATCTAAGCCGTAAGAAGAGGCACGTCGTCAAGAAGCACGTCGTCAGAACAACGTGAGAGTCGAGGGGGAACCCATTGACCGGGCTCGATCGGAATTCCGTACGAAGAACCGCTCTGCTGGCCGGTGCCGCGCTGATCGCCGGACTGCTTCCGCTCGCTTCGGCGGCGGTGGCGGCGGCCGATGATCCCGCGCCCGTCCCGGTCGACCGCTTCGAGGGAGAGGTGCCCTTCGCGAGCCAGCCCGCCGACGGCATCTTCACCTGGGGCGGCGACAGCGACGACCCGCCGAAACTCGCCCTGACCGCACGGTCCGACGCGCCCGAGGGCGCCAAGGTCCTCACCGGTGACTACGACATCAGCGGCTACGGCGGGTTCAGCCACGACTTCGCCGCCGACCAGCCGGCCCACGACTGGTCGGCGCACAAGGGCATCCGCTTCTGGTGGGACGGCCACGACAACGCCAAGAAGATCGCCTTCGAGATCAAGGACGGCGGCGCCAACGGCGAGGCCTCCGAGCTGTGGACGACCTCCTTCACCGACGACTTCAGTGGCTGGAAACAGATCGAGATCCCGTTCGCCGACTTCGTCTATCGCACGGACTACCAGCCCGTCGGAGGCATCGACCACGTCCTCGGGCTGACACAGATGTGGGGCTACGCCCTCACCCTCCCGGTCGGCCTCCAGGGGCAGTTCGCCATGGACGACGTCGAGCTGTACGGCAAGGCCGACCAGTCCCTGCGGGCCTCCGTCACCACCGACGCGGCGGTCTACCCGGTACGGGAGGGCGGCACGGCCGCCGTGAAGGTCTCCGTCGCCACGACCGGCTCCGCCCCCATCGACGAGCCCGTGACCGTCGCGTACGAGAGCGCGGGCGGCACCGCAACCCCCGGCAGGGACTACACCCCGGTCCGGGGCGAGGTCACCTTCCCGGCGGGCACCGTGTCCGGCACCAGTCGCACCGTCAAGGTCCCGACCCTGCGCGACCGGTCGGCCGAAGCGGCCGAGACGATCCCCCTCAAGTTCACGGTGACCGGCGCCAAGGCCCCGGCCGAGACCCCGCAGGTCGTCATCGACGCCCACGGACTCCCGTACCTGGAACCGAAGCTGTCCGTGAAGAAGCGGGTCGCCGACCTCCTCTCCCGGATGTCCCTCGAGGAGAAGGCCGGGCAGATGACCCAGGCCGAGCGCGGCGCGATCGGCACGGGCGGTGACATCGCCTCCGAAGACCTCGGGTCACTGCTCTCCGGCGGCGGTTCCACGCCGACCCCCAACACCCCCGCGGCCTGGGCGAAGATGATCGACGGCTATCAGCTCCGGGCGCAGGCCACCCGCTTCCAGATCCCGCTGATCTACGGCGTGGACGCGGTGCACGGTCACAACAACCTCGCCGGCGCGACGATCATGCCTCACAACATCGGCATCGGCGCGACCCGTGATCCCCGGCTGGCCGAACGGACGGGCGCGGTGACCGCGTCCGAGGTCCGTGCCACCGGCATCCCGTGGGACTTCGCGCCCTGCCTGTGCGTGACCCGCGACGAGCGCTGGGGCCGCTCCTACGAGTCCTTCGGCGAGGACCCGGCGCTCGTCCAGTCCATGGAGACGATCGTCCAGGGCCTCCAGGGCGCCCGTAACGGCAAGGACCTGAAGGACGACGACAAGGTCCTCGCCACCGCGAAGCACTTCGTCGGTGACGGCGGTACCGGGTACGGAACGTCCACGACGGGCTCGTACACCCTCGACCAGGGCGTCACCAAGGTCACCCGGCAGCAGCTGGAAGCCGTTCACCTGGCCCCGTTCCGAACGGCGGTCGACCGGGGCGTCGGTTCGGTCATGCCGTCCTATTCCTCGCTCGACATCGTCGGTGACGGCCAGGGCCCGGTGAAGATGCACGCCCGCGCCGACATGATCAACGGCGTGCTCAAGGGCCGGATGGGCTTCAGCGGCTTCGTCATCAGCGACTGGAATGCCATCGACCAGCTCCCCGGCGACTACGCCTCGCACGTCCGCACCTCGGTCAACGCGGGCGTGGACATGATGATGGTGCCGTACTCGTACAAGGACTTCCGTACGACGCTCATGAGCGAGGTGACCGCCGGCCGCGTCAGCGAGCGGCGGATCGACGACGCCGTGTCCCGCATCCTCACCCAGAAGTTCAAGCTGGGCCTCTTCGAGAAGCCCTACGCGGACACGAGCGGCGCCTCGAAGATCGGCTCCGCCGCGCACCGGGCCGTGGCGCGGCAGGCGGCGGCCGAGTCCCAGGTCCTGCTGAAGAACGCGGGAGGCGTACTCCCGCTGAAGAAGTCCCAGAAGGTGTACGTCGCCGGTTCGAACGCCGACGACCTCGGCAACCAGACCGGCGGCTGGACCCTCACCTGGCAGGGCTCGTCCGGCGCCGTCACCAAGGGCACGACGATCCTTGAGGGCATGCGGAACGCCGGCGGCGACGTCACCTACTCCAAGGACGCCTCGGCGCCGACCGGCGGCTACGACGTCGGTGTGGTCGTCGTCGGCGAGACCCCGTACGCGGAGGGTGTCGGCGATGTCGGCAACGGCAACGACCTGGAGCTCACCGCGGCCGACAAGGCGGCCGTCGACAAGGTCTGCGCGGCCATGAAGTGCGCGGTGCTGATCGTCTCGGGCCGCCCGCAGCTCATCGGCGACCGGCTCGGCTCCGTCGACTCCCTGGTCGCCTCGTGGCTGCCGGGCACCGAGGGCGACGGCGTCGCCGACGTCCTCTACGGAAAGCGCGCCTTCACCGGGCAGCTCCCGGTCACCTGGCCGAAGTCGGAGTCCCAGTTGCCGATCAACGTCGGTGACACCTCCTACGACCCGCAGTTCCCGTACGGATGGGGTCTCACGACACTGACGGACCTGCCGAAGGGCGGCGCCGACACACTCGGCGCGCTCGCCCGGGCGGCCTCGGCCGCGGAACGCTCCGGCGACGACCGGGCCGCCCGCAGGGCCGTGACGAAGGCCCGTCTGCTCGTCCAGCGGAAGATCGGTTCGTCGGTCACCGCGGCGAACGCGGGGCCCTTCGCGGACGCGGACCACCTTCTGCTGACCGGCCACTACGCGAAGGCGGTGGCCGCGCTGACGAAGGCGTACCGCGCCGGGTGAGGAAAGGACGTGGAGGGCCGGCCGGGGCTGAGCACCAGCCCCGGCCGGTCCGCGTTCCGGTCCGCGTTCCGGTCCGCGTTCCGGTCCCCGCCGGCTACGGCGCGGGTGCCGTGGCCGTGGCGCCCGCGGATTCCCTGGCCGCCTTGCGGGCCTTGAGCGCCTTGACCACCTCGTACACACGGATCACGGAGAACACGAGCACCGCGAGGCCGAGGAACGCCCCGAAGGCCGATCCGTCCCGGGCCGCGGCGTAGAAGAGGAGGCCGCTGAAGGGGAAGCCGACGACGATGAGCAGCGGCTCGCGAACCCAGAAGGGGAGAACGCGAAGGATGAGTCCGACCATCCGGCCACTTCAGCAGGTTCATGCCAGCCGCCGCTGTGATGGAAGCCACAATTCCGGAAGGTGGAATCGAATCGTTCCGCGACGCCGGTCCGACGCCCTTCCCCCGGCCGCCTCGGTCGTCCCTCTCCCGGTCACCCCGGCCGCCGTTCCCTCGATGTCCTGTTTCACTCCGGTTCGGGTAGTTTCAAGGCATGAGGGCCGCACACAACCGAGGACTTCCAGGCCTGTTGGTCGCGCTGACACTCGCGGCCCTCGCCATGGTGTGGATCCCGGCGCCCCGGGCCCACGCCGCCACCGATGTCTCCACCGTGGCGGCGGCCCTGAGGAAGGGTCCCGTCTATGTGGACCCGGCCGCCTCCGGCCAGCTCTCCGTGCCGGAGGCCGATGCCCTCGCAGCCAAGATCAAGAAGGCCGACAAGCCCCTCTTCATCGCCGTGCTGCCCGCGGGCTTCCCCACCCGGAACCTCTTCCAGAACCTGCGCACCGACACCGGCGTCACCGGCCTCTACGCGATCAGGCTCGGCGACCGCTTCGACGCCCGCGCCGACTCCGCGGTGATGTCGCGCACGGCCGTGCGGAACCTCGTCACCAGCGTCCAGGGCGTGTCGGACGCGAACACCCAGCTGAACCGGTTCACCGACCGCGCGCTGGCCGCCATCCATGGTGAGGCCCCCGCGAGCTGGGGCGGCGGCATGGACAGCGGAGGCGTTCCGACGGGCGCGCTGATCGCGGTCGGCGCGGTGGCCGTCGTCGGAGGCGCGGGCGCGTACGCGGTCGTGCGCCGCAACCGGCGCCGCGAGCAGGAGGAACAGCGGGCCGCGCTCGACCGGCTCCGCGTGGTCGTCGACGAGGACATCACCGCCTTCGGCGAGGAACTGGACCGGCTCGACTTCCACCCCGCGGAGGCCGGCGCGGACGACGCGATGCGCGCGGACTACGAACGAGCGCTCGACGCCTACGAACAGGCGAAGTCCTTCATGGCCGGGGCCCGGCGCCCGGAGGACGTGCGCGCCGTCACCCAGGCCCTGGAGGAGGGCCGCTTCTCCCTGGCCGTGCTCGCGGCGCGCCGCGAGGGCCGCCCGGTCCCCGCGCGCCGCGCGCCCTGCTTCTTCGACCCGCGGCACGGCCCGTCCGTCGCCGACACGGCCTGGACGCCCGCCGGGGGCGCGCCCCGCGAGGTCCCGGTCTGCAAGGCGGACTGGATGCGTCTGGCCGGCGGTGAGGAACCGGCGGTCCGCGAGGTCGAGACCGACCGCGGCCGCCGCCCGTACTGGGACGCGGGCCCGGCGTACGGACCCTGGGCGGGCGGCTATTTCGGCGGTGGCGTGCTGCCGGGCCTGCTCGTCGGGACCGTGCTCGGCAGCATGATGGCGAGCCCCGGGTACGGGGCCGCGTACGGCACCGGCTACGGCGACTTCGGCGGCGGCTACGACGGAGGCGACGTCTCCGGTGCCGATTTCGACCCCGGTGATTTCGGCGGCGGCTTCGGTGACGGCGGGGGAGGCGGGGGAGGCGACTTCGGCGGTGGCGGCGGTGATTTCGGCGGCGGCTTCTGAGGGGTTGCGGGCCAGGGGCCGCCCATGGTCAGGCGCCCGGGTTCTCCGATGATCCGAGGCCCGGGGTCGCCCGTGGTCCCGCGCCCGAGGCCGGACATGGCCCGCGCACGCGGCGGCGCCGGGCGCCCCTGTGCGGGGTGCCCGGCGCCGGAGAACAGCGTGCGGCGGTGCGGGGGCCTTCGGCCCGTGGCTCAGCCGGCGTTCTTGATCGCCGAGATGTCGAAGTTCAGCTTGATCTTGTCGGAGACGAGGACGCCGCCGGTCTCCAGGGCCGCGTTCCACGTGAGGCCCCACTCGGAGCGGAGGATCTCGGCCTTGCCCTCGAAGCCCACGCGCTCGTTGCCGAACGGGTCCTTCGCGGCGCCGTTGAACTCCAGGTCGATGCTGATCTGCTTGGTGGTACCGAGGATCTCCAGGTCGCCGGTGATCCGGTAGTCGTCACCGCCCAGAGCCTCCGCCTTGGCCGAGCGGAAGGTCATCGTCGGGAACTCGTCGGTCTTGAAGAAGTCGGAGCTCTTGAGGTGACCGTCACGGTCGGCGGACCCGGTGTCGATGCTCTCCATCTTGATGTCGAGGGAGGCCGTGGACCGGGCCGGGTCGCCGCCGTCCAGGTGCAGCGTGCCCTCGAAGTCGTTGAACTTGCCCTTGACGTTGGTCACCATCGCGTGCCGGGCGACGAAGCCGATCGTCGAGTGCGCCGGGTCGATGGTGTACTCGCCGGTCAGGGCGGCCAGGTCCGGGTTGACGACGCCGGCGGTCGCGGCGGCGGTGGTCTCGGCGGTGTCGGTGGTCTTGCGGCCGAAGATGCCCATCAGAAGCTCCTTGGGGGACGGTCCGCGGCTCCGGGGAGAGCCACGGGGATAATCTGTTGAATGTTCAACGAGGTCAACAGGGGCAACCGTAGACCTATTCCGTTCAAGTTTCAACAGTATCCAGGATGTGCCCATGCGGTGACGCTGGGTCGCGACTGCCCGGCCCCGGCGGATGCGCCCGGAACTCGGACACGGCCCCCGTGTACCCCCGTACAGTCGACCCAACAGGCGCCACGGCCGTATCTCCGCGCGACCGCCCGAAGTGGCGGCCGGGCGGGGGCTCCGGGGCCGGCCGGCCCCGCCGAACGGGGGCCGTGTCACCCCAGTGATGGCATGTGCCACTCATGAATGTCGGATGGCGCTCGGCCGAACGGTTTGTGTGTTCTCCACAACCCTGAACCCCTCCGGGCAGTCGGATCGCCTGCACGTGATGGTGGTTCTGTTCAGGGGCACCAGGAAAACGGTCCGAGGACTGTGCAGAGTCGACGGGCCCGTTTCCTTGGTGGACTTCGTATGGTCGCTACATGACCGTTTTGGACGAGGCCGACACCGCGAGCACCACGATCCCCACAGGCGAGCCGACGGACGCGCGTGGCCGTGTGGCGGAACTGCACGCCATTCGTGCGGAGGCCTTGCGGGGTCCCAGCGAGAAGGCGACCGAGGCGCAGCATGCCAAGGGCAAGCTGACGGCGCGGGAGCGGATCGAGCTGCTGCTGGACGCGGGCTCGTTCCGGGAGGTCGAGC